>JBBQXV010000017.1:0-60453 GCA_038209335.1 Polyangiales bacterium | reverse complement strand
GTGCACGAGGTCGGCGAGGTCGACGGCACGGTCTACATCGCGATGGAGCTCATCGAAGGGCAATCGCTTCGGCACGTGCTCGCGACGCGGAAGCTCTCGATCCGCGACGCCGTGCGCATCGCGAAGGACGTCGCGCGTGGCGTGTCGCGCGCGCACGACAAAGGGATCGTCCACCGCGATCTCAAGCCGGACAACGTGATGCTCGCGGAGGACGGGCAGGTGAAGGTCCTCGACTTCGGCGTCGCGAAGTCGAGCCAAGGGAACGAGGCGACGACGCACGTCGACGCGCCGTCGGCGAAGGCGCGCGCGGGCGTCGGGACGCCGCTGCCGAACGTGACCGAGACCGGGCAGATGCTCGGCACGCCCGCGTACATGGCGCCGGAGCAGGCGATGGGGGGGAAGGTCGACGCGCGCGCCGACGTCTTCTCGTTCGGCGTGATGCTCTACGAGATGGTCGCGGGGGCGCGGCCGTTCGAGAGCACGTCGGCGGTCGCGTTGCTCGTCGCGGCGGCGCGCGACGCTCCCGAGCCGCCGTCGAAGAAGAATCCGTTCGTCACGCCGCAGCTCGAGTCGGTCATCGTGCGCTGCCTCGAGAAGAAGCCGGACGATCGCTACGCGACGATGCGTGATCTCCTCGCCGATCTCGAGAGCGTGGAGACGGCACAGCTGTCGGGCGCGGCGCTCCCGACCCTCGAAGCGCAGACGACCGCGCTCTCCAACGTGCCGCTCGCGCGCGCGTCGAAGCCGAGCCGCGCGCTCTACTACGCGCTCGGCGTGGTCCTCGCGATGGCCGTCGTCATCGGCGGCGTGCGCCTCGCGCGAACGCCTGCGCCTGGCGTCGCGTCGGGCGCACCGTCCGCGTCATCGACTCCCCCGCGTGCGAGCGCAGCGCCGACGTCGCTCTCGGATCTTCCGCCGCCGCAGTCGTCGGTTCCGGCGGCGGTGAGCGTTTACAAGACGGCGCTGCAAGCGTTTCGCGACGGGAACTTCGAGGAGTTCGATCTCGGAATGCGCGAAGCCGTGCGCCTCGATCCGAGCTTCGCGGCCGGCGAGCTTCGCCTCGCGTTCGCGAAATTCCACAGCGTGCGCGGCGCCGTCACCGACGCGCGCACGCATCTCGAAAAGGCCGCGCGTCTGCGAGCGTCGCTCTCCGAGCACGATCAGATCCTCCTCGACGTCCTCGAGCCGGTCATCAACCGCGAGCCCGCCGACAGCGACGAGATCGAACGTCGCCTGCGCGCCGCGGTCGCGCGCTTCCCGCTCGACGCGGAGCTCCTCTATCTCCTCGCGAACGAAGAGCGACGTTACGACGTCGACAAATCGCTCGCGACGTACGACCGCGTGCTCGCCGTCGATCCGGATTTCATGACGGCGCTTCGTCAGAAGGCGCAGACGCTCGGGATGCGCGGCGACTTCGCCGAAGCGCGTCGTCTCCTCGACGACTGCTTGCGACGCTTTCCCGGCGCGACGGGTTGCCGCAACGAGCGCATCTGGTTGAACCAAGACGACGGACGCTGCGCGGAGATCGAGCCCGACGCGCGCCAGATGATCGCCGCGGACCCGGAGAGCTTTCGCGGCTACGAAGCGCTCGCGCGCGCGGCGGTGTCGCTCGGTCGGCCGCCCGAGGCGGTCGCGGAGTCGTTGAAGCAGGCGTGGCGGCGCGCGCCGGCGGAGGTTCGCGCGCGCGACGAGCTGCTCACGAACGCGCGACTTGCGGCGCTCGCGGGGCGCTTCGACGAGGCGCTCGACCTCGCGAAGAAATACGACGCGGCGATCTCCAGCGATTCGGCGGCATCGGTGCACGGCGGCGCGGCGACGCTCCTCGTCGAGATCGCGGTCGAGACGGGAGACCTTCGCAGCGGCGCACGTATCGCGGAAGATTTTCTGCGACGCCAAGGCGCGTGGTCCGGATCGCCCGACGCGGCAACCGCGCGCATGCTGAAGGTCGAGCGTCTCGCCGGCACGATCGACGAGGACAAGCTTCGCGCCGCGCGCGCGACGTTCCTCGACGACTGGGGTCGGCAAGCATCGCGCGTCCGCTTCTTCCGCGGCGTCGAGTGGATCCACGGGTACGCATCGCAGGTCGCTTCGAAGGCCGACGCCGACGAAGCGATGCGCGTGCTCGCGTCGTACGCGCCGATTCCGATCGGGCAGCGCACGGCCCTCAACGAAGAGGCGCTCGGTCGCACGCGCTTCTTCGCCGGCGACATCGACGGCGCCGTCACCGCGCTCCGCCGCGCGTCGCGCATGTGCGTCGCGCTCGACGATCCGTTCCGTCACGTCCGCGCGCACCTCCTCCTCGGGCGCGCGCTCGAAACGAAAGGCGACCAAGCGAGCGCGTGCACCGCGTACGGCGTCGTCCTCGAACGATGGGGCGACGCGAAGCCGCGATCGACGAGCGCCGCGCAAGCGAAAGAGCGGGCGCACGCGCTCGCGTGTCACTTCGCCGGAAAATAATCCGCGAGCGGCGTCGCTTGCGCCGCTTTGCCGAGCCGCCCGACGCCGAGCCCGTCCTCGATGGTCGCGAGGAGCGAATAGTGATCCGCCTTCGTCGCGCTCGCGTATCCGGTCTTCGCGTACGGCGACATCACGAAGATCGGAACCGGATCGTCCGCAGCGGGGATCCCCGAGTTGTCGTCTTCGTCCCACACGATCACGAGCAGCCCGCCCGCCTTGTAGGCCGCCGACTCGAGGATCGCCTTCGCGTGCGTCGAGAGCCACGCGTCGCCGTTCGCGAAGTTCGTCGCGTTTGCCGGAAACGGATCGTGCATGTCGTTCGTGAGGTTCGGCGCGATGAACGCGAGGCTCGGCGGCGCGCCCATGTCGCCCGCGAGCGCCGCGTAGTCGACGACGTGCGACGCGCACCGCGCTGCGCTCGTCTGAACGCCGTCGTAATAGAGGAAGGGCACGTGACGCGTTGCGTACGCGCCGGCCGACGTCTTGTTGCACGGCGTCCCCATCCCCTCGGCGTACGACTTCCACGTTTTGCCCGCCGCCTCGAGCTGATCGGCGATGCTCGCGGCCGCGTGCGAGCAACCGCAGCCATGAAGGAGCGCGTTGCACGTGAGCCCCGTGCACGCGTTGCCCGTCGGATCGCAGTCGCACGAGATCCCTTGCGTGTCGCCGGACATCATCGCGACGTAGTTGGGGAGGCTCGGGTGCGCGACGCCGTGGTAGTCGCTCCCGATCGCCGCCGACTGCGCGAGCGCCTTCAGGTACGGCGTGTTCGTCGCGGCATCGAGCGTCTTCTTCGACGTGTTCTCCATCACGATGACGAACACGTTCTTGAAGAGCGGGATGCCCGACGCCGCGCGACACACCGCGATCCCGTTCGCGCTGCCGCAGGTCGATCCGGTCGGGCACGTCCCGCAGCCGCTGGTCGATCCATCGCCCGCGGAGCCGTCACCGCCGGTCGACGAGTCGGCGCCGGTCGACGCGTCGCCCGTGCCTGGTGTCGCTGCCGTCGAGCCCGCGTCGCCGCATCCCAGCGCGAAAACGAGCGCACCAAAGCCGAAGAAGGAAGTCGTTCGCATCGCTGTGAGCTCCTAAGAAACGCCCCAAGGCGCGGGAATGCTAGCATCTGTGGGTCATGGTGCAGGCCGAGGGCGAGGCAGAGCCGGCGGAGGCGCCGGATAACGATCTGGGGCGCGTCATCGCGGGCCGCTACCGGATCCACCAGCTCATCGGCGAAGGCGGCATGGCCGTCGTCTACGAAGGCGAGCACACCGAAATCGGCAAGCGCGTCGCGATCAAGATCGTCCACGCGCTCTACTCGGGCGACGACGAAATCGTCCGCCGCTTCAAAGCCGAAGCGCGCAGCGCGAGCGCCGTCGAGAGCGAGCACATCATCCAAGTCTTCGACGCCGGTCGCGATCCCGACGTCGGCTTCTTCATGGTCATGGAGCTCCTCAAGGGGGAGGATCTCTCGCGCGTGCTCGCGCGCGAGACGCAGCTCGATCCGGTGTTCGCGTGCGCGCTCGCGAAGCAGGCGGCGTACGCGCTCGACAAGGCGCACGGCGCCGGGATCATCCATCGCGATCTCAAGCCGGCGAACATCTTCCTCACGCGACGCGACGACGGGAGCTCGACGGTGAAGCTCGTCGATTTCGGAATCGCCAAGATGCTCCGCGAAGCGCGCGAGCTTCATCAAGCAGGCCGCGCCGGCATCACGCGGCGCGGGATGGCGATCGGGACGCCGCAGTACATGTCGCCCGAGCAAGCGCAGGGGCTCGAGTCGGTCGATCATCGGACGGACGTCTACTCGCTGGGCGTCGTGCTGTGGGAGGCGATCGCGGGGCAGCACCTCGTCGAAGAGCGACCGACGTACGAGCAGACGATCCTCGCGCTCTTGTCGACACCGGCGGCGCGGTTGTCGTCGGTTGTGCAGGAGATCGATCCGCAACTCGACGATTTGATCGCGCAGATGCTCGAGCACGACGTCGACAAGCGCACGCACGACATGCGCGCGGTGCGTGAAGCGCTCGAGCGGATCTATCCGGAGATTCGCGGATCGTCGTTGAAGCTGAAGTCGATGCGACCGCCGGGACCGTCGGCGGCGGATCTGGCGGCGTTACCGGCAATGAACGCCGCGCCGACGAGCCCCGCGGTGACGTACTCGACGTGGCAACGCGAACGACGAAAGCGAAACTTGCGCGTCGTGATCGCGGCGGCGGTGCTGTTGGGGATCGGAGTGATCGTCCTCCTCGTCGTCGTCGGCCCGGCCGCGAAGGAGGAGCGGAAGGCGGCGGGGCCGTCGAGCGCGGCGGTAGCGACCGCGATCCCGATCGCGAGCGCGCCCCCGACCCCGACCTCGACCTCGGCAGCGACCTCGACCTCGGCAGCGACCTCGACCTCGACAGCAACTGCGACCGCCTCCGCGTCCACGGTCCGCCCCACGATCGCCCCTCCCTCGAAGACCGCGCCCGACAACTCGGCCCGCCAGGTCGGCGGCGCCGGAATCTCTTCGCAGTTCTGACGTCGCGCGCTCCCGGTTCCGCGGTAACGTCTCCCCGATGAGCGGACATCGGCCGCACCGCGGACTGGCGCTCGCGCTCGCGCTTGCGTGCGCGTTGACGGCGCGCGTGGCGCCCGCTGCTCCGCCGCCCGATCCGCCGAATGCCGCCGCGGTCGCCGAAGCCAAGAAGCTCTTCGAGCGCGGTCTCAAGCTCTACAAGGAGAAGGCGTTCCGCGAGGCGCTCGCGCTCTTCGTGCGCGCGAACGAGATGTCGCCGCGTGCGAGCATCCAGAAGAACGTCGCGCAGTGCTACCGCGATCTCCAAGAGTTCGCATCGGCGTACGACGCGTACACGGACCTCCTCGACAAGTACGCCGCGACGTTGAGCGCGGCCGAGACCGCGACGATCAAGAATGTCGTCGCCGAGCTCGCGCTCCTCACCGGCGCGATTCGCGTCACGATCGCCGAGCCCGGTGCGACGGTTCGCATCGACGGACGCGACGTCGGCACGACGCCGCTCGCGAAGCCGATTCGCGTGAAGCTCGAGCGCCATCAGATCGTCATCGCGAAGGTTGGCTTCGAAACGCTGACGAAGGACGTCGACATCGCAGCCGGCGCGACCGTGAGCATCGACGGACCGCTCGAGACCGAAGTGAAGACCGGACGCGTCGTCGTCACCGTCAAAGGCGCGGGCGATGCGCGCGTCCTCGTCGACGGCGAGGACGTCGGCGCAGGTCCGTCGTGGGAAGGCGACGTCTCGCCGGGATCGCACACGATCGAAGCGCGCGGTGCGTCGGTCTCGGCGCCGCCCGTACGGGTCGAGGTCGCGCGTCGCGCGCGCGTGCCGGTGTCGCTCGAGCTTCGCGCGCGGGTCGGGCGCGTTCAAGTCGACGCGCACGCCGCCGACGCGGAGATCGCGGTCGATGGGCGCGTCGTCGGACGCGGCGCGTGGGAAGGCGATCTCCCGGTCGGACGCCACGAGCTCACGATCGCGCTCAAAGGCTTCGAGACGCACAAGCGCGCGCTCATCGTCAGCGAGACGCAGACCGTCGAGGACGTTCACTTGAAAGCGGCCGGCGGCGCGGGCGCTCCCGTCGCTCCGACGTACGTCGGCATCTATTCGAACTTGGATTTCTTCGGCGTTGCGTCGCCCGGAGACGCCACGAACGGCCTCGCGCAGTCATGCCCGACGCAGCCGTGCCAAGCGTCGTCGCCGCTCGGCGCGGGACTCGGCGTTCGCGTGGGCTATTCGTTCGGATGGCTCGGCGTCGAAGGGCTAGCGCTCGGGATGTATGACACGTCGGACGGGAGCGCGACGTTCGGCGACACCGCGAGCGGTCCGAACATTGGCATCGCGCGCACCGAGAGCTATCGCTTCCATCGTTACGGCGGCGGCGGCGCCCTCGGCGCGCGCGTCACGAGCAAGCATCCCAACGTTCGCTTCACCTTCGGCGCAGCGCTCGGCATCGAATACAAAGGCATGGTCTATAAACGCGATGCGACCGCGACGGGCGCCGCGCAGAAGGACAAGAACGGCGCGTCTCTCAGCAGCTCGTTCACGAGCTCGGCGACGACGTACACCGCGCCGATGATCGTCCTCGATCTCGGCATCCTCCTCGGCTCCGCGACGAGCGCGAAGTTTCACATCGGCGCGCTCGCGATCCTCGAGATGGTCGGCGATCCGGTCTTCGCGTCCGGCGACACGAACCGCACGCTCGGCAACGGGACGCCGTCCCCTCCGCTCGGAACGCCCCCGCTGCAGCTCGTCTCCGGCACGCAATTCTTCATCGGACCGGTCATCGGTCTCCACTTCGGCGAGTAGTGCATTGAACGCCGCGTGGTGGATGTTGATCGCGCTCGCGGTCCTCGCGATCGGCTACCGCTACTACTCCGCGTTCCTCGCGGCCAAAGTCCTCTGCCTCGACGACACGCGCATCACGCCCGCGCACACGCTCGACGACGGCCACAACTTTCATCCGACGAACAAGTGGGTCCTCTTCGGTCACCACTTCGCCGCGATCACCGGCGCCGGTCCGCTGATCGGTCCGGTGCTCGCCGCGCAGTTCGGATTTCTCCCGGGGTACTCGTGGATCCTCTTCGGCGTCGTCCTCGGCGGCGCGGTCCACGACTTCGTCATCTTGGTCGCGAGCACGCGGCGCAAAGGGCGATCGCTCGCGGAGATCGCGCGCGACGAGCTCGGTCCGACGCTCGGTCTCGTGACCGCGGTGGCGATCCTCTTCATCGTCGTCATCGCGCTCGCCGGTCTCGGCAACGTCGTCGTCGGCGCGCTCTCCGAGAGCGCGTGGGGCGTGTTCACCGTCGGCATGTCGATCCCGATCGCGCTCGCGATGGGGATCCACATCCAGAAGATCCGCGGCGGGAGCGTGCGCGGTATTCGCGAGGCGAGCCTCTTCGGCGTCATCGCGCTCCTCGTCGCGCTCGTCGCCGGCAAGTGGGTCGCCGACTCGGAATTCGCCGAGCACCTCAAGCTCTCGCGCGAAGCGCTCACGCTCGCGATGGCGACGTACGGCTTCGTCGCGAGCGTGCTCCCCGTCTGGCTTCTGCTCTGCCCGCGCGACTACCTCTCGAGCTACTTGAAAATAGGCACCATCGGCGCGCTCGTCGTCGGCATTGTCATCGTGCGCCCGCCGATCCAAATGCCGATGGTCACCGAGTTCATCCACGGCGGCGGCCCGATCCTCAAAGGTCCGCTCTTCCCGTTCGTCTTCATCACCATCGCGTGCGGCGCGATCAGCGGCTTTCACGCGCTCGTGGCGAGCGGCACCACGCCCAAGATGATCGACAAGGAGTCGAATTGCCGCGCCATCGGCTACGGCGCGATGCTCATGGAGGGCCTCGTCGGAATCACCGCGCTCATCGCCGCGTGCGTGATGCCGCCCGAGGACTACGTCGCGATCAACACAGATCCGAAAATCGCGATCGTCGCGTCGTCGACCACGCACGGCGAAGGGCTCGCGCGATCGCGCGAAGAGCTCGTGCTCGCGGGCGCCGCGCTCACGCCGCACGATCGCGAGCTCCTCGGTCTCGACGCGACGCAACCGATCGACGCCGTCGCGGACAAGAAGCTCCCCGCGTCGAAGCTCCTCGCGCTCTCGAACCCGACGCTCGCCGCGCTCGGCTTCCACGTCGAGGCGCACGAGAAGCACGCGACGACGCTCGACGACGCCGACTTCGCGCGCCTCGGTCTGCACGTGAAAGATCTTCCGGCGCTCTCGCGCAGCGCGGGCGAGGTCGTCGCGGCGCGCACCGGCGGCGGCGTTTCGCTCGCGATCGGAATGGCGCGCGTCTTCAGCGGCCTGCCGTTCATGCAGTCGCTCCTCGCGTACTGGTACCACTTCGCGATCATGTTCGAGGCGCTCTTCATCTTGACGACGATCGACACCGGCACGCGCATCGGTCGGTTCTTGATGCAGGAGATGATCGGTCGTGTGAAGCCCGAGCTCGGCGCGTCGACGAGCCTCCCCGGCGCCATCCTCGCGACCGGCCTCATCGTCGCGGGTTGGAGCTACCTGATCCTCACCGGAAACGTCACCACGATCTGGCCGATGTTCGGGATCGCGAACCAGCTCCTCGCGTGCACCGCGCTCTGCATCGGCACGACGATCATCCTCCGCGAGGGGAAGCTTCGTCGCTACGCGCTCGTCACGGTGCTCCCGCTCGTCTTCGTCGGCACGACGACGATCACCGCCGGAGTCGAGAGCATCGGCATGCTCTACCTCCCGATGACGCGCGACGCGGCGACGCGGACGATCGGCTGGGTCAACGCGATCGTGACGTTCGTCCTCCTCGCGTGCGTCACGATGGTCATCGTCGGCAGCGTGACGCGGTGGCTCGCGTTCCTTCGCACCGACCGTCGCGATCCGATGGCGACGGCGTCGCCGTGATGGTCGCGCTCGTCGCCGTTCCACTCGTCGCGTTCGTCGTCGCGCACCTCGTCCTCGTCGGCTCGCTCGCGCGCGCGCGGTGGTGGGAGGCGTTGCTCGGTTTGGCGATCGCGCCGCTCGCCGTCTATTGGGCGTGGCAACGCGGAATGCGTCGCCGCGTGTACGTGTGGGCGCTCGCGATCGCGGCGTACGCGCTGGGGCTCGCGATCGTCGGGCGCTGAGCGCATCGCCCGATCGCAAGGCGCTTCACCTTCTCGCGCGCCGTTGGTACGACCGATCCGTCGCATGCGCCGCCTCGCGTTCATCGCCCTCCTCGTCGTCACGCCCGAAGCGAGCGCCTCGCGTTCACCCGACGGCGCAGCACTGATCGCGAGCGTTCCCCCGGCGGAGATCGCCGAAGAGCTCGACCCTGGGCTGCGCATCGTCGACGCGGTCGAGCCCCTGGCGAAGCGTCTGCGAAAGAAAGTGCACCTCAAGAAGGGCGAGCTGACCCTCGCCGTCGCGCGCCACGCCGCGCGCTACCTCAGTCGCAAGATGGGGAGCGAGACCGTTCGCGTCATCGACGGCCGACGCTACGCGTTCTGCGTCGAGGAGCACTACCACTCGCCCGAATCGGGTCTCACTCCGGTCGGTTCGCACAAAGGCGTCACCGTCTACGGCTTCGAGGAGTAGCGCCGATGGAGACCGAGGTCGCACGTCTTCACGCGGGCGCGCTCACGCTCGCGCGTCGTGCGCTCGGATCGCCCGACGAGCTCCGCGGAAAGGTCGCGCGCCTCGGTCGCGTCCTCGTCGGCTACACGCGCGGCGACGAGCTCGATCGCCGCCTCGCAAAGCTCCACGACGTCGGCGTCATCGAGACCATTCCCACGCGCGCGCAGCTTGCCGCGGGAAGCATCGACATGCTCCGCTTCTGGATCTCGCCCGCCGCCGCGCAGTACTACGCCGAGCGCGGGATCAGCTACGGCTTCCATCAGCTCCTCCGCTTCCTCGAAGAGCCGGCAAGCCTGACCGATCCGATCGGCTTCTTCAGCGAGCGCGACGCGATCATCGGACACCTGATGCAAGTCGTGCATGCGAACCCGCTCTACGACTTGCAGCTCCTCCAGATGTTCGACGACGGACTCGACGAGCTCGAGCAGCAGCTGGAAGCGATGCTCGACGGAACGCACCCGCGCGCCGCGTCGATCGCCGCGATCGTCGAAGAGGCCGACTACCACGCGCGCCTCCTTCATCATCTTCGCGCGTGGCGCCGCGATCCGTCGACACCGCCGCTATTGCGGAGCAACGTCGAAGGCGACGAGCGCTTTCGCGAGCTCGATCGCACGTTCGGATCTCTGCGCACCGCGATGCGCTACTTCGTGCGCCTCCCGGAGACGGCGACAGGAGCCCTCGCGCACCTACGCGCGACGAAGACCTTCCCGCGTCACCTCGCCGAGAGGGTTTGAGCTACTTCTTCGCGGGGCGCGCGTCCGCCGCCTTCGGGTTGTAACCCTCGGGATGGATGGCGAAAGCGGGCGTGCCCATCTTCCGGCGCTCGCGCTTGTTGCGCTTGCCGTTGGTGGTCGCCTTGCGCTTGCGAATGCGCTCGAACTGCTGCGTGGACGAAACCATGACGTGACCCTCTCGGTTGGGGGCGCGGAAAGTGAGCTACGGCGGCCCGTTTGTCAACGTCGCCGTGGGGAACGACCCGCGATCTCGGCGGATCGCGCCGCTCAATTCGGGCGAATCGTCACGAACGCGCTGAACGTCTGCTGCGCGAACGGCGCGACCTTCGCGTTCTTGAGCGCGTTCTTGATGCATACTTCCGCAGGCTTGCCCACGGCGCCGCCGGACACGCTGACGCTCTGGACCTTGCCGTTCGACTGAAACACCACGTTCGCCTGCGAGACCGGATCGTCTGGGCCGAGGCACTGACGCGCAGCCGGAAGGACCGCACCAAGCGCGCCCGACACGGCGCCCTGCGACGGCTTCATCGGAACGTTTCCCGGTGCGGGATCCGGCACGCCCGGCGCGGTCGGCGCGGGAACGGCGCTCGTCGACGGCCCGGCGGCCTGCTTCATCTGTTCTTCGAGCGACGCGGAGCTCGTCGGTGCGGGGCCAGCCGACGCCACGGGTGCGGGGGCCGACGCCGTCGCCGCGGGCGCCGTCGCGGACGCCATCGCCGTCGCGTTCGGATCGACCGGGCGCGGCGCGAACGGGAGCAGCCCCGTCGCTGGAGCTTGCGGCGCAATCGCGATTGGCGGCATTGGCGCGTTCGGCGCGTTCGCGAGTGGCAACGCGTTCGGATCGATCGAGTTGTCTTTGGACGGCGCTGTCGGCGACGGCGCGTTCGGGTTGGCTGCGATCGGCGCGTTCTGCATCTGCGGAGCGGTGACGGTCGCTTGCGACGCGAGCTTCGTCGCGTCGCTGCTCTGCCCCTTGATCACGAAGAACGCACCGGCTGCGATCGCCGCGACGGCTGCGAGCCCGCCGAACAGAACGACGATCGCGCCACCGCCCGACTTCTTCTGTGCGGGACGTGCCTGAGCTGCCGCCATCGACGGCGGAACGGATTGCACCGCGCTCGCGACAGCCTGCGAAGCGACCGGTGCGCTGCGCACTTCGTCTTCGAAGATCCCGCTCGACGCGAGCTCCGTCGTCTGCGCGCGCTGCGCGGCTCCTGGATCCGACGCCGCCATCGCGCTCAGATCGAGGATGCCGGAGTCGCCCTTCTTGTTGACCAACCCGGCGACGTCGTCGCGCGGATGATCCGACGTTTCCGTGCGATGAATCCCGGACGCGAGAGGCGCGACGCTCTGCGGGCCGACGCTCGACGGAGGCGGTGTGGATGCGCTGGGCGGCATGTTCGAGGTGCGAGCCATCTCGGCGAGCCCTTGAAAGCTGCGACGCTCACGACGGCCTTCGGATTGAACACCCATCTTGGAACCCTCCGCGCTCTTCTCGGAAATCGACGCGGGGCTCACGCTGTGCGGCCCCCCCTCTTTTCCGAACGCGGCGGAGTTTTGCGCCTCTTCTGGAGTTCCTGCAAGCGGCGGAGCGAAAAGATCCTCGTCGGAGACGCGCGCGCCGCTCCGTCCGAGCTCACCGGCTTCGATGCGCCCGACGATGTTTTCCGCGGCTTCGTCCCAGTCGATCGCGCTTCGCTCGGCCATCGGCCACTCGGAGAGCGCTGCGTCGATGCGCATCGCGAGCCCGCCCGCCGACATCGGGGCGCGTTCACCTTGCCGTTGCCTCTGCGCTTGAACGTCACGGTCGCCGTGCGGCGGGGTTTTTCCCTCGCTCATCGGACGTCTCCCTCCGGGTCGAACCCGGCATCTGCCATGTATTCCCGTAGCTTGCGCCGTGCCTCGTGGATGCGCCAGGCGATCGTCCCTTCGGGCGCGCCCAGGATTTGCGCCGCTTCTTCGTGCGAGCGGCCGTCGACGCACACCAAGATGAGCGTCGTCCGGAGCGTGTCCGAGAGCTTGTCGATTCCGGCGCATAGAGCGCCGTAGAGCTCTTTCCTTTGCGCGTCACCGGGCGGATCCGCCATCGCGCTCGGGCGCTTCTCGCTCATCATCGCTTCGAGGCGCGGATCGTCGGCTTCGCTGGTCGTGCGCGACGACTTTCGCGAGCGGATCGCGTTGAGCGAAAGGTTGACGGCGATCCGATAAAACCAGGTGTACGGCTCGCTTCGGCCGTCGAATCGCGCGAGCGCTTGGTACGCGCGGATGAACGTCTCTTGGGTGACGTCTTCGGCCGCGGCGCGGTCGCGCAGCATGTGCATCGCGAGACGATTGATGCGCTGCTGATGGCGCCGGACGAGCTGACCGAACGCCGCTGCATCTCCTTCGCGTGCGCGATCGACGAGCTCGCGGTCCGTCAGCTTGGCCATTCTGGGTGTGCTCGGGTGTCCGCGCAGGTCGGCGCCAGGCCTCCACGACGCGGGTGCGAAGGGGACAGGCCGGTAAACAGGCGCTGATTCGCAAGACGATACCGTGAACACGCGACGTTAGACAGTAACTGCCTTCCCGGCTTGGGAAGCCTATGTGGGATGAACGTGTTCACCCCGGTCGTAAGACCGGAACCGACTTGAAATTTCGGCATCGACTCCCACGAAGAGCCTTCGCGCGCATTTCGCTCTACCCTTCTGTCCCGAGACCTCATGTCCGATACGACCGCCGCTACCGAAGAGCTGAAGAAGGCCCTAGCCGCCGAAGAAGGCGGGCGGCGCTGGTTGCGGCGTCTGGCGATTGCCGGTGGGATGGCGCTCACGATCGGCGGTGGGTTCCTCTACTGCGCGTCGCACCGTCCGCCGCCGCCGGCGAAGTTTGTCACGGCGGTCGTGTCCGTCGGCGACGTGGTCGAGAAGGTTCAGGCCACGGGAACGGTGCAGCCCCTCCTTCAGATCAACGTCGGCGCGCAGGTCAACGGGCGCGTCACGCGCGTCCTCGTCGACTTCAACTCGATCGTCCACAAGGGCGATGTGCTCGCGGAGATCGATCCGACGATCTACGGCACGCAAGTCAACGCGCAGGCCGCGCAAGTGATGGCGCAGCGCGCGCAGGTCGAGAGCGCAAAGGCGCAGCTCGAAGCGATGAAGGCGCAGCTCGCGACGGCGCGGATCGCGATGGAGCGCGTGCAGCGCCTCTACGACAACAACCTCGCGGCCAAGGCCGATCTCGATCAGGCCAAAGGGACGTACGACAACTTCAAGGCGCAGGTCGACTCGTCGGCGGCCAACGTCGCCGCGCAGCAGGCGGGGATCGGCGCGCAGCAGGCGCAGCTCACGCAGTCGATGACCAACGTCGGCTACACGAAAATTTATTCGCCGGTCGACGGCGTCGTCGTCACGCGCGGGATCGATCCGGGCGCGACGGTCGTCGCGAGCTTTCAGGCGCCGGTGCTCTTCGTGATCGCACAGGACCTCCGCAAAATGCGCGTCCTCGCCGACGTCGACGAAGCGGACGTCGGCCGACTGAAAGAGAAGATGGAAGCCGACGCGGTCGTCGACGCGTTCCCGGGAGAGTCGTTCCACGGCGTCGTCTCGCAGATCCGCATCAGCCCGAACAACGTGCAGGGCGTCGTCACGTACTCGGCGATCGTCGAGGTCGACAACCCGGAGGAGAAGCTTCGTCCGGGCATGACCGCGACGATAACGATCAAGACGCGCGAGGCGAAGAACGTCCTCCGCGTTCCGAATGCCGCGCTTCGCTACAAGCCGTCGCCGCCGCTCGGGATCGACGGCAAGCCGATCCCGCAGCCGCCCGAAGCTCCGCTCGCGAAAGGGCAGGGGCGCGTCTTCTTCATGACGAGCGACAAGCTCGGCGACGAGAAGGACGAGCCGCGCTTCATCGAGATTGGCGTGACCGACGGGATCAACACCGAGGTGATGCCGGGCGCGCTTCCGCAAGGGGCGAAGATCGTCACCGACGAGAACGAATCGGAAGAGGACAAGAAGAAGAAAAAGAAGGGGATGTGATGGCGGCGGCGGTCTCGATGGGGCGCGCGTCTGCCACCGCAGGGCGCGTCGAGCGCGAAGCGCTCATCGAGCTCGTGGCCGTGTCGAAGGACTACGACTCGGGCGCCGGCATCGTGCGCGCGATGCGCGAGGTGAACCTTAGGATCGAGCATGGCGAGTTCGTCGCGATCGTCGGGACGAGCGGCTCGGGCAAGTCGACGATGATGAACATCCTCGGCTGCCTCGATCGGCCGACGCACGGGCGGTATTCGCTCGCGGGGATCGACGCGGGCGGACGCGGCAACGACGCGCGCGCGCTCGTTCGCAATCGGCTCATCGGGTTCATCTTCCAGGGGTTCAACTTGTTGCCACGGACGACGGCGCTCGAGAACGTCGAGCTGCCCTTGCAGTACCGAGGCATCGCCGCGCGCACGCGACGCAAGAAGGCGCTCGCGGTGCTCGACGCGGTCGGTCTCGCCGATCGCGGTCACCACAATCCGAACGAGCTGTCGGGTGGACAGCAGCAGCGGGTCGCGATCGCGCGCGCGCTGGTGACCGATCCGCCGCTCCTCTTGGCCGACGAGCCGACGGGAAATCTCGATACGCGCACCAGCCTCGAGGTGCTCGCGCTGCTTCAACGATTGAACAAGGACAGCGGGATCACGATCGTCCTCGTCACGCACGAGCACGACATCGCGGCGTGCGCGTCGCGCGTGATCACGATGCGCGACGGGCGGATCGTGAGCGACGTTCGGCAAGAGAAGCCGACCGACGCCGCCGAAGAGCTAGCGAACCTCCCGCCCCCGAACGAGTACGGTGCCGCGGCGGCCGACGCCGAGATCGATCCGGTCGAGGCGAATCGGCGGAAGATCGGCGGTCCCGTTCCGTTCGGTGTGTACGCCGCCATGTTCGGTGCCGCGCTGCTGGGCCTCCTGGTAGGCGACATCTACAACGGAGCTGTGCTTGGTCGGCAGCTCGCGTGGTTCGCCCCGTCCGGCCTCATCGCGATGGTCATCGCGGAAGCTTGGATCGGAGCGCGCGTCGGACGCCGGAGCGTCGGGCGATCGATGACCAGCGACCAGCGCGTTCGTGTTGCACTCTGGTACACGATCGGCGAGCTGGTAATCGCGGCGCCGCTGCTCGCGTGGAAGGGCCTGCCGAAGGTCCCGGTGTCCGCGCTCGAACGCTTCGAGCACATGTCGTCGGGCGGCATCGCCGTCACGCTCCTCGTCGTCCTCGCAGCGCTCGCGGCGGTGTCGCTCCTGCGTTACCTCCTCCTCACGCTCTTCAACCCGAAGAGCCCCAAGTAACAGCGCCGATGCTCGGCCTCCTCTTCAGCGCGACCCGCCTCGCCCTCGGCGCGATCGTCCGCAACAAGACGCGGTCGGCGCTGACGGTGCTCGGGATCTTCATCGGCATCGCGGCGGTCGTCACCGTCACCGCGCTCGCCGGTGGCGCGTCGTCGATGGTCACCGGAGAAATCGCCGGCTTCGCGGCCAACGCGATCTTCGTGAACCCGCAGCCGGTGCAGGCGTCCGGCGCGCGCGGCAAGGCAACCGGTCGTCTCACCGAGAACGACGCACGCGCGATCTCCCGCGAGGCAGTGAGCGTCGCGGCGGTGGCGCCGTTCCTCTCGACGCAAGGGCAGGTCGTCTACGGCGACAAGAACGCGACGACGTACGTCATCGGCACGACGCTCCCGTACTACCAGATTCGAAAGTTCAGCATCGATCGCGGCGAGAGCTGGACCGAGACCGACGAGCTCCTCAAGACGAAGGTCTGCGTCATGGGGCGCACGGTCGCGACACGCCTCTTCGGAACGGACGATCCGATCGGACGCGTCATTCGTATCGGCCGCTCGCCGTACCGCGTGATTGGGCTCCTCGAGAGCCGCGGCAACTCCACGTTCGGCGACGATCAAGACGATCGCCTCATGATGCCGATCGGAAGCTTTCGCGCGCGCGTGATGCGGACGTCGCCGGGCCGCGCGGATCAGATCATGGCGAGCGCGACGAGCGAAGCGACGACGTCGCGCGCCGTCGCGCAGGTCACGGCGATCCTCCGCCAGCGTCACAAGATCGCGCCCGACCGCGAGGCCGATTTCGTCGTCAACACGCAGGCCGAATTTCTCCAGACGACGGCCGCCGTCGCCAACGCGCTGTCGCTCCTGCTCCTCGGCGTCGCCGCGATCAGCTTGGTCGTCGGCGGCGTCGGCGTGATGAACATCATGCTCGTGAGCGTCGCCGAACGAACGCGCGAGATCGGCATCCGCATGTCGATCGGCGCGCGCGAGAGCGACATCCTCACGCAGTTCCTCGTCGAGGCGGTCGTGCTCACGATGATCGGCGGGCTGCTCGGGATGCTCTCGGGGGTCGGGCTCACGTTCGGCATCGGACGCGCGCTCGGCTGGCCCGTGTCGCCGAGCCCGGTCGCGCTCGCGGTCGCGGTCGCGACGGCCGTCGGCATCGGTCTCGTGTTTGGTTATTTGCCGGCGCGTCGTGCGGCCAAGCTCGATCCGATCGAAGCACTGCGGGTCGAGTGATGGGCGCGCTACTCAACGCCATTCGCCTCGCGTTCGCGGCGATCGCGCGCAACCCGCTCCGCGCCACGCTCACCGTCATCGGCATCCTCATCGGCGTCGCATCGGTGGTCACGATCACCGCGCTCGGCGCCGGCACGCGCGACGACGTGTCGAGCAAGATCGAAGCGGTCGGCTCGAACGTCCTCATCATCTTTCCGCAAAACGCGGCGGCGTCCGGCGCGAAGGGGTTGCAAGGATCCGGACAGCGCCTCACCGAGGACGACGGAAAAGCGATCGCGCGCGAGGCGGTGAGCGTCGCCGGAATCTGCCCGAACTTGCGGTCGCGCGGCCAGGTGGTCGCGGCCGACAAGAACGTGTCGACCAACGTCATCGGCACCACGCTCGCGTACTTCCCGATCCGAAACTGGAAGCTCACCGACGGCGAGCTGTGGAACGAGCACGACGAAGCGCTCAAGGGGAAGGTGGTTCTCCTCGGAGCCACCGTCCGCACCAAGCTCTTCGGCACCGACGATCCGATCGGGCGTCTCGTGCGCATCGGCCGCTATCCGTACAAGGTCCTCGGCATCCTCGAGGCAAAGGGCGAAGGGCCGTTCGGCGATCAAGACGATCTCGTCATCATGCCGATCACGAGCATGCGCGCGCGCGTGGTGCGCACGCCGCCGGGGTTCGCGGGCGCGCTCATGGCGTCGGCGACGTCGCCCGAGACGACCGAGCGCGCGATCGCGCAGATCGACGCGATCCTCCGGCAGCGTCATCGCATCGCGCCGGATCGCGAACCCGACTTCGTCATCCGCTCGCAAAAAGAATTTCAGGCGATGCAGGCGACGATCTTCAACTTGCTCACGCTCCTCCTCGTCATGGTCGCCGCGATCAGCCTCCTCGTCGGCGGCATCGGCGTCATGAACATCATGCTCGTCAGCGTGACGGAGCGAACGCGCGAGATCGGCATTCGCATGGCGATCGGCGCGCGCGAGAACGACATCCGCATGCAGTTCCTCGTCGAGGCGGTCGTGCTCGCGTCGCTCGGCGGGATCGCAGGCGCGCTCATCGGCATCGGCGCGATCGCCGCGCTCGCAAAGGGGCTCGAGCTGCCGCTGCACCTCGATCCGACCGCGCTCACGGTGTCGGTGCTCGTCAGCGCGTTCACCGGCGTGTCGTTTGGTTTCTTCCCCGCGCGTCGCGCGTCGCAGCTCGATCCGATCGTCGCCCTACGTCACGAATGAGCTACGAATAGATCGACGCGCTTCTCGTCGCCGTCGAGGATGCCGCGCTTCGCCGCGGTCATCGTCGCTTCGCGCAAGCCGTCGTAGCTCGCTGTGTGCCAGCGCTTGAACTCGTCGACGCCGAAGACGTCGCGCACGAGCAAGCGGTTTGCTTTGTCGTGCGACACGCGAACGAGCGCGCCGACGAGCTTCTCGCGCGCGCTCGCGACCATGTCGGCGCGCGCCGCGATGCAGTCGCCCGGAATCGTCCCGAACGCCGCGAGCACGCGCACCGACTCTTCGCCGTTCGGGAGATCCATCCACGGCCCGCGCAAGATCGCGCCTTCGGAGTCGAACCCCGCGTACGTCGCGCCAAAGTCGGCGCGCTTCTCGAGCACCGCCGCGGCGACCGCGTCGTGCGAGCCGAAGAATTTCTCGGCGGTGAACGATCGCAGATCGACCCCTTCCTCCGCGAGCTCGATCCGCGGGAGCACGTAGCCGGCGGCGCTCCGCGGATCGACCCACGCCGCGCGCTGCTCGGCGAGATCCCCCGGCGCGTACGCGAGCGACGACGCATGGACGATCACGACCGAGTTGTACGTCGCGCCACCGTCGCGCTGGTTGCTCACGAGCGGCACGATCTCGCCTTTGCGTTCGAGCGCGAGCAGCGGGATCGGCGGGAGCCACGCGAAGTCGATCTCGTGGTTGTGCATCGACCGCGCGAGATCGTCGTACGACTTGGCTTCGAGGATCACGATCTCCATCCCCGCGACCGCGCCGAGCGCGATCGAAAACTGCGCCATGCGATCCGTCTCGCTGGGCGATGGAGCCGCGGCCACGTATCCGAAGACGAGCATCTCGGCCATGTGAAGTCCCCCTCGCCCTTCATGCTAGCCTGCGTGCCCGCTGCACTCACACCGGAGATTCACTGATGTCTCATCGCGCTCATCGCATTCTCAATCCGTCGCGTGGTTGGGTCGTCGCCTCGGGGCTCGGTCTCTTGGTCGGCGCGCCGCTTCTCCTCGCGGGCTGTCCGGACAACGCGAAGCCCGATCCGACGAAGACGCCGCCGTCGTCCAGCGCGGGAGTGCTCGCGCCTGCACCCTCCGCGATGGCAACGGGTAGCGCGACGCCAAGCGCGTCGGTCGAAGCGCCGAAGGCGCAGCCTCCGTGCACGATCGAGTCGACGACCGTCGTTGACCACGGCGTCCGCGGCGACACCGGGCTCACGGTCGTCTTCCTCCCGGGCAACCAAGCGGCGCTCGGCTACGCGACCGGCGGCACGCCCAAGGTCATCGTCATCGACACCGCCGGCAAGGCCGTGCAGGCCGACGTCGACTGGAGCCACGTGAAAAACCAGGAGACGCCGAAGGACGCGACGACCGCGCGCGGCATTCATCGCGTGACGCCGCTCGGCTTCAAGGGGGCGAAGATGCGCGTCGGCATGGACTTCATCGACACCTCGAAGGACAAGAACGCGGCGCGCTACCTTCGCTGCGGCCCGGCCGACGTCGAGCCGATCGTGTCGGACGACTCGCCGCTCAACTTCTACGAGCCCACGGAAGACGACGTCGCCAAGGTCGGCGATCAGATGATCGACGTGCGCGACTGCCGCACGTTCTCGAACGCCGAGACAAGCTGGGTGCTTTACACAGAGGTGAAGCGCGACGGCAAAGACGACAACCACGATCTTCGCTTCGAGTGGACGATCGACGCGATCCCCGGCAAGGGCAAAGTCAAAGACCCGATCGTCGACAAGCGCGTCGCGAAGCCGAGCAAGGACAAGAAATACGCGTCGCTCGATCACTTCATCACGCCGGTCAGCGTCAACGCCGGCACCGCGGGCTACATGATGGTGTCGCGCGACGGCGGCGGGCTGGTCTTCGCGCGTCGCAACGACGACATGACGCGTGCGGGCGGGCCGTGGCCGATGGGGCTTCCGGCGGGCGCCGGGCTTCCGTCGATGACGCACGAAGCGGAGCGTGTCTTTCTCGCGGTGCCCGAGTGGAACAAGGTCGATCTCTTCATGTCGACGTTCATGGGAAACGGCGCGCCCGCGAAGCCAGAGAAGATCACGTTGAAGGACACCGCGCCGCCGACGGAGGGCTCGCGCGATTGGCCGAGCCTCGCCGCACGCGAGGACGGCAACCTGTTCGTCTCGTTCATCGACGGAAAATCGCCGAAGCGCCGCGTGCGCCTCGCGCTCCTCGGCCCCGAGCTGATGCAGCGGACGACCGACGTGTTCGACGTCACGAACGGCGACGTCAACGTCACCGAAGCGCGCGTCGTCGACATCGCCGGCGACAAAGCGTTCGTCGCTTACCTCGACGTCAAAGGCGAGCTCACCGCGGCGATCATCAGCTGCAAGAAGTAGCGGCTAGTCGCTCCAGATCTGGAGCGCGTACTTCCCCTTGCCCATTCCGACGGCGAGGATGACGACGGCATCGTCGGCCTCTTTGAAGCAGACGGCGCCGTCTTCGAGGACAATCGGGCTCGGATCGTCGGTCGTGTCCTCGCCGGCGATGTCACCGTTCGAGTCCTTGATCGCGAGATCGAGATCCTTGATCGTCGCCTCGGACTCGGCGAAGACGCGGTAGCACTTGCCGGCCGCGGCCTTGAGCGGGAACGTCTGCGGCGAACCTTCGGCGTCTTGCTTGCCGTGGAGCGTCTTGCCGACGAGCTTCATCCCCGTCGCCTTCTCGCACATCTTCGCGAGCTTCGAGACGTCGGCGTCGAGGTTCTTCCCACCCGGCTTGTACTCCTTGTGGCAGGCCGCCCATGCCGGATCCTGCTTCTTGTCGGCCTTCTTCGACTTCTTCTCGACGGGCGGCGGCTCGGCGCTCGGCGGCGCGGTGGGCGCGGAGCCCGTGTCCGTCGGCACAGCGGACGTCGCGCTGTCGGTCGCGGTCGCGCTCGGCGTCGGAGGCGTGTCGATCTTCGGCTTGTCGCCGCCGCAGGCGACCGTGATCGCGAAGGGGGTGATCGCGGCGCACACGAGGAGCGCGCGGGAGAGGGACCGGGACGAGAGAAGGGTCGGCATGAGCGCGGAGCGTCATCCACCTCGGGGGCGCATTGCAAGCGCAAAGTCGCGGCGACGCGCCGTCCTCGGTGCACTCGGCGTGCTACGTGTCGGCCGTGCCTCGCGTTCTCGCCGTCGATCCACGCGCACCGGACCCGGCGATCCTCGCCGAGGCGGCGGAAATCTTGCGCGCGGGTGGCCTGGTCGCGTTTCCGACGGAGACCGTGTACGGCCTCGGCGCACGCGCGCTCGACGTGCGGGCAATCGCGCGCGTGTACGCGGCGAAAGGGCGGCCGGCGCATCATCCGCTCATCGCGCACGTGGATGGCGAAGCGGGGGCGCGCCGGATTGCAGCGACGTGGAGCGACCGTGCCTCGCGGCTCGCGACGGCGTTCTGGCCGGGGCCCCTCACGCTCGTCGTGCCCCGCGCCGCGCACGTTCCGGCGGAGGTAGCGGGGGGCGGCGACTCGATCGCGGTGCGCGCTCCGGCGAACGCGATCGCGCGCGCGTTGATTGCGGCGCTCGGTGATGCGATCGCGGCGCCGAGCGCCAATCGCTACCAAGAAGTGTCGCCGACGATCGCGGCACACGTCGTGAAGTCGCTCGGCTCGATCCCGTTCGGCGTCGATCTCGTGCTCGACGGCGGCGCGTGCGATCGCGGGATCGAGTCGACCGTCGTCGACGTGCGCGCCGACGTGGCGATCGTGCTTCGGCCCGGACCGATCGGCATCGATGCGCTCCGCGCGATCGATCCGAGCGTCGTCGTCGGCGCGTCGGTCGCGTCCGATGAAGCGCGCGCGTCGCCTGGAATGGACGTGCGTCACTACGCGCCGCGCGCGCGTCTCATCGTCGCGGGCACCTGGGCCGAAGCGCAAGAGTCCGCGTGCGGTCTCGCCGCGTCCGGCGCGCGCGTCGGCCTCGTCCTCCACAGCGAGCGCGTCCCCGATCTCACGCGCGAGCTCGCGAAGAACGGCAACGTCCTCGTTCGCAACCTCCCGCGCGACGCCGCAGGTTACGCGCGCG
Organism: Polyangiales bacterium; assembly: GCA_038209335.1. Taxonomy (GTDB): domain Bacteria; phylum Myxococcota_A; class Polyangia; order Polyangiales; family Polyangiaceae; genus JBBQXV01. The sequence goes on along the minus strand of JBBQXV010000017.1, from coordinate 38,368 downwards.
GTTTCTACGCCGCGCTCCACGACATGGACGACGAAGGCGTCGACGCGATCATCGTCGAGGATGTCCCCCACGACGACGCGTGGTGGGCGGTTGCGGACAGGCTGCGGCGAAGTACGACATGAGCGACATCCCAGTAGCCTCCGCAGTCCTTTAGGTATAAATAGTCAACAGTGACTCGAATTGCGCTCGTAACCGGCGGAGGCAAGGGGCTCGGCGCGACCATCGCGCGGAAGCTCGCGGCCGGAGGCGCGCGCGTCGCGGTCATGGGCCGTGACGTCGAGGCGCTCGATCGCGTCGCGCGGGAGATCGGCGGCCTCGCGCTTCAGGCCGACGTTACCGACGCGGCGGCGACCACGCTCGCCCTCGCGCGACTCCACCACGAGCTCGGCCCCGTACAGATCCTCGTGCAGAACGCAGGCATCGCGACCGGCGCATCGCTCGCGGCGACCGACGACGCGCTGTGGGATCGCACGATGGCGCTCAACGTGACCGCGCCGTTTCGGATCGCGCGCGCGCTCGTGCCCGAGATGACGAAGAGCGGCTGGGGTCGCGTCGTCCACGTCTCGTCGAACGCGGGGCTCACCGGGTACGCGTACACAGCGGCATACTGCGCGTCGAAGCACGCGCTGGTCGGCCTCACGCGCGCGCTTGCGGTGGAGATCGCGAAGACCGGCGTCACCGTCAACGCGGTCTGCCCGGGTTTCCTCGACACCGAGATGACGGAGCGCACGATCGCGAACATCGCGTCGCGCACGCGCCGTACACCGGAGCAGGCGCGCGCGGCGCTCGAAGAGCTGTCGCCGCAACGCCGTCTCTTCGGCACCGATGAGGTCGCCCACGTCGTCGCGATGCTGTGCAGCGACGACGCGCGCGGCGTGAACGGACAGGCCATTGCGATCGACGGCGCACAAACGATGCGATGAACATACGGTGAACCCGATGACCAAGACCGTGACTCCCCCGAATTTCCCCAAGCCGCGCGGCTACGCGAACGGCATCGTCGCGCAAGGGCGCATGCTCTTCATCTCGGGGCAAATCGCTTGGGACAAGGACGCGCGCATCGTCTCGCCCGATTTCGCGACGCAGTTTCTGCAAGCGCTCGAGAACGTGATCTCGGTCGTGCGCGAAGCGGGCGGCGGCACCGAGCAGATCGTGAAGCTCCTCGCGTTCGTGACCGATCTCGATCAGTACCGCGCAGCGACGCGCGCGATCGGCGAAGGGTGGCGCGCGCAAATGGGGAAGCACTATCCGGCGATGAGCCTCGTGAAGGTCGCGGGGCTTCTCGAGCCGGGAGCGCTCGTCGAGATCGAAGGCGTCGCCGTTTTGCCGGAGGTGAAATCGTGAGCAAAGGGAGCGTACGCAACGGGCGCGCGAGCGAAGCGCCCCCTTCGTGGCGAGGCGCAGCAGCGGCGTCCGACGTCGGCGCGATGAACGTGAGCCTCTGGGTTCGTCTGCTCGAGAGCCACAACCTGATGCTGTCCGAGGTCCGCCGCCGGCTGTCCGACGATTGCACGATGCCGCGCTTCGATCTCCTCGCGAACCTCGAGCGCGAGGACGGGCAGACGCTCGCGCAGCTTTCGCGTCGCATGCTCGTGACCGCGGGGAACCTGACCGGGCTGGTCGATCGCGCCGAGCGTGACGGCGTCGTCGAGCGTCGCGCGGATCCGAGCGATCGCCGACTGTCGCGCGTGTACCTCACGCCGAAGGGGCGCGAGCTCATCACGTCGCTCATGCCGACTCACTCCGCGTACATCACCGAGCTCCTCCAGGGGCTCGAGGCGACCGATCGCCGCGAGCTGAGGCGTCTCCTCGGCAAGCTGCGCGACTCGCTGATGGGCAAAGAGCTGAAGGACGGAACGCCGGCGGCGCGTCGAGGCGCGGTCGGGAGCTGAGGGGCCGACGACGACGATGCCTTCACCGATCGCGCCGCGGACGTTTCGTTACGAGCTCGCCGGAGGCGTCGCGACGATCACGCTCGCGCGTCCGGAGCGACTCAACTCGCTGACGTTCGAGGTCTACGCGGAGCTCCGCGAGGTGCTCGACGCCATGGGATCGCACGACGAGATTCGCAGCGTCTTGCTCACGGGCGAAGGGCGCGCGTTCTGCTCCGGCGGTGACGTCGAAGACATCATCGGCGAGCTGTTCGCGCGCGACATGAAGGGGCTCGTCGACTTCACGCGCGTCACCGGCGCGCTCATCGCGAGCCTCCGCAAGCTGCGTCGTCCGATCGTCGCGGCGGTGAACGGCGTCGCCGTCGGCGCCGGCGCCGTCATCGCGCTCGCCTGCGATTTCCGGATCGCGAGCGACACGGCGAAGTTCGGATTCATCTTTCCGCAGGTCGGACTGTGCGGCGCGGACATGGGCGCAGCGTATTTGCTCCCGCGCGTCGTCGGCCTCGGGCGCGCGAGCGAGCTCTTGTTCCTCGGCGAGAAGATCGACGCAGCAGAGGCGCTGCGCATCGGCCTCGTGAACAAGGTCGTCCCGCAAGCGGAGTGCGTCTCGGTGGCGCGCGCGCTCGCCGAGAAGCTCGCGTCGGGGCCGGCGTTCGCGCACGCGATGACGAAGCAGATGCTCGAGAGCGAGTACGCGATGACGCTCGATCAAGCGATCGAAGCCGAGGCACAAGCGCAGGCCATTTGCATGATGCATCCAGATTTTCGTTCGGCGTTCGATGCGTGGCAGGCAAAAAAGCCGATTCGCTTCGCCGGCGCGAGCACGGACTTCGTCGCGAGGGAGCCGAAGAAATCGTGATCACGCGTTTCTCCACCGAGCTCCCGATGTTCTTCGACGAGTCGCACCGCGCGCTCGCGGCGAAGCTCGAAGCGGCGCTCGCTCCGGGAGGCTGCCCGCGCGCGCACGGTGACGCCGACGTCGACGTCGCGGCGAACGTGGTGCCGTGGCTCGGGCGCGCGGGGCTTGCCGAGCTCGTGGTGCCGAAGGACGGCGCGCGCGTCGACGTGCGACAGCTGTGCGTCGCGCGCGAGGCGCTCGGCTACGTGTCGCCGCTCGCCGACGGGATCTTCGCGGTGCAAGGGCTCGGCGCGCACGCGCTCGTCGTCACACCGTCGTTCTCGCGCCGCGACGAAGTGCTTCGCGCGATGCGCGGCGGCGAAAGGGTGGGCGGCTTCGCGCTCACCGAGCCGGAGGCCGGGAGCGACGTCGCGTCGATGCGCGCGACTGCGAGGCGCGACGGCGACGCGTGGATCCTCGACGGCGAAAAGATCTTCATCTCGAACGTCGGGATCGCGCACGCGTTCATCGTCTTCGCCAACGCCGATCCTTCCGCAGGCAAGCGCGGTATCAGCGCGTTCTTCGTCGAGACCAACGCGCCGGGTCTCGTGCTCGAGCCGATCAAGACGAGCGGCGATCATCCCCTCGGTCGCCTCGTCATGCGCGGATGCCGCGTGCCCGCGGGGGCGCTCGTCGGCGAAGTCGGACAGGGCATGCGCCTCGCGCTCGGGACGCTCGACGTCTTCCGCACGTCGGTCGGAGCGGCCGCCGTCGGCATGGCGCAGCGCGCGCTCGACGAGACGCTCGCGCACGTCGCGCGCCGCAAGCAGTTCGGTCAAGCACTCGCCGACTTTCAGCTCACGCAGGCGACTCTCGCGGAGATGTCGACCGAGCTCGACGCCGCGCGCCTCCTCGTCGCGCGCGCCGCGTGGCTCAAGGACGGCGCCGGAACCGACGCGACCTCCGGCGTCGCGACCTCTCCCGCGTCGGCCGTCGCGATGGCCAAGCTCTACGCGACCGAAGCCGCGCAGCGGATCATCGATCGAGCCGTTCAGCTCCACGGCGGCCTCGGCGTCGTCGACGGTAGCGTCGTCGAGCGCCTCTACCGCGACATCCGTCCGCTCCGCATTTACGAAGGCACCAGCGAGATTCAGAAGCTCATCCTCGGATCGGCGCTCGCGAAACAGGCGAAGGAAGCCACCGCATGACCATCGCTAGCAAGCTCTTCACCCCGCTCGCCATCCGCACGATGACGCTCCCGAACCGCGTCGTCCTCCCGGCGATGGTCACGCGCCTCTCGGGCGAAGACGGCGTCGTCAACGACGACATCCGCGCGCGCTACGTCCGCTTCGCCAAGGGGCATGCGGGGATGATCGTCATCGAGGCCATGGCGGTGCACCAGTCGAAGAGCGGCCCGTTGCTCCGCATCTCGGCCGACGAGTTCAAGCCCGGGCTCACCGATCTCGCGACGCGTTGTCACGCCGCCGGCCCGGGCATGGTCGTCCCGCAGATCATCCACTTTCTCAAGATCTCGCGCTCCGGATGGCGTCAGACGGTCGACATGCTCTCGCCGCAGGACATCGAGGACATCGTCGACGCGTACGGCCATGCGGCCGTACGTGCACGCGAGTGCGGATTCGACGGCGTCGAGCTGCACATGGCGCACGCGTACACGCTGAGCTCGTTTCTCTCGCGCTTGAACCCGCGCCGCGATGCCTATGGCGGGACGCTCGAGAACCGATTGCGTCTGCCGGTGCGCGTCGTACAGCGCGTCCGAAAGATGGTCGGCGACGATTTCCCGATCGGCGTGCGCTTCCTCGGCGAAGAGTGCATTCGCAACGGGTACACCGTCGTCGACTCGGGCCCGATCGCGGTGCGCTTGATTCGCGCGGGCGTCGACTACGTCTCGCTCTCCGCCGGCGGCAAGTTCGAAGACGCGCGCCCGATCCCGGGCGAGCCGCTTTATCCGTACACGGGCTACTCCGGCGATCGGTGCATGCCCGGATCGAACTACCCCGACGGCGCGAACCTCTACATGCCCGACGCCGTCCGCGCGTTCGTGCGCGCTGCCGGTCTCGCGACGCCGATCGTCGCCGCCGGAAAAATCGGAACGAAGGAGCTCGCCGAGCAAGTCCTCGCGCGCGGACAAGGCGACATGATCGGAATGGCGCGCGCGCTCCTCGCCGATCCGGATCTCCCGAAGAAGTGGCAGCGCGGCGACGAAGACAAAGTCGTTCGCTGCGTCTACGGCAACGTCTGCAAAGCGCTCGACGAAAATTTCCGTCGCGTCGACTGCACGCTCTGGCCGAAGAAGCTCGGGCAGGCGCCGGAGAGCGACGACACGATCGCGCCCGCGTGGTCCGCCGATGGGGCGCAGCCGTCGGCCGAGTACAAAGACGGCCGCGTGCTCGTGCGCTGGAAAGCGGCGACGGACAACGAGCAGATGTACGGCTACCAAGTCATGCGCGCGAGCGGTCACGCGACGGACGGCGCCGGGATCATGACGCACTACGCGAGCGTTCGCGGCGCGACGGCGCGCTTCGAAGATCCGCGCGTCATCGGCGGCGAGCGCTACACGTACGCGGTGCGTCCGTACGATCTCGCCGGCAACCGCGGTCCGATGAGCGCGTCGGTCGCCGTGACGGTGCCGCAAGAGCACGCGCTCGCCGACTGGGACGTGAAGGTCGCCGCCGATCCGGGCAAGCTCGAGGCATGCACGGCGGTCACGGGGATCAACTGAGATGAAGCGCGCGGCGAGCGTCGCCTTCCTCGTGCTGTGCATCGTGGTGTCGGCCACGGGCGCCTACAACGTGTTCTCCGACAACGCCGACGTACGAAAAGCCGCGGCCGACGTCGCGTGCAAAGAGAAGAAGTGCGGCCCCGGCGGCGCGTCGATGACGCGCGAAGATCGCAGCCCGTTCGCGCAGACATTTCTCTACGCGACGGCCGGCGGGAGCATCGACATCCGCTGCATGCGTGCCGCGATCTTCGTTGGCGCGTACTCGTGCGCGAAGGAGTGAAGGGCTGACACTGTAAGGAGTGGGCGTCCATGCAGAATGGAATATTCGCGTCACGCGCGAATATTCTGGCGGGTCGTCGTGCGTTCAGCCATTTTTGTCTATGCGAGGTGTTCTCGATGCGTAGACGCGGATTCGTTATCTCGGGCGTGGTCGTCTGCGCGGTCGTCGCGATGCACGCGAGCGGCTGCGGCGGCTCGGGAGACGGCTCGATCTTCCAGCCGAACGGCGACGACGGCGGCGTCGGTGACGGAACGACGGGCGACGACGGTGGAGACATGGACGGCTCGTGCTTCGGGCAGAGTTGCGGCGACGGCGGAGGTGGCGACGGCGGTGGTGGTGACGTCGGGCCTCCGTGCGTGAACCTGCAATGCCAAGTGCACTCGTGTGGTGGCGACGCCGGCCTCACGACGACGATCAGCGGCAAGATCCTCGATCCCGCCGGCAAGAACCCGCTCTACAACATCGTCGTCTACGTCCCCAACGCGCCCGTGAAGCCGCTCCCCGCCGGCGCGTCGTGCGAGTGCGAATCGCTCTTCACCGGAAGCCCGATGGCCGCTGCGGTCACCGACGCGACGGGCAGCTTCACCATCACGAACGTGCCCGACGGCGCGAACATCCCGCTCGTCATTCAAGTCGGAAAGTGGCGCCGGCAGGTGACGATCGCGAACGTCCTACCGTGTCAGGACAACGCTCAGCCGAGCGGCTCGCTGCGCCTCCCGAAGAACACGACGGAAGGCGACATTCCGAAGATGGCGATCTCGACGGGCGGCGCCGACACGCTCGAGTGCCTCCTGTCGCGCATCGGCCTCGACAAGACGGAGTACACGGGCGGTCCGGGCGGCACGGGACGCATCCACATCTTCCAAGGGAGCGGCGGCCCGAACACGAGCCCCGCGGCGCCGGCGAGCCCGACCGCGCTCTGGCCAAACCAGGCCGAGCTGATGAAATACGACATCGTGCTCCTGTCGTGCGAAGGCAGCGAGACGACGAACCCGAACCGGCAGGCGCTGCATGACTACGCGAGCGCGGGCGGCCGCGTGTTCGCGTCGCACTTCCACTACTCGTGGTTCAACAGCGGCCCGTACGCGAGCGAGAACCTCGCGACGTGGATCGCTGGAACCCAGGCCATCGGCAACATCAACGGCGACATCATCACCGTGCTGCCGAACAACCAGCCCTTCCCGAAGGGCATCGCGCTGAAGCAGTGGCTCGGCACGACGGTGAACGCGCTCACCAATGGCGTCCTGCCGATCCAAGCTGCGCGCCACAACGCGACCGTCGCCGCGGCGAACACGCCGTCGCAGTCATGGATCATCCAGCAGGGCGCGCCGACGGTGACCGAGTATTTCTCCTTCAACACGCCGACCAACGCGCCGATCACCGACGCGGGCACGCCGGCGTACTGCGGTCGCGTCGTCTATAGCGATCTGCACGTCGGCGCGGCGTCGGGCGACAACCCCGCGCAGCCCGTGCCGGCCGAGTGCGCCGCCGCGAATCTCTCGCCGCAAGAGAAGGCGCTCGAGTTCATGTTGTTCGACTTGTCGGCGTGCGTGACGATCGACTCGCAGCCGCCGAAGCCGCCGCCGGTTCCGCCGCCGCCGCCGCCGAAATAGCTCGCGCAGGGGCGAGCCTCTTCGGTCGCGGCGCGCAACGTTCTAAAGTACGTTCGGGGGACTTCTCCGGAGGTCCATGTGACAGGCGAACGGCCCGTCTTTCCCGAGCGCTTCAATCTCGCGCAGTACTATCTCTTCGATCGCTTGGCCGATGGCCTCGGCGCGAAGACGGCGCTTCGTTACGGCGATCGCGCGTTCTCTTATGACGTGGTGGCGGAGCGCACGCGACGGTTCGTGGCTGCGCTCGCCGGCGCGGACGTTCGTCGCGGCGAGCGTGTGCTCATCGTGCTCCCGGATTGCCCGCCGTTCGCGTGGACGTTCTTCGGTTCGCTCGCGGCGGGCGCGGTCGTCGCGATGGGGAATCCGCACACGGGGATCGAGCACGTCCTCTATTTGATCGACTACACGCGCGCGACGGCGATCGTGACGGTGCCGAGCATCACCGAGCAGCTCCACGCAGCGTTCGCGAGCGGCGCGCGCGGGCGTGAAGTGCGGCGCGTGTGGAGCGTGCCGGACGTCGCGACCGGCGGTGACACCGACGCGGCGTGCGCGTTCTCTCCCGCTTTCGTCGCGGGCGTCGCGAGCGATGCGCGCTTCCGCGAGCTCGCGCCGGATCTCGCACACGTCGATCTCGCGCAGGCATCGCGCGCGCTCCCCGAGACGCACCGCGACGAGCCCGCGATCTGGCTCTTCACGAGCGGCTCGACCGGCGAGCCGAAGGCCAACGTTCACACGCATCGCGACTTCGCGTTCAACACCGAGGTCTACGCGAAGCGCACCGTCGGCTACGCGCGAGACGACGTCACCGTCAGCGTCCCGCGCCTCTTCTTCGGCTACGCGACGGGAACGAACTTGATGTTCCCGTTCGCGGTCGGCGCCACCGTGGGCCTTTTCAGCGAGCGCCCGACGCCCGAGTCGTTCGTCGCTGCGCTGCAAATGTATCGGCCGACGATCGTGACCAACGTCCCGACGATGCTCGGCAAGCTCCTCGATCACGACGAGGAGCTCCGCGCGAACGGAAAGCCGGGGCTCGATCTCTCGAGCATCCGGTTCTCGCTCTCCGCCGGCGAAGCGCTCCCCGAGCCGCTCTTGCGTCGCTGGCTCGATCGCTTCGCGAGCGACGTGTACGACGGCATCGGGTCGGCCGAGATGTTTCACATCTACGCGTCGAACCGCCCCTTTGACATCAAACCCGGATCGCTCGGCAAGGCCGTCGAAGGCTACGAGCTTCGCATCTTGCCCGAAGACGCGGACGGCGCGGGCGCTCCGCCGTGCGCGCCCGGCGAGATCGGCATCCTCTGGGTCAAGGGCGACAGCGTGAGCCTCGGCTATTGGCTCGATCGCGACAAGAGCTGGCGCACGTTCCACGGCCATTGGTGCAGGACGGGCGATCTCTTCCGAATCGACGAAGAGGGATACTTGTACTTTGCAGGTAGGGCCGACGAGCTCTTGAAGGTCGGCGGGCAGTGGGTCGCGCCGATCGAGGTCGAGGACTGCTTGATGCGTCACGAGTGCGTCGCGCTCGCGGCGGTGATCGGCGTCGAGGACGACGAAGGATTGACGAAGCCGAAGGCGTTCGTCGTCTTGCGCGGAGGCGTCTCGCGCGATCGCGTCCTTCTCGCGATCGAGCTGCAGGAGCACGTGAAGACGCGCCTCGCGATGCACAAGTATCCGCGCATCGTCGAGCTGGTCGACGACTTACCGAAGAACGATCGCGGCAAGGTCGACCGGCGTGCGCTCCGCGCGCGTGAGGCCGAGCGAGCCCATCAAGCGGTACAAAAAAGTGGGGGAGGCGTGGCATGACGACGTCGCGACATCCGGCAGCGTGGATTCCGCTCCTCTCGAGCCTGACGACAGAGGACGTGAAGGAGATCGTCGCGACGCCTCCGACGGCGGTGCTCATTCCGCTCGGGTGCGTCGAGCCGCACGGTCCCCACTTGCCGATCTCGATCGACACCACCATAAGCGAGGTGTGCGCGATCAAGGCGGCGCGCAAGCTCGTGGAGAAGAACATCGACGTCTACATCGCGCCGAGCGTCCCGTACGGCGTCACCGATTTCGCCTCGGGATTTCCCGGCGCGTACGGCGTTCCGGCCGAAGCGCTCACGGCGTTCCTCGCTCAGATCGTCGAGCGGCTCCTCGCCGACGGCTGGACGCACGTCTGTCTCGTGAACAATCATCTCGAGCCCGCGCAAGATGCTGCGGTGCGCGCGGCGATCGCGAAGGCGCCAAAGGGCGCCGCGTCGGTCGCGTCTCCGTTGACGAAGCGGTGGGCGCGCACGCTCTCCGACGAATTCAAAAAGGGGAACTGCCACGCAGGTCGGTACGAGACGTCGCTCGCGCTCGCCGCGGGGACGGGCGTGCGTGACGAGTTCGCGAAGCTGCCGGCTTTGGACGTGAGCTTGTCGCGCGAGATAAAAGCGGGGCGCTCGAGATTCAACGACATGGGAATGGACCGCGCGTACACGGGCGCGCCCGCCGAGGCGACGGAGAAGGAAGGCGAGGAGCTCTTCGAGAAGCTCGCCGAGATGATCATGACCGAGGTCATGGAAGGGATCGACGCACGGAAATGAAGACGTTCGCGAAGAAGGAAGAGATGGACGCGAAGATGGTCGCGACCATCACGCAGATGATGGAGAGCCAGGCGTACCGCGAGCTCGCGGCGGCGCAGATGTTTGGCTACGGGCTGCAGTTCGTGCCTGAGCTCAAGTGGCTCAAGTTCATGACCTGGCACATCCGCGAAGAGATGGAGCACTACGAGGTCGTGGTGCGCATGTACAAAGAGTTCACCGGCGAGAGCGTCGAGCCGAACGTGAACGCACGGTTGTCGAAGAAGCCGATCGACTTCGCGCAGAGCTGGTTCGAGCTCGCGATGGCGCAGTTCCTCTACGACCGCGGCGGCTTCTGGCAGCTGAAGGAATACGAAGGGTGCGCGTTCTTGCCTTACCGCGAGGCGATCGTGAAGATCATCAAGGAAGAGGCGGGGCATCAGGGGCTCGGCGAGCGGATCGTCGTTGAGCTTTGTCGCAGCGGCGATTTCGATGCGGTGAAGCAGCGCGATTTCGACAAGTGGCTCAAGCAGGGGATGCTCTCGTTCGGGCGCCCTGCGACCGACGGAAACAAATACGCGATCGAAGCGGGACTCAAGAAGCGCGACTCCGGGCTCGTGATGCAAGACTTCATTGACGACATCAAGCCGGCGGTCGTCGCGTGCGGGCTCACGTTTCCGAAGCCCGAAGCGATCGGGCTCGACGTGCCTGCGTCGCTCGACTGGAGCCTCGACGGGATCGATCCGCGAAAGGCCGAAGGGTTCGTCGCGTGACGTGGCGCGCGACGCTCGCGCTGACGGTGACGATCGCGGCGTGTGGTGAGCCGGCACGCGGAGGCGCGATGCCGCTCGCCACGGCGGCTGCGCCGTCTGCGTCGAGCGCGACGCCGAACGACGCGGTTTCCGCTCCGACGTTGACGCCAGTCACGCCCGAGCCGAACGATGCGCCCGACGCGGCGGCGTTCGCGCCACCACCGATGTCGATCGATCTCGGTCGCGCACGCAATCCGAGAGCGACGAAGCCGCCGCATCCGAAGCCAATCCCCGACGACGGTCCGTACTATGCGGCGCTGGACAAGGAGATCGCGGGCGATCTCCAAGGCGCGCGCGAAGGCTATCTCGCGATCGTGCGCGCGACGCCACCGTCGAAGCGGCTCGGCGAAACGTACTTCGGGCTCGGAGAGATTTACCTCGTCGAAGCTGCGAAGGATCCCGCGAAGCTCGATCTCGCGCAGATCGCGTTCGAGAAGGCGGTCGCGACGCTACCGAAGACGAGCGCGCTCGCGCCGTTCGCGACGGAGCGTCAGGCGTGGACGGTCGCTGCGATTCGTTCGAGTCGCGCGCGTCGCGCCGGGCCGTAAGGGGCAAGTGCCGCGAGCGTGCCGAGCACGACCTGCTCGCCCATCTCGGACGCGCCCGCTTGCGAGTCCGCAGGCATCTCGACCACGAAGCCGAGCTGGAGCGCGTCGGTGGCCGTCGCCATCAATTGCACTTCGGTCGCGCATCCAGTGAGGACGATCGTGTCGACGCGAAGGTCGTCGAGCGTCTTCTCGAGCGCCGAGCGAACGAAGCCGCTGATCGCCGGTTTGGTCACGACGCGATCGCTGGGCTTGGGCGCGATCGCCGGCCAGACCTCGGCGCCTTCGGTCCCCGCGAGGTTGTGCACGGGCCAGTGATCGAAATCCGGATCGTCGGTCGTCTCGTGGCGATCGCACACGTAGATGACGGGCGTGCCCTCGGCGCGCGCCTGATCGAGACGCGCGGCGAGCGCAGGCACGACGTCGCGCGCGCGTGGCACTTCGAGAGGCCGGCCCGTCGCGAGGTGATCGTTCAGCATGTCGACGACGAGGACGGCGCGGCGCGGCGCGTTGGCGCGGCGCTTCGCGATCGTGCCGAGGACTCGTGCGCGTAGGCCAGCGCTCGGCGTGATCGGCGCCTCCGCGCGAGCGACCGCCCCCACGAGCTCGGTCGTCGAGCGCATCGCTGCGCGCGCTTCCGGCGGACGCCCAGGGAACACGAGCGCCGTCACGCGCTCGGGGCGCGTCGCGAGGACTGCTTCGATCAGGTCGGCAGTGGGGTAGAGGCCCGGATCGTCGTCGCTCATCTACGTCTTCTTCGTTCTCCCCCGTCTACGAATGGGAGCCTAGCGCGGATTCTGCCGTATCGCTTCTGAGACGCAACGGTGATGCGCCACGCGGAAGCATGGAGCCGACGGCACGAAGCCCAGTATGCTCGCCGTCCCGATGCCCGCCCCCATTTTTGGCTTCAACGGCGCACGCGAGTCGATCGTCGACGAGGTCACCCAGCGCGTCTGCGATGCGGTGCGTGATCCCATGTTGATGCTGAACGACGCGGCGTTCCTCGAGATCAAGCGGCTCGGCCCGGCCCGCGGTGGCAGCGAGCTCGGCGAGTGGCGTTCGCTCGCGCGATCGCTCGGAAAGATGTCCGAGGCCGAGTGCCGAACCAAGCTGCGCGAGCTGGCGAAGCACTACGCTTGGGACGTCGCAGGCAACTTCGATCCGCGCGTCTACAAGTTCGCGGCGAAGGCGATGGCGCCGATCCTCGGGACCTTGTTGTCGCCGCGCGCGATGCTCAAGCAGTTCCCACACTCGTTCGATTTGAGCGCGCTCGACGATCGCGTCCTCGTGCAAGGACCGACGAGGCACGTTCGGCGGCTGGCCGAGATGGGCACCGTCATCTACGTGCCGACGCATTTGTCGAACATGGATTCGATCGTCTTCGGCTTCGCGCTCGAGCGATCGGGTCTTCCTCCCGCGACGTACGGCGCCGGGAAGAACCTCTTTACCAATCCGGTGCTCAGCTACTTCATGCACAATCTCGGCGCCTACCGCGTCGATCGCCGCCTGAGGCATGCACTCTACAAGGACGTCCTCAAGACGTACTCGTGCGTCCTCCTCGAGCGCGGGTACCACTCGCTCTTCTTTCCGGGCGGGACGCGCTCGCGATCGGGCGGCGTCGAACGGCACCTCAAGCTCGGGCTCGCGGGAACGGGGATCGAAGCGTTCGCGCGCACCGTCGAGCGCGGCAAGCCGCGGAAGATCTTCTTCGTGCCGGCGACGATCAACTACTTGCTGACGCTCGAAGCCGAGACGCTCATCGACGACTTCCTCCAAGACGAAGGGAAGGCGCGGTACATCATCGAAGACGACGAGTCGTCGCAGTGGGCGCGCGTTGGTGCGTTCACGCGCAAGCTCCTCGGCCTCGACGCGGGCTGCGTCGTTCGCTTCTCACATCCGCTCGATTGCTTCGGAAACACGGTCGACGAGGATGGGCTCTCGCACGATGCGCGTGGGCGTGTCGTCGATGCGGTCGGGTACTTGACCGGGCTCGACGGTCGCGCGCATCGCGACGCCGTGCGCGATGCGCAGTACACGCGCGAGCTCGGCGAGGTCGTGTGCGCGTCGTACAAGAAGGACACCGTCGTCATGTCGACGCACTTGGTCGCGGCGTGCGCGTTCGCGCAGCTGGAAAAGTCCATTTCGGGCGGACGGAAGAAGGTCGATTTGTTCGCGCTGCTCGGTCACAAAGCCGACGTGCGGGTGTCACGCGCGGAGCTCGCGGCGGACGTCGCAGCGCTGCGCGATCGCGTGCGCGCGATGGAACAGCGCGGCGAGATCGTCCTCGGGCCGTCGCTCGAGCGCGCGAGCGGCGAGGGGATCGTCGACGACGCACTTCGAGCTTTCGCGGGGTACCACACCGACCCGGTGCTCGAGCCGCGCGGAGCGGACTTGGTGCTCGCCGACACGCGCCTGATTTTCTACTACCAGAATCGACTCGCGGCTCACGGGCTCGGCGCGGACTTGATCGCGCCGAAGGGCGGGCGAAGGGCGGCGTAGCCCGAAGTTCGCGTGCGCGAGATAATCCGGGAAATGCGGCGGGTGCTGCGCTATGTTTCGCGCCCCAAGCGGCCCGAGAGTCGCAAATCGTCGAGAGATCGCCTTCCGCATGTCCAGCCCCGCGTCCCCCGAATCGCCCCACGAGCCGTCGAACGACGGCGCGCCCCCTCCCGTCGAGCCGCCGTCGCCGCCGTCGCCGTCGCCGTCACCGCCCGTGCAGGCGGAGATGTCCGATGTTTCTCCGACCGCGTCCGCGTCGCCCGCGGGAGACGACAACGGTCCGCAGCCGGGAAATACTGCGCCGTCGACGCCGTCGGAACACGACGAAGCGAACGGGCCCGCGCCGGGCAACGAGCGTCATCCCGTCGTCGTTCGCGACATGGGGCAAGAGCGAACGGGGGCGACCACGACGGGGACCAAGCGTCGTCGGCGCCGCAAGAAGCGTGGCGGCGGTGGCGGAAGCGTTGCTCCCGGCACCGAAGGTGGCGCGGCCGCAGACGGTGAGACCGTCGAAGGTGTCGCCGTCGAAGGTAGCGCCGAAGGCTCCACCGACGGCGCCGTCGCGCACGCAGGCCCATCGGATCGTCCGCCGCGCGAAAAAAAGAAACCGCGTCCGCCTCGTCTCGATCGCGAGCGCCCGGCGTTCAGCATCGGCGACGTCACGTTCGGAAAGATCCTCGAGATCACCGAGGACGTGATCATGATCGATCTGCTCGGCAAGGGCCGCGCGCTGTTCGATCTGCGCGAGCTGCTCCTTCCGATCGACGACGAGCCCGGCGCGCCCGAGCCCGAAGAGCACGAAGAGGAAGAGGCGTCGGCGAAAGACGAAGCGGAATCCCCGAACGTCGAAGACCTGCCGACCGCGACCGGAGAGCCGGACGAATTCAGCGCCGCGCCCGAGACCGCGGCCGAAGTCGAGGCAGCACCCGCGACCACGACCGAAGCCGAGACCGCGACCGAAGCTGCGACCGCCGAAGCCACGACCGACACCGCGCCCGAAGCGGCGACCCCGACCGAAGCCGCCGTCGCGACCGCGACGTCGGTCACGACCGAAGTCGAAAAACCGAAGCACGTCGATCCTCCGCTCCCGCAAGTCATCCTCGAAGTCGGCGCGCAGTTCGTCGGCGTCGTGCACAACGACGGCGGTCGCGGCGGGCTCTTCGTCCTCACGCACCATCCGCGTCGCGCGTCGAAGGCCAAGCCGATCGTCGCCGCCGCGCTCAAAGATCACACGCTCATCCAGGGCATCGTCACCGGCGTCATCAAAGGCGGCGTCGAAGCGGACGTCGACGGGCTGCGTGCGTTCGTCCCCGGATCGCACATGGATCTGCACCTCGGCGCCGATCTCTCGCGGTACGTCGGCAAGCGGCTCGACTTCTACGTCACGCAATACGGCAAGCGCGGACGCGACGTCGTCTTGTCGCGCAAGCCGCTCCTCGAGGCCGAGGCGCGCAAGGCACGCGAAGAAGCGCTCAAGACACTGACCGTCGGCGCGACCGTCGAAGGGACCGTGCGCAGCGTCGTCGCGTTCGGTGCGTTCGTCGACGTCGGCGGAATCGAAGGGCTCGTCGAGCTCAAAGAGATGAGCCACAACCGCTCCGACGGTCCGAACGACGTCTTCACGGCGGGCGAGCAAATCCAGGTCAAAGTTCTCCGCATCGACGAGCGCGGCAAGGTGTGGCTCTCGCGCAAGGCGTGCATCGCCGATCCGTGGGGCGAGGTCGCGAAGAAATACGCGGTCGGCACCAAGCACGCCGGCAAGGTCGTGCGCATTCAACCGTTCGGCGCGTTCGTCGAGCTCGAAGGCGGCATCGACGGATTGATCCACGCCGTCGATCTCGTCATCCCGACGGCGACCGGTGTCATCGGCATCAAGCGCGTCGACAGCATCAACGAGCTCGTCAAGATCGGCGACGAGCTCGAGGTCGTCGTCGCGCACGTCGATCCGAGCTCGCACAAGATCGGACTTCATCCCGCGCTCACCGGTCCGCTCGCCGAAGAAGCACCGCAGAAGGTGCAGCAGTACAAGCCGGCGAAGGCGGTCGTCGTTCTCGCCGAGTCGGGCGGGCTCATCGTGCGCTTGCTCGGCGTCACCGGGCGCAACGCGCGCGGCTACGTCACGTCGGCGGCGACGGGCACGGCGCGGGGCACCGAGCTTCGCAAACCGTTCCCGGCCGGAACGAAGCTCGAGGGCAAGGTCCTCGAGATCGATCCGAAGCGCGGCGAAGTGAAGCTCTCTATCAAGGCGCTCAACGAAGAGACCGAGCGCAACGCGTTCAACACCTACCGCGCGCAAGTGAAGACGGCGGCCCGTTTCACGCTCGGCGATCTTCTCACCAAGAAGAAGTAGGCCTCGGCGGCGATGTCTCTCCGGTCGCCGCCGCAGTTACCGAAGCGCGCGCGCGTCGTCGTCGTGGGCGGCGGCATCATCGGCTGCTCCGTCGCGTACCACCTCGCGCACATGGGGTGGAAAGACGTCGTGCTCCTCGAGCGCGATCGCCTGACGTCGGGGACGACGTGGCACGCCGCGGGGTTGATGGTGACGTTCGGATCGACGTCCGAGACGTCGACCGAGATGCGAAAGTACACGCGCGATCTCTACGCACGGCTCGAAGCGGAGACCGGACAGGACACCGGCTTCAAGGCCGTTGGATTCATCGAGGTCGCGGCGGACGCGGACCGCCTCGAAGAGTACCGGCGCGTCTCGGCGCACAACCGGTACTGCGGCGTCGACGTGCACGAGATCTCTCCGCGCGAGGTGAAGGATCTGTTCCCGCTCGCGAAGACCGACGATCTCCTCGCCGGCTTCTACGTGAAGGAAGACGGCCGCGCGAATCCGGTCGACGTCACGATGGCGCTCGCGAAGGGCGCGCGCATGCAAGGCGCGACGATCATCGAAGGGGTCGCGGCGACCGGCTTCTTGCACGAGCGCGGCGTCGTCAAAGGGGTGCGCACGGCGTACGGCGACATCGAGGCGGAGTACGTCGTCAACTGCGCCGGCATGTGGGCGCGCGAGCTCGGCGCGACGGCGGGCGTCAACATCCCGCTGCAATCGGCCGAGCACTACTACCTGATCACCGAGAAGGTGCCGGGGCTCTCGGCGTCGTTCCCGGTGCTCGAAGATCCCGCGTCGCACGGTTACTTCCGCGAAGAGGTCGGCGGTTTGATGATCGGTCTCTTCGAGCCGATCTGCGCGCCGTGGAAGGTCGAAGGGGTGCCGAGCGATTTTTCGTTCGGCGAGATCCCGCCCGACTGGGAGCGGATGGGGCCGTACCTCGAGAAGGCGATGCAGCGGATCCCGATCTCGCTCGAGACCGGCGTGAAGAAATTCTTCTGCGGCCCCGAGAGCTTCACGCCGGATCTGCAACCGATCGTCGGCGAGTCGCCCGAGCTGAAGAACTACTTCGTCGCGGCGGGCATGAACTCGATCGGCATTCTCACCGGCGGCGGTCTCGGTCGCGTCCTCGCGCACTGGATCATCAACGGACGCCCGGACGTCGACATCACCGGGTTCAACATCGATCGCCTCCACACGTACCAAGCGAACCCCGAATACCGCCGCACGCGTACCGTCGAATCGCTCGGCATGGTCTACCAGTGCCATTACCCGACAAGGTCCATGCAGACTGCACGCGGTGCGAAGCGCTCGGCGATCCACGATCGACTCGCGGCGCACGGCGCGTACTTCAAAGACGTGAGCGGCTGGGAAGGCGCCGACTGGTACGCGCCGCACGGTGTCCAGCCAAAGGAAGAAGCGCTTTCGTGGGGACGCCAAAGCTGGTTCCCGTATTGGAAGGCCGAGCACGACGCCGCGCGCGAAGGCGTGATCCTGATGGACATGTCCTTCATGGCGAAGTTCATCGTCGAGGGGCGCGACGCGGGCAAATGCCTCGACTTCATTTCGGCGAACAGCGTCGACGGCGACGCGGGCGTCATCACGTACACGCAGTGGCTCAACGAAGGTGGAACACTCGAGGCCGATCTCACGGTCACGAAGCTCGCCGACGATCGCTTCTGGGTCGTGGCGTCGGACACTGCGCATCGCCACGTGCTGACGTGGATGCGCCGCCACATGCCCGACGATGCCCGCGCCTTCGTCGCCGACGTCACCTCCGGGTACGCGCAGATCAACATTCAAGGTCCGCGCTCGCGCGAGCTTTTGCAGTCGCTCACGACGTGCGATCTGTCGAACGAGGCGTTCCCGTTTCGGTGTGCGCGCGAGATCGACATCGGCTTCGCGCGCGCGCTGTGCGTCCGCATCACGTACTTGGGCGAGCTCGGGTACGAGCTGTACATTCCGACCGAGCAGGCGACGCACGTCTACGATCGGCTCGCCGAAGCGGGGAAGCACGTCGGCATGCAGCACGCTGGGTTGAAGGCGCTCGGCAGCCTTCGCATGGAGAAGGGCTACCGCGACTACGGGCACGACATCGACAACACCGACTCGGTGCTCGAAGCGGGGCTCGGCTTCGCGGTCGATCTCAAGAAGCCGCGCGGCTTCCTCGGCAAGGACGCCGTGCTCGCGAAGAAGGCGCAAGGGCCGCTCACGCGACGCATCGTGCAAATCCTCGTGAAGGATCCCGTGCCGATGATGTTTCACGCCGAGGTGGTGCGACGCAGCGGCAAGCCGGTCGGCTACATTCGCGCGGCGTCGTACGGCCACACGGTCGGCGGCGCAGTTGGCCTCGCGATGATCGAAGCGGGCGAGCCCGTCGACGCGGCGTACCTCGCGAACGCGACGTGGGAGGTCGACATCGCCGGCAAGCTGTACCCCGCCGTCGCGTCGATGAAGCCGCTCTACGATCCGGAGATGAAGCGCGTGAAGTGCTGAGGCGCACGCCTCGCACGAAACGTCGCCGTCGGAGTTGACAGTCTCTGTCGTCGATCGTACATAACCAAACGGTTACGAAACCGAAAGGTGACATATGTCGAAGCAGCTCGACCTGACGTTCTCGGCGCTCGCCGATCCCACGCGGCGCGCGATCCTCGCGCGGCTCAAGGGCGGCGAGGCGTCGGTGATGGAGCTCGCCGAGCCGTTCGACATGAGCCTCCCGGCGATTTCGAAGCACTTGAAGGTGCTCGAACGCGCTGGGCTCATCGCGCGCGGTCGCGACGCTCAGCGCCGGCCGTGCCGACTGCAGGCCGCACCGCTCGAAGAGATCGCGGAATGGACCGGCGGATTCCGACGCTTTTGGGAGAGCAGCTTCGACCGACTCGATGATCACTTGGCGCAGATGACGAAGAAGGAGAGTCGACATGGACGCAAGAAGAGGAAGTGACCACAAGCTCGTCGTCGACGGCGTCGGCGAGCGCGAGATCGTGATGACGCGCGCGGTGGCGGCGCCTCGCCATCTGGTGTTCGACGCGTGGACGAAGCCCGAGCAGGTCGCGCGTTGGCTGCTCGGGCCGGCCGGTTGGACGATGCCGTTCTGCAAAATCGATCTGCGCGTCGGCGGCGCGTGGCGCTACTTGTACGTGCACGACAGCGGAAAAAAGATGGGAATGGGCGGCGTCTACCGCGAAATCGCTGCGCCCGATCGCCTCGTCTTCAGCGAGTCGATGGACCACGGGGAGTCCGAGGACATCGAGGTATCGACGAAGATGTTTCCTGGCGAGTCGGTCAACACGCTCACGTTGGTCGAGAAGGACGGCGTCACGACCATGAAGCTCGTCGGGCTCTACCCAAGTCGCGAGACTCGCGACGCCGCGCTAGCGTCGGGGATGGAGAAGGGCGTTCGCGCGAGCTTCGATCGGCTCGAGGAGATGATCTCGTGATCAAGAAAATCGCGTTCACGGTGTATCCGGTCAAGGACATGAAGCGCGCGCGCGCGTTCTACGAAGGCGAGCTCGGCATGACGTTGACGACGAAGCCGCACGACGTTTGGGTCGAATACGATCCGCCCGGCGGGTGCTTCGCGCTCACGTCGACGATCAAACCGTCGCCGAGCGGGGGACCGACGATCGCGTTCGAGGTCGAGGACGTCGATGCGTTGACTGCGGCGCTTCGTGCCAAGGGCGTCGTCGTGAAAATGGATCCAATCGTGACGCCGGTCTGCAAGATGTCGATCGTCGTCGATCCGGAGGGGAACTCCGTCTTGCTGCATCAGCTCACGAAGAAGAAGTGACCGCGCGTCAGAGGAGGCGTCGCGCTTTCACGTCGAGGTAGCTCTTCACGAGCGCGGGCGTGACGTCGCTCGGGCGTGCGTCGAGGACGAGGACGCCGGAGTTGCGGAGCTGGCGCAGCAAGGCGTCGCGCCACGCGAGCGCTTCGGCGGCGGCGGCGCGGACGTAGAGATCGTCGGCGGAGGTCGCGGGTGCGACGGCGAGCGCTTCGACGTCGTCGTCGCGCATGAGGACGCAGAGCGGGAGGTGGCGCGGGAGCAAGCTGCGGAGCGACGACGCGAGCTCCTTGGCCGATCGCGCTTCGAGCAGGTTCGTGAAGACGATGAAGAGCGAGCGCGTGCGAACTTGCGTTTGGAGGAACGTCATCGCGGCGCGGTAGTCGGTCGCGGCGAAGCCTGCTTCGAGCGCGTACGCCGCGCGCGTGAGCTTGCGCGCGCCGGAGCGACCGCCCGCGGGCGGGAGGAACGTGCGCGGCGCTTCGTCGAACGCGAGGAGCCCCGCCTTGTCGCCGCCGCGGAGCGCGACGTCGGCGGCGAGGAGCGCGGCGTTGAGCGCGTGGTCGACGCTGGTCAGGCCGCCGCTCTCACCGCGCATCGCGCGTCCGATGTCGAGCGCGAAGACGACGTTCTGGTTCGACTCGGCTTGGAACTGGCGCACCGTCACGTCGTCGCGACGCGCGGACGCGCGCCAATCGACGTGGCGCACTTCATCGCCGCGCATGTACGGACGAAGGCGCTCGAACTCCGTGTCGCCGCCGCGCACGCGAAGCGAGCCGAGGCGCGCGTCTTGACGCCCTTGGCGTCGCAAGAGCTCGAGCGCGCGCGCCGCATGCACGTCCGGGAAGACGTCGACGCGCGCCGTGAGCTGCGTCCGCTCTTGACGTGCGACGAGACCGAGCGGCGACGCGTAGCGGACGGTGACCGCGCCGAGATCGCGCGGACCGCGTCGCGTGGGCGTGAGCTCGTAGCGAACCGTCGCCGTCGCGCGCGGTGGGAGCGCGAGCGGCGCGGGATTCCCTTCAGCGAGCGTGTCGGCGACCGGATCGTCCGCGACGACGCCGTGGAGCGCGCGCCCGCTGCGGTTGCGCACCACGAGCGTCACGGCGTTCGGTCGGCCGACGGAGAAGATCGACGCGACGTTGCGCTCGACCTCGACGCGGCGTCCGGCCGCGAGGAGAACGTCGAGGATTGTCGCGACGACGAGCACCGCGTCGAGCGAGAAGAGCGCGAGGCGCGCTTGCGGCACGAACCCCGCCGCGATCGCCACGAGCACGGCGATCCCCGCGAGACCGGTGAGGCGTCGCGTCGGGATCACGCGTCGAACATCCGCTTCGCAGCGACGACGCCGAGGAGACCCGCGACGAGACATCCGCCGACGGTCAGCGCGAAGTAGAGCGCCGCGGCGCCGAACGCGCGCTCTTGCAGCAACTTCGTCGTCTCGAAGTTGAAGCTCGAGTACGTGGTGAGCCCGCCCATGAAGCCCGTCGTGAGCGCGAACTGCAGCGTCGGCGGGACGAGCTTGGTCGTGATTGCGACGTACGCGACGGCGGAGATGAGAAAGCATCCGACGAGATTCACGGTGAGCGTGCCATAGGGAAATGCCGGACCAAACAGCCGCATCGCGCCGAGACCCACGAGGTAGCGCGTCCCCGTCCCGAGCGCGCCGGCAAAGCAGATCCAAAGAAATCGCGACATGGCGGAGGCGTCCGCGCGCGAGTCTACACGTCAATCTGCACGGCTCGGCGATCGAGATCGTTCCGCGAGTGTTTACGTGCTCGCGTGGCTGCGCGCGACTATGGCCGGCAGCTGCCGTTGACGCAGAAGTCGAAGCTCGGACACGCGCGGCCGCAGCCTCCGCAGTTGGCCGGATCCGTCAGCACGTCGACGCAAGCCCCGCCGCACAGGTTCGTCTCCGGTCCGCACGCGCAGTGACCGCCTTGGCAGATCCCCCCCGCGCCGCATCGCTGCCCGCACGCGCCGCAGTTGGTCGGATCGATCTGCGTGTCCGAGCAGAGCCCACCGCAGAACGATTCCCCCGCGTCGCACGCGCACGTTCCGCCTGCGCACGCTTGGTTGCCGGGGCACGCGTTGCCGCACGCGCCGCAGTTGCCCGGATCGTTCAGCGGATCGGCGCAGCCACCGGCGCACGGGACGCGCCCAGTGGCGCAGACGCACGCCGACAAGCGGCATCCGTAACCGGCGGGGCAGACGACGCCGCAGTTGCCGCAGTTCTGCGGATCGCTGCGCGTGTTCACGCACGCGCCATTGCACGTGGTCGCGCCGCGTCCGGTCGTGCTGCAGCTACCGGTGCAGACACCGCGCGAGCAGACTTGATCCGCCGCGCACGCGGTGCCGCACGCGCCGCAGTTGTCGTGATCGTTCCGGAGCTCGTGGCACGCGCCGTTGCAGAAGGTCTCGCCCGGCGGACACGCGCACGCTCCCGAGTTGCACGACTGGCCCGGACCGCACGCGCGACCGCAGCTTCCGCAGTTGTTCGTGTCGACGAGGACGTTCGCGCAGCCGCTCTTGCACGCCGCGAGGCTCCCCGGGCACGCGCACTTGCCCGACACGCACGGCTCGCCGCTCCCGCATGCGTTGCCGCACGCGCCGCAGTCGAGCGGATCCGACGCGAGGTGCGCGCAGTGGTCGCCGCAGATCGCCGTCCCGGCTGGGCACGCGCATTTCGATCCTTCGCAGACTTGCGTTCCGCCGCACGCGGCGCCGCACGCGCCGCAGTTTCGCGCGTCCGCGGTCACGTCGATGCACGAGTTTCCGCAGGCGGTGTACGGCGGCGTTCCGCAGGTCGCGACGCACGCGCCCGCTTGGCAGAACGGCGTCGCGCCGCTGCATGCGGCGCCGCACGCGCCGCAGTTGGCGGGATCGCTGCCGACGTCGGTGCACGCGCCGTTGCACGATCGCGAGCGTCCGCCGCATTCGCATTTGCCGGCGTGGCATGCCTCGCCTTTGGCGCACGCGGTGCCGCACGCGCCGCAATTCGCGGCGTCGTTGGTGACGTCGACGCACTTGTCTCCGCACTGCGCGAGGCCGATCGCGCACGCGGATTGGCAACCGCCGTTGGCGCAGACGAGGCCGGCATCGCACGTGTGGCCGCATGAGCCGCAGTTTTTTGGATCGATGGCGACATCGAAGCACGCGCTGCCGCACACGGTCTGTCCCGTCGGGCACGTCGCGAGGGGCGGAGGCACGCAGTCGCCCGCGGGATTGCACGTGTCGCCTGACGTGCAATCCGAGTCGGTCGTACACGCGACCTTCCCGCCACAGCTGAGCGCGAGGGTGAGGCAAACAACGAACGCAGCGACGGCGGCATGCGCGAAGTGCGCGGCGCGGATGGGCATAGTGGAAGGACCTCGTGCGGTCGCCCGCGAGTGGAAAGGTAGCAAGCGCGGAACCACGCGCGTTCGGCGCATCGCGACGAGGCGTCACGTCGCGATTGACGCTCACGCCGCAGCGCGTTTCGGGGCAGTCGCGCCGTTCCGCGTTCGAATCTGCCAAAGCGCGACGGGGCCGGAGGTCTCGGTGAACGCGGGGGATGTGAACGCGAACATGTTCGGTGGACGAATAAGCGTTCGCACCGTGCCGATGGATCAGTGCCCCGCTTGCAAGGCCGCGTCACGCAACACGGCGGCCTCCGCGGCCGTCACGCCGGCGAGCACTTCGCTCTGAAGCGGCACCGCGCTCCCCGTCAGACGCACGTAGAATACGCACGCCGCGAGCCACGTCCCCTGCGGCGTCGGATGCGATCCGTCGCTCTGAAAGAGAACGATCGACGGCGCCTGCGCGAGCACGGCGCGCCACGCCTCGCCGACCTTGACGAGCACGCCGTTCGAATCGGTCGCCGCTTTGCCGTACGCCATGAGGAGACCGTCTTGCATCGCGGACGGTGTGCCGCCCGACCACGTCTCCATGTAGACGGGATCCCCGGCCTTGCGCGCCCACGTCTCGTAGAACGTCGGCATCGCGCCCGCGTCCTTTGCGTCG
Organism: Polyangiales bacterium; assembly: GCA_038209335.1. Classification (GTDB taxonomy): domain Bacteria; phylum Myxococcota_A; class Polyangia; order Polyangiales; family Polyangiaceae; genus JBBQXV01. Next base: position 14,479 of record JBBQXV010000017.1, on the reverse strand, counting down.
ATCGCGAAGAGGCCCGCGTACTGTTGGAACGTGGGCGGCGTCGCGATCGGCTCGACGCTCTGGCCTTGCAGAATGACGTGCGTCCATCCGCCGCGCGCGATCGCCGGACGCGCGTTGGTGCCGAGGTAGTGATCGCCGAGCGTCGCGCCACCGACGACGACCGAGTCGGTCGTGATCGCCGGACCTTGTCCGGACGTCTCCGCGATCCGCGCGAGCGTGTGCGGGAGATCGTTGACGTACGTGTAGCTGTTGCCGATGAAGAGCACGTGAAGTGGAGGCGTCGTCGGCGCGTCGTTCGACGCGTCGGTCGTCGTCGTTGCGTCGGGCGTCGACGTCGACGCGTCGTTGCCCGCGTCGGACCCGCTGGCGGTGACCACCGGCGGATTGCTCTCCGACGAGCACGCCGCGAACGCGAACGCGAGAGCGACGATGCGGATCGCGTTCGACGTCATGATCAAGGCTTAGCAGGTGCGCGCGCGGCCCGCCGTCCCTTGCTCACGTGCCGCGCTCGTCCCCGTGGATCGCCCTCGCGCGCGCGGCGGACGCCTCGATGGCCTCGACGAGACGGTCGCAGTCGTAGTGCATCGCGCGAAGGAGCGGCTTCGGGTTTCCTTGGCTCCCGCTCACCATGACGTCGGACTCGTTCGAGTCGTCTTGCGTTCGGATCGACGCGGACGCAATCGACGACAGCTCCCGCTTCGTCTTCGTCACGCGACGAAGCATGTACCGCCGCTCGACCGTGAGGAGATCGCTCTCGACGTCGAGCACCAAGCGAAGTCCCATCGGTGCGTAACGGCCGCCGAGCGCGAACGTGACGACGAGGCCGGCGAGCAGGACGATCGTCCACCACGGCGTACCTGGAAATCGCAGTGCGAACGACGCCGTGCCGCCGCTGGCGACGAACGCGTCGTACGCATGTACGGCGATTCGTCCGCGCGCCATGTCGACTTGGCGCGACCACTCGGCTCCGGCCGGCACGAGAAACCAGTGCGGCGCGTGGCTGTTGTCGTCTCGACGTTCGAGCGTGAGGCCACCGCGAGTCGCGTCCAGAGGGGTGAGCCGCGTTTGGACGCCGAAGCGCAGCTCGCGCACCTCGCAAGCGTTCGCCGTGCCTGCGCCGGGGCACGCTAGCGTCATGCCGCGAATCTCGCCGATCGCCGGAACGAGCGCGAGCATCATGCCCACGATCCCGGCGACGACCGCGAGGAACGGCCTGCTGAAGATGCGCAGCGTGAACGGCGGTTCGCGCGGCGGTGACTCGGCGGCGATGCGGTACGGCACTCCGCGGAAGGATAGCCGACGCGCGCGAACCTAGTTGTTCGTGATGAGGATCGGCATGTAATGCGTCACGCCGCCGAGCGACGCGAGCACGGTGACGTAGTTCGCCTTTGCGTACGAGCGCGTGTCGAGCGTCACGCCCGCCTTGTTGACGGTGACCGTGACGTACGCGATCTCGCCGTTCAATCCGGACGTCTTGTCGATGCTCACGCTGAGGTGAGACGCGCTGGGCCCGACGACTCCCGGCGTGAATCCCTCGCTCACGCGAGCCGAGAACGGCCCGCTCATCGCCGCTTCGCTGAAGAAGCCGACGGGAAACGTCTTCGTCGCGCCCACGGGGATGTTGATCCCCTTCGTCATGATCGCGCCTTGCCGACCGGAGTACGAAACCATCTCGAGGGCCGTCGGTGTCACTCCGAAATACGGACCCGGCGCCGCCGGAACGCACGGGTTCTTTCCCGCCGCCGCCGCTGCGTTCGACCAGAGTCGCTGCACTTGAAAGTCGAACGGCGCGGCTTCCAGGTATTCTGCATCCGAGTAGTACTGGCACGCGTCGCCGTTCTCGGTCGTGCCGCGCAAAAACATCGACCACGAGATGTGGTTGCTGTCGAGTCCCATGTAGCCGCTGCTCGGCTCCGGGTCGGTCGCCGCTTCGCCGAGCTCGTGGCTGGCGGTTGCGGTCAGGTTCGCGAGGACCTTGTTCTTCGAGCACGGAAGCGCGAGCGCGTAGATGAGATTTCCCTGCGTGACCGTGTGATAGCCGCCGAACACGCTGCAGGCCGGCGTCGGCCCCGACTGGGTGGTCGCGGTGACCGCGGTGCTCGGGTGCGGGAACACGAGATAGATCGTCTGCGCGGTCGGCGCAGGCCAGCCCGCCGCACCGGCGCCGGCTCCGTCGTCGACGATCTGTTCGAGCTCGTCCGTCGACAGCGTCGTCGGGAGCGGGCTCGCCGCCGTGACGGGGATGTGCACGTGCCCACCGACGGTCGCGACACCGACGCCGTACTCCTTCACGACGGTCGCCCAGTAATCGGTCGTGCCGATCTGATCGACGAAGGAGTCGATACGCGCGACGTTCGGATCCGTCTCCCACGTCACGGGAACAATCACGGGCGCGGTGAGAATGCGTCCGCCGTTCCTGCCGATCGCCGGCATGTCGGGTTTGAACGCCGGGTACGTCGTGCTCGGCTTCCCGTGATCGAGCGGAGGCGGCGCTTCGTCCGCGGCATCAGGCGATCCCGGGTCGATGCCGGCGTCGGTCGTCACGCCGGCGTCAGGCGCCGGAGAGTTGTCGGAGGTGGAACCGCCACACGCTCCGAAGGTGCAAGCTGCCGTGACTGCCGCGAGAAAGGGGAAGAGTCCGAGTTTCATTGCGGCACGCCCTTCGCAAGATTTGCTCCGCGTCGTCTTGGGCTCGCTTCACCGCTCTGCCCCTTGAATTTAGCGGGAGATGAGCGCCGCGCTGATCGCGGACGATGGACGTGTACACGATGCGTACAGCGCGATCGCCCGCGCGAGGCCTTATCGCTGCGACGTCATACCTTCGTCTTCTGCCATCGCCCGCGGTGAAAGAGTGCACCTGCGACGCAACTTTGCACCGTGTACGCCATCGTGATCGAGAGAAAGACGCCGCGCGGTCCCATGCCGACGACCTTCGCGAGGATGAGCGCGCAAGGGAGCTTGAAGAACCAAAAGCTCGCGAGGTTCACGATCATCGGCGTCGTCGTGTCGCCGGCGCCATTGAATGCTTGGACGGCGACCATGCCGAACGCGAAGACGACGAAGCCGATGGCGACGATCCGCAGGCAATCCGCGGCGTACGCGGCGACGGTAGGATCGTCGGTGAAGAACGCGACGAGGACGCCGGGCGCCGCGACGAAGACGACCGCGACGGGTGCGAGGAACGCGAGGTTGTAGCGCGCGATCGTCCACACGGAGCGTCGCGCGCGGTCGGGCTCGCCGGCGCCGAGGTTTTGCCCAACGAGCGCGGCGGCGGCCTGCGCGATTCCCCACGAGGGAAGGAGCGCGAAGATCGCGATACGCATCGCTATCGTGTAGCCGGCGAGCGCGGCGCTCCCGTACGTCGAGATGATGCGCACGAGAGCGAGCCAGCTCGCCGTCTCGATGAGCACCTGACCTGCTGCAGGCGCCGCGAGCTTCGCGATCTCGGCGATGAGAGCGACGCGAACCGCGAGGTGCCGTCGCAAGATCGCGAGGTGCCCGCGGCCGCGCGCGAGCGAGACGAGCTGGTACGCGACGCCGAGCCCGCGACTGAGCGTGGTGGCGATCGCCGCGCCGACGACGCCCATGCGTGGAATCGGCCCGACGCCGAAGATGAAGCACGGCGCGAGCACCATGTTGACGATGTTGGCGAGCCACAGCGATCGCATCGCGATCGCCGCGTCGCCGACGCTGCGAAAGACGGCGTTGATGACGAAGAGGAGGAAGATGGTGACGCTCCCCCCGAGCATCACGGCGGTGTACGTCGAGCCACTCGCGACGATCCCCGCGTCGGCGCCCATGAGCGCGAGGAGCCACGGCGACGCGATGACGCCCGCGATCCCGAGGAGTGCGGCGATGGCCACGGACGCGAGGAGCACTTGGACCGCTGCGATGGCGGCGCCGTCGAGGTCCTTCTCGCCGGCGCGTCGCGCGATGATCGCCGTCGTCGCGGCCGAGAGCCCCATCGCGAGTGCATACGTCGGCGAGAGCATCGACTCTGTGAGACCGACCGTCGCCACCGCGTCGGAGCCGAGCTTCGACACGAAGAAGATGTCGACGATCGTGAGGATCGACTCCATCGACATCTCGAGCACGGTCGGCACCGCGAGGAGGAGGATCGCGCGGCGGATCGGGATCGCGGTGAGATCCTGGTTGGTGCCGCGGACCGCTTCGCGCAGCGTGGACCATAGGCTGGGGTCGGTCGTCATTCGGGGGCGAAGGAGACAGGGACGTCGTCGCGATCGGCTTACTGACGGCATCTTCGCATGAGGTACGATCCGGGTATGCGTGCTCCGATCGTGATCGCACCGATCGCCGTCGCGTTTGCGCTCGCGTGCGGCGGGAGCGGCTCGTCGTCCGTCGGTGGAGACGCAGGCGTGGATCTCGACGCCGGCGCCGACGCCGCGCCGCCCCCCGTCGATCCGTCGCTCTTCGATTGCACGTCGCTCGCGAGGCCTCCTCTCGCGCGCCGCGCGTCCTCGACGCCCGAGTGCCTCCGCGATCCGACGTGCCGCACGACGCGCCTCGTCTCCGCGCACCGCGGCGCGGGCGGTCAGCTCGGACGCATCGCGCCCGAAGACACGCTCGCGGCGTACCGCGCCGGCATCGCGATGGGCGTCGACCTCGTCGAGACCGATCCGCGCCCGACGAGCGACGGCGTCCTCGTCAACATCCACGACCCGACGCTCGATCGTACGACCGACGGCATCGGCGACGTCGACAAGCACACGCTCGCCGAAATCCAAGCGCTGCACCTTCGCACCACGTTCCTCGGCGATTTCTCGTGCGAGCGCGTGCCGACGCTCGTCGAATTGCTTGCAACATGCAAGGGTCGCGCGCTCGTGCTCGTCGACGCGAACAAGACCGATCGCGTCGACCTCCTCGTCGCGGCGATCCTCGCGACCGACACGCTCGACTGGGCCGTGTTCGATACGTCGAGCCTCGACAAGATCGATCGCGCGCTCGCGATCGAGCCACGCCTCATGATCCAACCGCGCGTCGAGACCCTCGCCGACGCGCAGGTCATCGCCGACAAGTACAAGGCGCACCCGCCGGTGTTCTTCGAGATCAGCGCGAGCATCTTTCCCGGCGGAGTCGACGTCGTTCGCGCGGCGGGCGGTCGCGTCCTCGTCGACGCGTTCGGTATCGATGCGAGCGTTCGCTTCGGTGGCCTGCCGTCGCAGTACCTCGATTTCTACGCGAAGGGCGCCGACGTCGTGCAGACCGATCTTCCGGATGTCGTCCTCCGAGCGATCGGTCGGGGTGTTCCGCCGTAGAGCGCTTCCACGATGTAACGCTTTCGCGACCTCGCGAGACGAAGCTCCAGCACGGAAACCGATGCGCACCAGGGAGGTGACTGTGATCGATTCGACGCTCGTGACGGGCTCGGTGGGATTCGACGAGACGGTGGCCTCGACCGCAAATCCGGGAGTGCCGACGCTCGCGAGCGCGCTCCCGTTCTCGGCGACGCTGACGCGCTCGACCGTGCTTCCCCGCGTCGAAATGGACGGCCCGCATCCGCGCCTGGTGGTCGAGGGGAAGCCTCGTTACCAGCACACGCGGCACCTCGGCGAAGGCGGGATTGGTGAGGTCCTCGGTGCGCGTGACAACGACATCGGACGCGACGTCGCCGTCAAACGCTTGAGGCCCGGCGTCACGTCACCCGCGGCGCTCGCGCGGTTCGTCGAAGAGGTGCGCACGATCGGCCGGCTCGAGCATCCGAACATCATCCCGATCCACGACGTCGGCGTCGACGAGCACGGCGACTACTACTTCGTCATGAAGTACGTCGACGGCGAGACGCTCGAGACGATCATCGACAAGCTCGCCGCCGGCGATCCGCTCTACCACAGTCGTTACGGCTTCGAGCGGCGCGTGCAGATCTTCGTCGGCTTGCTCGAAGCGGTGGCGTTCGCGCACGAGAAGGGGATCGTGCATCGCGACATCAAGCCGGCCAACGTGATGGTCGGGCAGTACGGCGAGGTCGTGCTGATGGACTGGGGCATCGCGAAGCACGTTCGCGGCGCGACCGCGACGTCGTCACTCGCGGACACGCCGTTCGAAGCGCCGGCCGGCGCGCACGCGAAGCGCGGCACGCTCTTCGAGACGCAAGCCGGTCAGCTCGTCGGAACGCCAGCGTACATGTCGCCGGAGCAAGCGCGCGGCGAGGCAGTCGACGAGCGCACGGACATCTATTCGCTGTCGCTCCTCTTCCACGAGCTCCTCTGCCTGCGCCATCCGCTCGCCGACAAGCAGACGCTCGCGGAGATGCTGCACGCCATCTCGAACGAAGCGACGCCGATGGCCGGCGGCATCAGCAGCCCACACCAGCCGAGTCCGCCCTTCGATCTCAGCTGGTACGTCCGCAAAGGCCTCGCGAAGCATCCGGCGAATCGTTACCAGTCGGTCAACGAGATGATCGATCGCCTCACGCGGCGTGCCGAGGGCGACGTTCCGATTCAGTGCCCCGTGACGTTCTCGAAGCAGATGAACGGCAAGGTCGCCCGCTTCATCGATCGGCATCCGTTCGTCCTGATGTTTGCGATGACGGTGGTCCTCCTCGGGATGATCGCGGGCGGCGTTACCGCGGTGGTTCACCGCATCGGGTGATCGGCTGCGGGACGCGCGATCGCACGATGCGCCACGGGCTGAGGAACCCGACGCCGCGGGCGCTCGGGCCTCGGCGCGTCAATCTTTTGTGCGCGTGCTCCGTACGCGAAACGCGGCGACGAGAGCCTCTTCCGTCTTCGGGGGGATCTCGTCGCGCGGGATCTCTTTGACGATCGCGACCGTCTCTACGAGCTGACGACGGAACGCCTTGCAGTGACCGCAGATGAGCATGTGACAGGCGTACTTGAAGCGCAGCCCTCCCGAGAGGCGCCCTTCGCGCTCGTCCGTCATCAGGTTGGTCGCATCGCGGCACGAGAACATCTAAACGCTCTTTCCCGAATGATAGCGCTCGAGCGCTGCGCGGAGTCGAGTGCGCCCGCGGTGAAGGAGGACGCGCTGATTGGTCTCGGCTAGCTCGAGAACGTTACATACCTCTTCGGACGTCCAGCCCTCGAGATCGCGGAGCGTCACGACCGTGCGCTGCGCGGCGGGGAGCGACGCGAGCTCGTGCTCGATGTGCGCGCGCGCCTCTTTGCGGAGGACGAGCTCCTCCGGAGCGTCGTCCCATCGGTGCGGAGGGATGCACCAGAAGCCGGCCGCTCGGAATCGCTCGGGCTCGACCGGCTCTTCGTCTTCGGGCGTGAGCGACGAGAATGGAACCGCGCGCCGATCGCGGACGCCGCGCGTCTTGGCGTGGTTGACGAGGATCTTTCCGATCCAAGTTCGCAACGTCGAGCGGCCCTCGAACTTGTCGAGACCCGCGATGACCGCCATCCACGTGTCCTGCACGACCTCTTCGGCGGCCGCGTGCGAGCCGACGAACGCGAGGGCGACGCGGATCAGCGCCGAGTGGAGCTCCTTCACGAGCGCCCGGAACGTCGCCTCGTCGCCGGCGCGGAGCTGCGCGCACAACGCGGTGTCGTCCGGTTTCGTGATCTCGGGCACGGCGCGAGTGTAACGGATACGCGGCTCGCGAGACGAAGGCGGTAGAAGGAATCCTCCCCATGCTCAATCTCGCAGCGAACCCGTCGTTCATCGCCTACGCCGTCACGCTCATCGTCCTGTCGCTCGACATGCTCATTCTGTGGGCGTACAGCGGCGCCGTCCGCGGCAAGACGAAGGCCACGCCCAACTCCGAAGACGCGCGTGGCGCCAACAAGCTCATCGAGGTCGATCCGCCCGAGATCGCGCGCGTGCTCCGCGCGCACTCGAACGCGATGGCGAACATCGTCCCGTTCGCGATCCTCGGCCTCGTCTACGTGCTCTCCGGCGCGCAGCTGATGCCCGCGGCGATCGTCTTCGGCGTCTTCGCGGTCGCGCGCATCGCGCACGCGTTCGCGTACCTCGGAGGCCGTCAGCCGTGGCGATCGATCTCGTTCGGCGTCGGCGCGCTCGCGACGCTCGTGCTGATGGGTTTGATCGTGAAGTCGCTCGTCGTCGCGGCGTAGGTCAACGCTTGCCGCCGTCGAGCGGCTTCGGGCAGACGTGCCGCAGCTTGCACGCGCCGCACTCTTTGCCGGACCAGATCCGCTCGAAGCGCGCTTGGGTCGCGTCGAGGAGCACGTCGTCGTCGGTGAGGATGCCCATCTCGAAGTTGCGGCGTCCGTCGCCCTTCGCGCCGAGCCCCGCGCCGGTGAAGTTCGCGCTGCCGAGGTAGAGCGCTTCGCCGTCGACGGCGATGACCTTGAGGTGGACGCGTGGGCACTGGCGCATCGCGAACGCGCGCGAGCGAAGGCCGTCTTGCGCAGCGAGTGCGGCGCGAAATGGGCGTGACGGCGTCGTCGCGTGGAGAATGCGAATCTCGACGCCGCGCTTCGCGAGCGACGACATCGTCTCGAGGATCGAGGCGTAGCGTCCGCGCGCGCGCGCCGCGGATCCGATCGGCGCCTCGATGCGCATCTCCTTCACGTTCGCGGTCGCGATCCAAATCGACGTCTGTGCTTTCGCGATGACGCCCAGCACGAGATCGTCGTAGTGCGCGGCGTCGACGACGAGCGACACCTTCGCCGCGCGCTGCGCGAGCGGAGCGACGGGAAGGCGAAGCTTGCCCACGCGCTACGCCATCCGCGGCACGGGCGCGGCGCGGACGATCTCCGTGATGCGATCGTCCGGAGAGACGCCTTGGAGCTGCGCGTCGGGATGCAACATCACGCGGTGACGAAGCACCGGCGCGAACATCGGCTTGACGTCGTCGGGGGTGACGAACGCGCGCCCTTGGCTCGCCGCGTACACTTGCGCGGTTTTCATGAGCGCGATGGACGCGCGCGGCGATGCGCCGAGCTCGATCGCGCGATCGTCCCTCGTACGCCGCACGACGTCGACGATGTACGCGATGATCGCGTCGTCGCACCGCACCGACTGCGCGTGCGCTTGCATCTCCGCGATGTCGGCCGGAGACACGGCGGCCTGGAGCGCGGAGAGATCGCTCGGGTCGAAACCGTCTGCGTGACGACGCACGATGGTCTGTTCGACCTCGCGCGGCGGATCGTCGACCGTGAGCTTGACCAGGAAGCGATCGAGCTGCGCCTCGGGGAGCGGATACGTCCCTTGCGACTCGACCGGATTTTGCGTCGCGACGACGACGAACGGCGAGGGGAGCTTGCGTGACGTGCCGTCGACGGTGACCTGTCGATCCTGCATCGCTTCGAGCAGCGCCGACTGCGTCTTCGCGGGCGCGCGGTTGATCTCGTCGGCCAGGAGGAGCTGCGCGAAGATCGGCCCCGGGATGAACGTGAAGGAGCTCGTCTGGCGATCGAACACCGACGATCCCGTGACGTCGCTCGGCATCAAGTCGGGCGTGAACTGAATGCGCTTGAACGCGCAGCCGCTGACGACGGCGAGCGCGCGCGCGACCAGCGTCTTCCCGAGACCGGGCGCCCCTTCGACGAGCACATGGCCGCGCGCGAGCGTCGCGACGAGTACGCCGTCGACGAGCTCGTCTTGGCCGACGACGACCTTCGCGATCTGGTGCTTCATGGCTTCGTACAGCTCTGTGAATCTCTGAGCGTCCAAGCGTCCTCCGGTCGTCAACGTTTCGAAGTGTTCGAGCTGGCCGCGGCATAGAGCGCGGTGAGCTCTTTCAAGAGCGGGAGCTCGTCGCCGCGCGGCGGGTCCTCGGGGCGCGTGTTCTTCGCGCGTTGCCAGACGCGTTCGCACGTCGCGGCGTCGGTCCCGGATCGCGCGGCGAGGAATGCGGCGACGTCGGTCGTGGGGTGCGCGGAGGTGCCGGGGACGTCGCGGCGTCGCGGCATCTTTGCGCGGAGGCGCTCGTCGACGAAGCGCGCGTACGACGCGAGCGCGTGCGACGCCATTCCCGCGCGCGAGTAGAGCGCGCCGCTCGCCTCGACGCTCTCGGCGAACGCGCGACGCTGCGGCGGCGGCGTCGGCTTGGGACGCGCGAGTCGAATTCCGACCGCGAGAAACAAGATGAGCGCGAGCACGAGCCCGTGCGCGAGGCCGAGCCCGAGCCCCGCGCGGATCATTCCGGAGACCGGATTGCCCGGCGGCGCGATCGCGTCTTCGGAGCGCGCGAGGCGGAGCTCGTGCGGATCGAGCACGGCGAGGATCGCGATCATGGCCGCTGCGTTGCCGGGTCGCGCGAGCGCGGCGTTGGTGAGAAGCTCGTCGGTCGCGACGCCGAGGACGACTCCCTTTCCGATGCGTCGCGTCGCTGCGTACGTCTCGCCCTCCGCGAACCACGCGACCGGCACGTCGCCCCACGCGAACGCGACGGACCTCGCGACCACCGCGGTGCGCGGCGGCGGCGCGACGCCGATCCCTCGCGTGCCCCGAAGGACGTCGTCGTCTTCTTCCCAAATCGTGATGCGATCACCCGTCGCCGAACGGATGGTCGCGCCGAGCTCCTTCGGCCACGTCTCCGGGCGCCCCGTGACGACGAGCGAACCGCCGGCTTCGACCCATCGCATCAGATGCGCCGCCGTCTCTTCGTCGAGCGCGATCCGATCCGTGTCGACGACGACCGTCGGCGCGGTCTCGCCGCTCGTCGGCATCGGCAGCGTCGCCAGCGACGAGCCGGCGCGCGTCACCGTCACCCCTTGCTTCTTGAGGAGCGACACGAAGAGATCGCTCCCCGCGGGATCGTCTCCCTTGAGCGACGGAGCACGGCCACCTCCGCCGCCGGTGCACGCGGTCGTCGCGAGCGCGATCACGAGTGCGACGATCATCGCGGGCATCGCGCGCACGAGCGCCGCCGCGCGCTCTGCCGCACGCGTCACCGCTCCGCCGTTCGCGAGCTCGCCGCCGAACTGAACGCGATCGACCTCGCCGACGATCTCACGCAGGGGCGTGCGTGACGGCTTCTCTTTGCACGCGCGAACGTACTCGCCGTTGGTGCGGTCGCGCGAGAGACGGATCGCGCCGCGCTGATCGAGCGCTCGGAGCGCCGCCGCGAGGTACGTGAAGAGCGCGGCGTCGAGCTCGCCGCGTCGAGCGTGCGCGTCCGCGCGCGCGAGGAGCACCTCGGCGTCCGAGCGCGACGTCTCGGCGATGGCGTCGGCTTGCACGGTGACCGTCGCGGCCTTCGGGATCGGATCGGCGAGCGCGACGTCGCGCCGCATGCGCATGAGCGCGCGCACGACGAGCACCACGACCAACGCGACGATCCCCGCGACGAGGAGCCAGACGACGAGCTGCGCGATCGCGCCGAGGCCCGCTGCGACGCTCGGCGCAGCGCTCGGCGGAGGCGTGGGCGTGGAGCTGGGTGTCGTGCGTGCCGCGCTTCCGCTCTCGGCTTCTGCGCACGCGGCGACGAAGCCAGCGCACGACGGGATCTCCTTGGCGTGCGCGCAGAGGCGACGCGCGCGGCTCGACAACGGCCGCGGCGGCGACGCGCAGAACTCCGCGGATCCCGCCGCGCGCACAGCCGAGACGTCGCTCTCGGCGCTCGCCGGATCGAGTCCTGCGAATGCCGGCGCCGAAGCGAGCGTGAGAGCGAGCGCGGCGGTCGCGAAATGGTGGCGCGGCATTCGACGAAGTGTTGTAACCCGACGCGGGCCGTTTCACCGCACGAACTCTGCAATCTCGCGCGCGCGGCGACGGTTCCACTACGCGTCGCGACTTGGTACCTTCGTCGCCTCCCGAACGAGGGAGAAGGGGGCCACCATGAGCACGATTGGATTTGTCGGACCCGTGAAGGACGTCGGGGCGGTGCGAGCGTTTGCGAGTGAGCTCAACGGAGCGCGGAAGGAGGAGTACGTCGCCGCGATGAAGCGACAGGGATGCGCGAAGGAGCGCGTCTTCTTGGCCGAGACCCCGATGGGGCCGCTGAACTTGGTGTACCGCGACGCGCCGAACGCGGGGATGCAGATGGCAAGCCTCTCCACCTCGTCGAATGCGTTCGACAAGTTCTTCCTCGAGAGCGTCGTCAAGATGGCGGGCTTCGACTTCACCAAGGCTCCGGCGGGACCGCCGTCGCATCTCGCGTTCGAGTGGGTGAGCGGCAAGCCGGGGAAGGCGTGCACGATGATCGGCGCGCCTGTCCCGGATGCGTCCAAGTTCTGGCAGATGTGCCGCGAGATGTCGCAGCGGCAGTCCGAGCATCGCGAATCGCGCGAGCGCAGTGGGCTCACGCTGGAGCGCGTGTTCTATCTACACGGCGCGAAGATGGTCGCTGCGTACCTCGAGGGCGACGATCCGGCCGCCTCGCTGCAGAAAATCTTGTCGTCGACCGCGACGTACGACAAGTGGTTCACCGAGCAGCTCGCGAGCGTGCACGGGATCGACTTCGGCGCGCATCCGCCGCCCCCGCCCGAGCTGCTCGTCTCGTTCGACGCTTGACGTCGGCCTTGACGAACCGACTCTTCGAAGCGATCGCCGGCGAGCGTTACATCAGCCTCGAGACGTTCAAGCGCGACGGCAGCGGCGTGAAGACGCCGGTGTGGGTCGCGCCGCTCGATGGAACGCTCGTCGTCATGAGCGCGGGCGCCGCATACAAGGTGAAGCGTATGCGGCGCGATCCGCGCGCGCGCGTCGCGGCGTGCGACGTCCGCGGCGGCGTTCGCGGCGATTGGATCGACGGCACCGGACGCGTTCTCGACGACGCGGCGCACGTCACGCGCGCTCACGCTGCGTTGCGCGCGAAGTACGGTTGGCAGATGGCGATCGGAGATTTCTTCGCGACGCTGACGGGGCGCGTGCGTCGACGCGCGTATCTCGAGATCACGCTGAACGAATCGGAGAAATGACGATGGGCCCACGCCGATGACCGACATCGCCGACGCGTCCGCGTTCATCAACACGGCGCACCAAGGGACCTTCGCCGGAGACATCGGCCTCGTCGTCGAATCGGCGACGCGCGACGCGGTCACCGCGAAGCTCGAGGTGACGTCGCGTCACAAGCAGCCGCAAGGGATCGTCCACGGCGGTGTCTACACGACGATCGTCGAGTCGCTCGCTTCGGTCGGCGCCGCCATCGACGCGATGGCGAAGGGGAAGGTCGTCGTCGGCCTCGAGAACCACACGTCGTTCGTTCGCGCCGTTCGCGAGGGGACGCTGCACGCGACCGCGACGCCGATCACGCGCGGGCGGCGAAGCCAGCTATGGGACGTCGTCATCCGCAACGACGCGGGCGAGATCGCGTCGACGGGGCGCGTGCGTCTTCTCGTGCTCGAGCCGGATGCGAGCGTCGCCGGGAGCGCGCTCGCGACGCGTTGACCGTCGCGAGCGCGGTGGCGTTTCGAGTCAGACGCGACGGAGCTCCGTCTTGATCGCGGGATCCTCGTGGCCATCCGGGCTGATGTTGAACGCTTCGATCACGAACCGCTCCGGGTTCGTGTGGATCACGGTGCGCCAGCCCCACCGCTGCTCGCCTGCAGGGTAGCTACCGAGGACCGACACGACTCCGTCATCGGTGGATGTCCCCGTCGATGACATCAGCAACGTGCCGGTGTGGAAGCTGTCGATCCACGCGAGCGCGTACCGCTTCTCGTCCTTTTCGTACGCGAGGATCATCTCACCGGCGTGCGGCTTCCCCATCGCCGTCCCCGCGTATTGAATGCGAAGGAACCTCCCGCCGAGCACCGATTCGACGCGCGCTTGCGTGCGCGACTCTTCGGGGGGCTTGCTTGGATCGAACCAGGTCTTGGTCGAGCCCTCCCACGATCCCACGAGCGGCGCGAGCTGCGCGTGATGCTTCGTGGCCTCGAACGGAGTGACGCTGGCGGTGGCGACGTCGATCGGCTGCATGATCGCCTCCTACTTCTTCTTGATCGTCCCGCAGACGTCGAACGCTTCCTTCGCCTTCGCGGCGTCCTTCGCGGGCTTCGTGAGCGCGTTCTCGCAGGCGATCGTCACGTCGCCGACCTTGATGTAGCGCGTGAACATGTACTGCTTCGCCCCCTTGTCCTCGAACTCGGCGACGAGGCCGTCGTCCTGATCGACGGTGAGCGACTTGAAGCCGGGGAGCTTCTGGATCATCGCCTTCATCTTCGGGACCGTGTCCTTGCCCGCGACGCTCATCATCAGCTTGTAGTCGGGCGTGTCGAGCGTCGCCTTGTCGTCGGTGACCTTGTCGAGCTTTCCGCCGGGCGGAAGGCCGACGGTGTAGTCGGCGAGCTTCTTCGCGACGAGCGCGGTCGCGGGGAACGCGGCGGCCGCGGAAGCCGGCTGCGCGGAAGAGGCGGCCGGTGCGGGCATCATCGCCGTCGCGGGCGCGCTCGCGGAAGGTTTGGCGGCGGCCGACGACGCAGCCGATGCACTCGCAGACGCCGCGGGCGCTCCACCCGACGGTTTGTCGTCGCACGCGAATGCGAGGACACCAACGGTCACGACGACACCAGCGAGCATTCGGTTCATGAGCTCTCCTTTGGGGGCGACGCGACGAGGGTCCCCCCTCCCGCGATCGGCCTTGGGC
>JBBQXV010000016.1:0-60653 GCA_038209335.1 Polyangiales bacterium | reverse complement strand
CGGTCTTGAAGACGACGCGCGCGTAGATGTTGCTCTCCGCGGCGATCGCGGGCTCACCGAGGACGCCCTGCGCGATCGGCGTCGGATCGAGAGTCACGACTTGCGAACCGGAAGCGAAGCTCACCGTTCCGCTTCGTAGCGCGCCCGCGCCGTCGACGTAAGCGAAGGCGACGAAGTCTCCCGCAACGCCGTGCACGTTCACCGCGTCGACGCCCACGACGCGCCCGGGCGCGAGGACGGTGACGCTAATCGGGAAGGTGCCGCACGAATTCAGGCCGTCGCCGCCTCCTGCCGACGTGCAACCCAGGTAGGTGTCGGCGCCGACGTGCATCTCGAGCCCGTTGTCGGTGGCTTTGAGGATGAGCACTCGGCCGAGGGTGCGGACGAGCGCCGGCGAGTGCGTCGTCGCGCTTCCCCAGAGGACAGGCAAGCGTCGCTCGCGCGTCCCTTCGCATTCGCCGTCGGGCTTGTTGTTCGCGAACGCGCGAACCTTGGTGCCGCTCGGCGCGATGTCGCCGTCGCGATCGAAGTCGACGCTCCACGTATTTCGATCGACGTAATATTGAAAGACGTCGTGATAGAGATCCGCGTAGTGCGCGCGGTTCGCCACATTGAGCAAGTTGCCATACTCGGCAATCGCCTGATTGTTCATCGGCGGAGGTGCCAAACCATCGGTGAACCCGACACCCGAATACGCATAGCTCATCGGGCTCGCGTATTGCGGTTTGCAATTGAGGGCGCCCGCCGACGCCGCTCCGAAGTGCGCGAGACCGGTGGTGTGCCCGAGCTCGTGCGCGACCGTCGCGCCTGACATGGCGGCGGTGGACGCAAAGCCGGACGTCTGCCCGCCACCGTTCCGCACCCCCAACACCCAACGAAAGACGCCGAGGCGCGCCGGCGACATGTGCGGGCGCCACGCGTCTTGGTACGCGGTGCCTGCCAGCACGATGTCGAATCCGCCCCAATCGCCGTAGAGCGTGGCGTCCGATACCGGCGCGTCCGGCGCGGGTGTCAATCCGGTGTCCAAGTGAAGCGACACGCCGGGGAGGCGGTCTGGATTGTTGAGAATCTCTCCGTGAGGCGCGAGCACGCCCAGCGGAGGGTTGTCCTCGGTGTCCTGCCAATACGCAGCGGCTTCGCGCGCGTGCTCGGCGAGCATCCGAAACGGCGCCTGATCGTCCGCCAAGAAGTCGATCTCGACGAACATGTCTTTGTGCCGCGGGTTCGCGCCCCAACGCGGCAAGAGCTGGTGCGGGAGCTGATCGCGCTTGCCGAGGACCTCCCATGCGTCGGAGAGGCCGTCGCCGTCGGTGTCTTTCGGCGTCTTGATCGACGCGCAGCTGAAGGTTCCAATGTTGCCGGAGAGCGCGGAACACGTGCCGATCTCGGTCTCGAGGCGATCGCCCAAACCGTCACCGTCGGCGTCCGAAATCGTCCAGTCGTTGACGACGATCCGCGTCGGCCCGACGCCGTGGACGAGGAACGATCCGTTGGAGCGTTGCGTGACGAAGCGGGCCGAGCTCCCGGTGCCGGTGCCGGAGAGCACCTTCTGCGTGATGTTCTGGCCGGACAGCAGATAGACGGCTTGGTACGCGCTGCCGAACGTCGTCGCGACGGTCTCGATCTCGTCGCCCACGAGCGCGCCGACCACGTTGATCGTCTTGCCGCCCACTCCGATGCTCGACTTCCAAGGGAGCCCGTTGCGCCAGATGTCGCACGTCCCGACCGCGTCGTCCTTCGCGCGCGCCACCACGAAACCGATCCCGCCCGACGAAGGCGTCACGGAGATGCGCGCGTTCACGCCTCCAGCGCTGTCGTCGTCTTCGGCGAGCTCCGTCCGTTGATCGCTCGTTATGCCCGGCTTGAAGAGGTGCAGCACCGGGTTCGTGCCTGCGCTGCAGTTGCGCGTCTCGTACGTGACGAGCTGGCCGCTCGTGATGTCGACTTGCGTCTCCACGATCTCCGTCGCGACGACGTCAATGACGCGCGGGGTGGGCGGAGGCGGAGGCGGAGGCGGGTTCGATTGGACGCAGTGCGAATTGCCGTCGCACGTCCCCGTCGTGTTGCAGCGCGTGCCGGCGGGCAGCGGCTCGACGTCCCACATCTTGTCGGCGGTGATGCACGTCGCGCGGTCGCAGACGCCGACCATCGGCTTCGGACCGCACTGACCGATGCCCGACGTTTGCGTCCCGTCGTTCTCGCTCTCGGGCGCTGCGCCCGGCGCGCATCCAAGCATTACGCTCGCGGACAACAGCAAACCGGTCTTCATCTTCGATCGCGCGATCCACGGAGCCTTCGACATGCGTCGCCTCATCCTGGTTGGCCGATCGAGCGAGGGGGCCCGACGACACCGCGCACTACGCACGGACCACGCCATCCGCGCCGCGCCCGAAAGTCCCGAAGCGCCGCTCCCCCGACACCCGCGATCGCAACCTCGCATCGCGGCATGCAACCAGCCTCGGCGTTGCAGGCAGCCGCCGAACGGCTTTGGACCGGTACCGTCGCTCGAACGGGTGACGCGCGTGCGTCCTGGCGTCTCGATGCCGCGTGCTACACGAAGCGCATCCCGTGAGAACGATTTTCGCTGCGGTCGTCGTCCTGTTTTCCGTCTTCGGAATGCCCCGATCGTCGATACGAACCTCGGCGCGATTTACGATCCGAAGCTCGACACGTGGACTCCGGTGGCTCCGCCGATCGGCTGGATCAAGATCGGCGACGCGCCGAGCATCGTCTTGCCGAACGGCGTCTTTCATGATCGGCAACGCCGTGAATGGACAGCAGGCGCTCTTCGACGCGCAGACGTTCACGTGGACCACGACCGGAACGGGCAAGGCCGAAGAGCGCAGGGTGCTCTGGAAGGAGCCAAGGCGGCAGCATCGCCGTCACGCCAATCGCGACGCCCAGCGCGCGACGGGACCGCGACCCCGTGGTGCACCACGCCGCGAGGAGCGTGAGGAGTGAGCTGAGCAACGGGGCGACGATCAGCACCACCACGTACTCTCGCATTTCGGCATGCGCTCGGACGCGCGGTTCATGTAGTTCTTCACGCCGCGGGAGGTGAAGTTCTGAGAACGGCTATCCGAGCCCGATCGCCGCGGCTGCTTCACGGTCCCAGGTCGCGTCGTGCCGCTTGAACCAATCCTCGAGCGTCGCGATGAGCTCCGGGACGATCTCCCGGCGGTTCGCCCCGCACTCGGACCGTATGACCGAGAGCCGCGCCATGAATCCGTCGTGCTCGCCGCGGTGCTCTGCGAGGCGCGCGTATCCGGCAGCCTCCATCATCGCCACGAACCGCAGCGGAGAAGCGCACCGAACGAGGGAAGCGACGCGACGCACGTCGAGAAGGGTATCCGTCTCGCGGCCCGTGGCTCCCTTCGGCCGTCGGGTCCTCGCCGGCCGGTCAGAGTAAACGGCGAGTTGACGCGGCACCGCGCGCTTCTCGGAAATTTGCGCGAAACCTGCCGGATCCATCGATGGAACGGCAATCGCTCAGGTGTCCCTCATGCAATCGAAATCCCTCCTCCTCGGTCTCCTCTTCGCTGTACCCCTCTCCACGGCGTGCTCGAGCGCGCCGCCCTCCGGCGAGCAGACCGCCGCGACGGGACAGGAGATCACCACGAGCGACATCATGGGTCGCGCCCGAGCATGGGTCGCCGATGCCGTCCCCTACTGCGGCGGCGTGAACGGCGGCACCGACTACATCTGCGGCGGCACCTGCAATCGGCCCTTTCGCGCCTGGGACAACTTCCGAACCGACTGCTCCGGCTTCGTCTCGTGGGCTTGGCAGATCATGGATGACCCGTCCACGAGCGAGTACATCAGTGATCGCAGCGGCAGCAGCGGATGGTCCACGATCGCGATCGACAGCCTTCAAGCAGGTGACGCGCTCGTGACCAACGGCCACATCAAGCTCTTCTCCGCCTTCGCGGGCGCAGGCGCGGCGAACATTCTCGAGGAGTACGACTGCAATCGTGTGGCCCACGAGCAAGTGCAGAGCTTCTCGCGAACCGGCAATACGCTCTATTTTTCGGGCGACTCGCGCCCGTACCACCCGATCCGACGGCATGGCTTGGGGGGCGGTCCGCCGCCGCCACCGCCGCCGCCGCCCCCGAGCGCGTGCGGCGTGCACGGCGACGGAAAGCTCTATTGCACGAACGCAGGGAACGCCGCCATGTACAGCGCGAGCCATTTTTCGAGCGGCGTGGTCAATCATCTGCGCACGACGTCGAGCTGGTTCGATTGTTGGGGATCGGGCGAGCGGCACGCCGGTGGAAACACGACTTGGTATCACACGGTCGGTGACGACAATGGCAACTGGGGATATGTCCCCGCGAGTGATTTGAATACCTCGAGCGCGTTCGATGCCAATCCGAGCGCGCACGGTCTACGGCAATGTGGCGGATCGAGTCCGCCGCCGCCTCCGGTCGATCCCGCGTGCAGCGTGCATAGCGACGCGCGGCTCCACTGCGGCAATACTTCGGGGGCGACCATGCACGCTGGCGTGACCCTCGCGAGCGAAGTCGTCGATCACCTTCGCACGACGCCGAGCTGGTTCGATTGCTGGGGAACGGGCGAGCGCCACGCCGGTGGAAACACGACCTGGTATCACACGATGGGTGACGACAATGGCCACTGGGGATATGTCCCCGCGGTCGACTTGCATACGTCGAGCGCGTTCGATGCCAATCCGAGCGCGGCGGGTCTCAAGCATTGCCCATGAGCCGGCTGACGAGCGCGGTCGGGTTTCAGCCGCTGTTCGGACGCACCCAGATGCCGAAACCGTAGCCGCCGGAGCCCGGCCCTTCGACCGCGATGACGAACTCGATCTGCACGTCCTTGTCGATGCACATTAGTCGATGAGCCACTTCTTCCAGCACGTCGACGCGTCGCCGAGCGAGAAGGCTGTCGTAGCGGGAGGGCGTGCGAAAGGCCTCGGCGACTGAAGGTGCCAGAATCCACCTTACGCGTGACAGGCACGACGATTCCGTCGCGATTGGACGCGCGGACTATTTGGCGGCGATCGTCCGCTCGCCGCCGGCGCCGCTAGCCCGGCGAGACCGTCGTCGGCGGGCTCGTCGTCGTCTTGCAACAGGCCGCGGCGCCTCGCCGATCACCGTTCGCGGAAGATGGTGAGAATGGCCGGTCGCTCCTTTCTCACTCTGCGCGGTGACTCGCTCACCGACGGCCAGCGACGGACGCTGCTGAAGCTCGCTTGCGTCCTTGCGTGGGCGGACGGTGTGCTGGTCGAGGCCGAGCAAATGGAGCTGGGCGCGGCCCTCGAAGAGCTCGGAGGGATTCGTCGGTCCGAGTTCCAAAGAGTAGGCGATTCCTGCCGTTCAACATACGCGCAGAAGAACTGATCGGTCACCTCCGCCGCCTCCGGCGCTTCTCGCGCGCTACCCGCTTCCACCGCTTATCCGCCTTCCACCGCTTATCCGCCCACCGCTTATCCGCCTTCCACGGCCTATGCGCGTACCTGCTCGCCCCCTGCCGGCCGCGAACGCTTCGAGCTTCGAGGTTGCCGCCCCGGCCTATGCGTAGTCACGCGGGAGGACGACGTAGAGCGCGACGCGCTTCAGCGCTATTTCACGCGCAGCCTGCGCTCGTCGTTCGCTTGCTCGGCGCGCTCGGCATCGAGCTCGACGAGGCGATCGTCGCGACGCTCGTCGAATCGACGTTCGCTGCGCCTGCCGCGGAGTACCACGCAGACGTCGTCGTCGAGCTGCGTGACGCGGAGGGGGCGCTTCAACTCATCGTCATCGTCGAAGTTCAGCTCGCGCGCGATCCGGACAAGCGGCGGAGCTGGCCGACGTACGAGACGCTCGCCCACGCGCGTCACCGCGCCGACGCTTGCGTCCTGGTCGTCTCGCCGGATCCCGCCGTTGCGCGGTGGGCGTCGACGCCGGTGGATATCGACAAGTACGAGTACCGAAGCGACTTCGCGCGGAAGTACGTCGCGCAGGGGAGGGCGGAGGGCAAGGCCGAGGGCAAAGCCGAAGGCCGTGCCGACGCGCTCCTCCAGCTCCTCGCCGTTCGCGGCGTCTCGCTCTCCGACGCGCAACGCGCCGACGTGCTCGCGTGCCGTGACGTGACGACGCTCGAGCGCTGGTTCGAGCGTGCGGTGACGGCACGGACGATCGACGACGTCCTCGTGAAAGACTGATCCGCGCGACCACGCCCCCGCGCACCCGACCGGCAAACGGGCTCCCGTTTCGTGAAACCGCCGAACCCGTTTTCTCCGTCGCCGTACCGCGAGCCCGGTCGCGCACTGAAGGCGATGGGAACGCCGTGGTGACGAAACTCCCGAACGGTCCCTTCCGCCCTGGCTCTGCTATCGGCGACGCGCGTTCACGCCGACGGTGACGGATCGAGCAGCCTCGCCATGCTCACGTCGAGATCGCTTCGGAGCGCCGCGGCGAGGCTCTCGACTTCGGAGGCAGTCACGCCGAGCTGATCGCGGAGCTGCGAACGCACGATGACGAGCACGTTGTCGCGCGCCGTCGCGAGCCATCGCGCGACGGTCGAGCGGCCACATCCGTACACGCGCGCGAGGCGATCGACGCCCATGCGCTCGACGACGTTCATGCGAAGGAGCACGCGCTCGCGCTCCGAGAGCTCGGCCAGCGCCGTTCGCAGCGCGCGCTCGAACGCATCGCGATATTTCTCGCGCACGTACGCGAGCTCGGGACCGCGCGCGACGTCTTGTCCGATCGTCGACGTGAGCCCTTCGCGCTTCTCGTTCTCTTTGCCGCGTTGCAGATTGAGCGCCGTCCGCACCGCCGCCGTGCCGAGCCATTTGCGGAGCGCCGACTTGCCGCTGTACGTGCCGATCTTCGGCGCATCGCCCATGAGGAGCTTCACGCGGAGCGCTTGCAGCGCGTCGTCGACGAACGCCGGCCGCGCGTCGATGCGTGCGACCGCCTTCACGAGGCCCGTCTTCACGATCTCGTCGAGGACGCGCGCGGCGGCTTCGTTGCCGCTCGCGCACGCGCACGCGAGATAGAAGTCGGCGGCGTGCTCGGGCAAGACGACGTTGCCGCGCTTCGCGTGCGCGTCGAGGTGCGCGGCGACGACCTCGGGCGCGAGATCGATCGTCGGCCACGCTTCGCGCCCGGCAGCGAGCAGCGAGGCCGGCGTGATCTTCACGTCGCGGAAGATGAATCACCGCGCGCACGCCGGCAAGCGCCGGAAATGGGAATCGGTGGGACGGTTGGCCGGAAGCGGTGTCGCCGAAAATCGGAGCACTGTCACCCGTTTGGGTTTCGACCTCAGGGATGACGGGTGGTAGTTCGAAGCCATCCAAAGGGAGCCACCCATGTTCGATCGCAAGCTCGTCGTTCGCGCCGTCGTCGTTGCCGGTGCGGCTGCCGCCATCGCGGCGTGCTCGTCGGCACCGGTAGAGAGCTCGTCGTCGACGGGCGACGCGCTCGGCGGCGTGTGCCGGCCGCCCTGCCATTGGGAGTCCAACGCCGGCGAAACCCGGACGGGCGGCACGCTTCGTCAATGCGTCTGCGACGAGCCCGGCACCGGCACCGGCGGCTCCGGGGCCGCGGCGACCCCCTCGATCCTGAGCGTGACGGGCGTGCCCAGTGGCGCGGGCGACCAGTGCGGTACCGCCGACGCGGTCGGCCTTCCGCCGGTGCTCGCGGGTCGAGGCTGCACGACCGGCATGATCATCGACGGCCAACCGGTTTGGGCCTGTCCCTCCAGCGTCCAGGTGTCGCCGTGGGATCCGATCGGGGTGCTCAGCCCCACGCCGATTGGGGGAGCTTGCTATGACTCCGAAGGGGCCTTGATCGCGCGATGCAGTCGCCTCTGCGAGGCGACGCGGGTCGTAACAAGCATCACCAGCAACTGCCTCGGCAGCCCGAACGCGGGATGGGAGCTCGTCATCGACGCGATCTTCGATCCGGTGTGCGGCGGCGGCGGCTGCACAGGCACGTGCGCCATACCGCGGCCCCCCACCGCGCAGTAACCGCTTCGACTACGGACAGCGCAGAACGCCGTCGACCTTCATCGACGCTGTCCTGTAATAGACGCCCGACTCGAGATCACCCTTCGCGCGACCGAGCGCGTCGACGCTCGCGCAGACGAGCGCGAAGTCGGTCGCGCCTTCTCCGGTCTTCGGATCGAAATCGAGCGGGTTCGAGACGCCGCGCAAATCAATCGTCTCGCCGCGCTCGAGCGCCGAGATCGCGTCGAACACCGCCATCGGCCCGACCTCGATGCTGCGGCCGGGCGGTAAGAGGCGCGTGAAGTTGCGCGCGAGGGCGGGGCCGTCGAAGCGCGCGGAATCGATCGCGAACGACGCGTACGCCAACATGTAGAAGGCGTCGTATCCCGCGCCAGGGTTGAAGTAGGTCGTGACCGGTTTGGCGTGCACGGCGTTGTAGCGGATCACGAAGCGCGCCGCCGGCATGTCGTTCGACACCGACGTGATCGCGAAGATGCGGCGACGGCGCCGGATGTCCGAGCCCATGAACGAGGCGAGCGACTGAATCGAGTTGTCGCTGATCACGTACGTGGGGCGCGGGCGGTCGGCGGGCCATCGCGCTTCGATCTCGACGATGAGCGGCGTCGTCACGTCCGTCGAGCCGCTCAGCACGACGAACGTCGGTTGCGTCGCGATGGTCTTCTCGGCAAGCGTGCGTAGAACCGCGGGGCTCGGCGCCTCGGAGGGGAGCGTCACCTCTTGGTAGGCCGCACCGTTCTCGACCGTGCTCTTCCCGTTGAAGACGAGCCGGCGGTAGAGCTCCTCGCTGAACCAGAGCCCCGCGGGTCGGTCGCCGCGCGCCATCGTGACGCGCGTCGCGCCGCCGCCGGAGATGCGCGGCTCGAGCACGTCATGGAGGAAGCGGGCGGCCGCCGCCGCGACGTCGTGCAAGCTGTACGTCGTGCGCCAGATCATCCGCGGCAAGTCATCGGGTTGAGGGACGTGCGTGACGAGCGGATTGGACGACAGCGTCGCGATCGCGAGCACGCGGCTCGGGATGAGGATCGGGCCCGCGAGATCGACGAGCTTTTGGCCCGATCCGAACCCCGCAATCGCCGGAACGCCGAGGTCTTGCACCAAGTGTCGCGCGGCGCGTTCGGGGTTCGCGACGTCGTCGCACGTCACGAGCGCGAGGCGCCGCACGTGCTTCGACGCCGTCGAGCTCTCGAGCGCGCGCGTCGCCTCCGCGAGCTCACGGCGCGCGAACTCGACGCCGTCGGCGTTCATCTTTCCGTGCGTCTCGGCGCCCGGGCCCGTCAGTGGAAACATCACGCCGATCCAGACGGTGTCGTCGGCCAAGAGATCGCCCGGCTCGAACGTCGGCGTGCAGTCTTCGGATGCGATCGGGATGCACGCGCCGTCGCTCGGGCGACATGCGTGCGGCACGCCGGGGTGACTCGCGTTGCACGCGCTCGGCGTGCAGTGGATCGCGTTGGCTGCGCTGGCGCTCGACGACGCGGAGCTCGACGACGCGATCACCGCAGGCCCCTCGCTCGTGCGCGCGACGGCGAACGCGCCGACCGCGACGCCTGCGACGGCGAGCGCGCCCGCCGCGATCCACGGCGACCGCGACGCACGCGACGCGCGCTCGAGCGCCGCGAGCGCCCCCGTCATCGACGCGTAGCGATCCTCCGGGCGCGGCGCGAGACCGACGAGCAACGCGCGGCGCAACCGCTTCGGCACAGCGGTTCCCTGCGGCGCCGGACGAACGCGCCCGTCCCGCTTCGCGCTCCGCAGCGCCGCAAACGTCGCGCTGGCGAAGGGCCGCTCTCCATAGAGCGCTTCATAGAGCGACAAGCAGAACGCGTACACGTCCGCGCGCGCGTCGGCCGGCACGCCGCGGAGCTGCTCCGGCGCCATGTACGCCGGCGTGCCGACGAGCATGCCGGTCCGCGTGAGTGGTCGCTCGGTCGAGCCCTCCACTTCGGAAGGCTCGCTCGGCGACGCATCGTCATCGGCGACTCCCTCCACCGCGCGCGCGAGCCCGAAGTCGGTGACGCGGACGCGCCCGTCTTTTCCGATGAGCACGTTGTCCGGCTTGAAGTCGCGGTGAACGAGCCCGGCTTCGTGCGCGACCGCGAGGCCTCGCCCTGCGCGAAGGAAGACCGCGAGCACTTCGCGCCACGGCCTTTTTCGCTCGGCGAGCCACTGACGGATCGTCCCACCGTCGACGAGCTCCATCGCGATGAAGAGCTGATCGCCTTGGCGACCGGCGTCGTAGACGGTGATCACCTCGGGATGAGAGAGCCGCGCCATCGACTTCGCCTCGCGTCGCAGGCGCGCTTCGAGATCGGGGCTTGCGACGCGCTTGTGCAACAGCTTGAGCGCGACGGTGCGATCGAGCTCCGGATCGTGCGCGGCATAGACGCGCCCCATCGCGCCTTCCCCCACGGACCGCAGGATCACGTAACGGCCGACCTGCTCGTCGCGCGCGAGCGGCGCGGGATCTTCGTCAGGCGGCGACGCGGCCCGTGCGCCGTCGCTGCCCGAGATTTCGCGCGCCGCTTCGGCGACGAGGCGCGGGCACTCGTCGCACGAAGAGAGATGCCGCTCCGCCGACGCGAGCCGATCGGGCGTGAGTCGCCCCTCGACGAGCTGAATCACGTCATCGTCGGACAGGCACTCGGGCGAGGTCACCGAGCGGCATCATTGCCCACGCGGGCAACGAAGGGAACCGCGCCTCGCCTCGTGGCCGTAGCGCGCGCGTCAGAAGCAGGTCCACCGGGTGCACTTGCAGCAGTACCCGCCGCAGTCGCCCCAGCCGGGCCTGCACACGAGCGGGTGTTTCGAGCACGAGTTGGTGACGTCGGACCACTGCGTGTCCGTGGGGCAGCAGTGGTTCGAGCTGCACGTCGTTCCGCCGCCGCACGTCCCGCAGCTCACCTGTCCGCCGCAGCCGTTGCTGATCGATCCGCACTGAAGATCGCCCCCGCACGTCGTCGCGGCGTGACACGAGCAATCGGTCGACGTCACGCTCATCAGCGCGCTGTTCCGCGAGCCGGTCGACGACGTCTCGACGACCTCGTAGAGGATTTTCGTCCCGGGCGGCGGCGCGAAGTAGTCCACGAACGAGTTGAGATTTTGCGTCGTGTTCGCGGTGACGATCGAATACGCGCCGCCGGTCGAGCGCTCGAGCGTCTTCCCCTGGATCCCCGACGGGCACGTGATGGTCGTCGCGCCACCGCCGTCGCACGACCACGCGGCCGTGCACGGGATTCCGTCGCCATAGCTGTTCGCGCGGTAGCCAGACCACCTCGCTGCGGCCGTGGAGAAGTACTGCGTCCCGACGCCTATCGTTTGGCCCGACAGAAAATCGATCCCTTGCGCGAAGATGTCGAGGTTGTCGGGCGACCGCGCCGTGGCGCCGATCGGCGAGCCTCCGGGCGTGTTCCCGTTCGCGGCGAATGACCCGAGGTCGGTCAATCCCCAATTGGCAATCCCCGTGTACCACCACGCCGTGTACGAATCCTGATTCGTCCCGACGAAGTAGGCGTCGAGGTTGTTCGGCGACCGCGAGACGGCCGCGACGTAGCTCCCCGGCGGCGACGCTTGCGCCGGGCCGATGGCGCCGCCGCTGTACGCACCGCCATTCCAACGGCTCGTGCAGAGGGTCCCTTGATTACCGATGTAGAAGACGTCGAGGTTGGTCCAGGTGCGCGCGGTCGCGGCGACGCTCGCGCCTTGCGGAGCCTGGCACGCGCCGGAGTACGCGAGGCTCGTGTGGTTCCACGGATTGCCGCACGGCACGTACCCGCCGCCCGGCGCGTTGCAGTACGTCGTGCATGGGTTTAGCCCATTGGTCAGGCCGCGCAGCGCGGAGCCGGAGCAGTACGCGACATGCAACTGTTGGTCGGATCCGACCCAGAAGACATCGCGGTTCTCGGCGTTGCGCGCGACCGCAGAGACCGCCGCGCCCGCGGGCACGGAGCCGTCGGCGACGATTCGGATCGGCGCCTCCCACGCGCCGCCGCTGAACGCAGTCCACCTGCTTCGATAGAGGTTGTTGTCGGTCGCGGCGTAGTAGACCTCGAGCAAGCCCGGCCCCGGCGTGACCGCTGCGATCTGCTGCCCCGCGCGCACGACCGGCGCGCCCGCCACGCCGGTACCGACGCCGGGGAGCTCGGTGAGCGTCCAGCTCGCCGCGCCCGTGAACCACGACGCGGTGTAGATCCCGCCGTCGGTGCCGCCGGCCCAGAAGACGTCCAGGTTGTTCGGTGTGCGCGCCACGGCCGCGAGCGGCGCGCCAGCCGGCGTCGCGTTCGGTCCCGTGATGTCGAGCGTCGGCCACCGCGGCGTCACGCCGGGCGACCACGAGTCGATCCAAATGCTCCCGTCCTCGTGCGCGAAGAACGCGTCGAGGTTGCTGCGCGATCGCGCGACGGCGTTGTTGCTGCCGTTCTGCCCTTGCCACATCGGCGCGATCTTCCCGTAGACGCGCTGCGCGCCGGCGATGTCGCCCGGGCTGAGCGCCTTGCCCGCGTACGCGAAGCAGTAGCTCATGACGGACTCGACATCGAAGTACGACGTGAGCAGCGATCCCGTCCCGACACCTTCGCCGGGCTGGTTCTGGTTGCAGTAGATCTCGACTCCGGTGTTCCAGTTGTCCGGGCGCTTTTGTTCGTGGCCGAACCCGAGCGCGTGCCCGATCTCGTGAAGGACTTGGTATTGCCAACCGGAGCTCGGGCCTCCGCCGCCGCCGTTGACCGCGAGCGGAGACACGGTCACGTCCGTGAACTTTCCCGGCGACTGTCCGAGCGGGCTCGTATTGCCCGACGTCCCCGAGACGAAGTGGAGCGAGATCGCTCCGCCCGGCGGCGCTGTCGATCCGCACACGCCCCAGCCCGTGAACTGGATGTTCGCGACCGCGGACCACCCCACGGTGTCGAGGACGTTCCGAATCTGCGCCACCTCGTTCGGGTTGTTGCCGTCGACGGGGTCGGAGCACACCGGCACGATCCCGTTCGGCCACGCCGTTCCTTCTTGGAAGAGCGCCTGCGTGGTGCGCGACGATCCCTCGCGATCGACGCCGGCATCGCTGCAGCCTGTGCCCGCGCCGACGCCCGCTCCGCACAAGAGGAGGGCCGCGCCAGCGAGACGGACGATTCGAGAAGGATTGGGGGCCGCGAGCTGACGCGACGTTCGGTGATTGGGAAGCATGACGGGACTCCGTAGGGCAGAGAGCGCGCGATCGAGCACGCACCCCCTTGACCCGGCTCGGAGCCGACCGTCCCGGAGAAATGTTCAGCGCGCGAAGAGCTCACCCCCATCGCCCACCGCGATCCCATACGTCGCGAGCGGCGCGAGGATCGCTTCCTCCACCGCCGCGCGCACCTGATCCGCGTAGAAGCGGGTCTCGATCCAACCGATCTCGTGGATCTGCTCGAGCGTCGCGCGTCGCTTGGGCGCTCCGCGGTCGCTCCCCTCGCCCGCGTCGCTTCGCCTCCACGACTTCGAGAGCGACACGAGCGTCTCGTGCGCGACGCGCGCCAATCGCGCGCGCTCCGTGTCGTCGAACCGCTCGCTCGCCCACTCCATGTAGAGAGCGCCGAGGCGATAGTGGAGCGACTCGTCGGCGACGATTCGCTCGTAGACCGCGCGCGTGAGCGGATGGGTGGTCGTGCGGAGCGCGTTGACGGCCATGCGACCGCTATAGGCCTCGGCGATGCAGCTCACGCGGAGGACGAGCTCGTTCGCGCGCTCGAACGGCGTGAGCGTCGGATCCGCCTTCCGGATCAGCGCTTCGGGATCGAACGGACGCGGCACGCCGCCGCCGAGCTCCATCGCGACGCGACTCGTGAGCTCGACGTGAACGACCTCGTCCGCGACGAAGCTGCTCGCCATCCCGATCAGATCGAGCGGCGCGTTCGCTTCGCACATCGTCCGCAGCACCTCGGAGAACGCAGCGACCGCTTTGTATTCGGTATAGGCCGATTCCGTCCACGTCGCGCGCGCCGCCTCGACGACCGCACGCGGGTACGTCGACGTATCGAGCGTTCCCCACGGGAGATCGTCGATGCCCGGGCGCGCCTTGCGGAAGTGATGCTCCGCCGGGCCGCCCATCCATTCGAGCTCGAACGACTCGGTCATCCGTCGGCCTTCGCGTCGCCGTCGGGCGCGTCGATGCTTGCGTCTTGCACGTTCGTCCCGACGATCACGTCGGGGCTCGCGTCGTGGACGATGACGCCGGAGACATCCGGGCTCGCGTCGTTCACTGTGGTCCCGGCGTCGGCGTCGCTCGCGTCCACCGCGATGGATCCGTGGACGGTCTCGTCGCTCCCGCACGCCGCGAGGGCGGCGCCCGCACCGATCGCGACGATGCTGAGGAGCTTGCGTGGAACGCGGCGCGACTTCGTATCGTTGGTCGACATGAGAGATCTCCTTGGAGGATGAAGGCGACGTCTACTGCAACGCGTCGGCCATCGGCCTATCGCCGGATTGCCCGAGGTTGTCGCGGTCTTTCCCCGCGAGCGAGAAGCAGCGTGGCTCACCCACTGACTCGCGGATCAGGGTGCCGCCCGGCGCAGCTGA
Organism: Polyangiales bacterium; assembly: GCA_038209335.1. Classification (GTDB taxonomy): domain Bacteria; phylum Myxococcota_A; class Polyangia; order Polyangiales; family Polyangiaceae; genus JBBQXV01. Next base: position 46,132 of record JBBQXV010000016.1, on the reverse strand, counting down.
TACAAAGAGGTGATGGAAATCCACCAGCTCAGGACATTCGTCGCTGTAGCTCGCGAAGGCAGCATCACGCGCGCCTCGGAGCTCCTGCACCTGAGCCAGCCCGCGGTGAGCGCGCACATCAAGGCGCTCGAGGACACGCTCGACCTCTCTCTGTTCGAGCGCACGGCTCGCGGCATGACCTTGACCGCAGATGGCCAACGACTCCTCGCCAAGGCGGAACAAACGCTCGGCGCGCACCAAGACTTGATGGACGAGGCGACGCGCATCAAGGGCCGACTCACCGGGAAGCTCCGTTTCGGCGCGGGGAGCAACTCGAGCCACGAGGCCGTTGGAAGACTTTTGACGATCCTCTCGGAGCGTTCCCCCGACGTCGAGGTGGCTCTCAAGCACGGCACGTCAGCGGACGTCCTCACGGGCATTCGCAATGGCAGTCTCGATGCCGGCTTCTACAACGAAGCCGGCGATCCCGATCCCGATCTGACCACAATCGAAGTGTCCACGTTCACGACGTACGTCGCGGCACCTCCTGGACGCGTCGCCGCATCCGAACCTTTGGATTGGCGTGCTCTTGCCGATGTGCCGTGGATCTACCCGGCATCGAGCGCGTGTTGCGGACAGACCGCGGAGAGCTTGTTCAAGGCGCATCACATTCGACCGAAACGAATCATCAGCGTCGATCGCGAGCTCGTCACGCGGACGTTGATCGCCGGCGGGATCGGAGTGGGTCTGCTGCATTCGGATACCGCGAAGGATGCGCGTGCGCGCGGAGAGGTCGATCTCGTCTTCGAATCTCCGACGCTGGTGCGCGTGCTGTTCGCCCATCTCGCGAGCCGCGCGAACGATCCGTTGCTCGCGGCGGCGACCTCGATCATGGGCGCGCGCCGGTGACGATGCGGACGCACGCGTCCATCCGGACGGCGCCGTCTCGCTGATGATCGGAGAAGAGAGCGGTCACCGATCGGCGTGCGTCGTCCTGCGCCGCGTCGCCTGCTTTGGCGAGCAGCTCGGCGAAGGAAGAGAACGACGCGAGCGCGAAGCGCGCGGCCTCCGCAGGCGAGACGTGGCCGCCGATCGGGAGCGCTCCTCGCCACTCGCGCACGTCGAGCTCGGCAAAGCCGGCGTGATCGAGCAGCGCGAGCAAACGGTCGGAGCCCGCGGCGTCCGCGTATCGAAACGGGCCCGGTGCTTCCGGTTCCGACGGCGGTATCTCGACGATCCGAGCCACGGCGTCGCGCACGCTCGTCGTCCACGGGTTCTCGGACGGAGGGCCCCAGACCGCGAACGCGAACCGTCCGCCCGGCGCGAGCCAGCGCAGCAAGTTGGCAAACGCGGCGCGCGGATCGTCGAAGAACATGACCCCGAAGCGCGAGACCAGACGCTCATACGGTTTGTCCGGCGCTGCCATCGCGACGTCCGCGACGTCGAAGACGATCGCGCGTTCGTCGGAGCGCGTTCGCCTGCGAGCCAGCTCGATGAGGCTCGGAGAGACGTCGAAGCCGTGAACGATGCTTCCTGTCGGCGCGTGCTTCGCGACTTCGATCGTCGTGCCGCCTCCTCCGCACGCGAGGTCGGCGATTCGCGACGGTGCGTCGATCGCGAGGGCGCGAAGGAGCGGCTCGTCGATGGGCAGGAGCGTCGACTCCATGCCCGAGAGGTGAATGCGCCATTTCTCGCCGCGCGCGCCGGCCCAATCGAAGGCTTGCATCGCGGCTCACTTTCCCACGGGGACGAGCGACGCCGTCGCGAGAGCGGCGAGGTACATGCCAAAGCCATAGATCGTGTGCGTGACGACGCTCTTGATGCAATTGAAGACGGGAGTCGCGGTCTTCGACGATGCGATGCCGGATCCCAACGCGGGCTGCAAGACGAGCAACGGCGCCAACACCGTCACGATCCCGATGAAGAGCGCGGGGAGCAGCGACGGCGAACGCGCCCACTTCAACCCGAACGTCGAGAGCAAGAGCGCGGCGAACGTGAGACCGATCGCGTAGTGCGCGCTCCATCCGATGACGAGCTCGCCTTTGACCGGAGCTGCTTTGGCGATGCTCTCGTGAATCCAGCGCCCTTCCGGAAGGTGACCGATCCAGCGCCCGAGGTACGCGAAGCTGAGCGATGGGACTCCGAACCGCCGCAGCAACGTGGCCCACAGGTCCATCACCAAAGTGGCGCCGACGCCGATCGGGATGGCGCGCAACACGAATTCGACTCTCTCGTTCATGCGAGAAAGGTGTGTCCGGGACGGCGGACAATCCATTCGTTTGTTCGGATGTCAGCCCTCGGGTTCGCTGAGGGGCGCGACTGAGATCGACGCGCCGGCGCGCACGACGCTTCAGGGACGCTCGGGCGGCGGCGGCGCTCCGTACATCGGCGCGGGGCCCGGCGGCCGCGTCGTCGTCGGCGTCGGCTCGACGGGCGGATTGGCCACCGCGGCGTCGTCGATCGTCGCGCCCGCGTCCGGATCGGCGCCCGCGCTCGCGTCGAGTCCACCACGGTTGTATCCAGGCGGCGGACCGCCGTAGACGGCGCCGAAGCAGCCCGTCGCCACCGCGCCGCCTGTCGCGAGCGCGACGGCGAGCGCGACACGCGCCGCCGCTTTTCGCGAGTCGAGCGGCGCCGCGCAGAATGGGCACGCGGTCTCGGAGCGAACGTGACGACCGCACGAAGAGCACGCCAGGAGAGGCAGCGTCATTGTGAGAGCGTACTTCATCGTGCTCTGCGCCGCGACGCGCCTGCGCGCCATCGTCGTGCCATGCGTTCGAGTGACTTCTCCGCGCGACGCACGACTCGCGCCCGCCCGACGCCGACGCTAATTTTAGGTTCCCGTTGCCGGCGACGTCTTCGCGATTCGCCGCGGTCGCGCGACGAGCTCGCCGCCGCAGTTCGGGCAACGCGAGCGCATCGACTCGGTGCACGCGCGACAGAACGTGCACTCGTACGAGCAGATGAACGCGTCGGCGTCGTGCGTGAGCGCAGCCGAGCATCGTTCGCAGACGGGACGCATCTCGAGTGCCATCGCGCTATGTCCTCTCGTCCGCGGCCGCCGCGATCTTCTCCCGCACCCAGCGCCACGCACGCGAGCTCCCGAGCCGCGCCGGCCACACGAGCTTCATCTTCAACGGCGCGCGCACGATCGACTTCGGCAGCGGCGCCGACCGCAGCCGACCGCGCGATTCGAGCGCCTTCACGAACGGCGCCGGCAGAATCGCGATCGCGTCCGTCTCCGCGAGCAGGTCGGGCAACGCCAAGAACGAGCTGACGACGATCGCGACGTGACGACGCACGCCGGCCGCTTCGAACGCGTCGTCCATCGGCGTGCGCGCCGGACCGGCGAAGACGACCATCGCGTGCGGGTATTTGCCGAGGTCCTCGAGCGTCGGCGTACGGCGCATCGGGTGCTCGGGGCGCATCGCGAGGACGATCGGCACGTCGAAGAGCGCTTGCGACTGAAGATGCTGCGGAACGTTCGGCACAACCGCGATCGCGAGATCGACGTCGCGCGCTTCGAGCAGCGTGACGGCGCTCCCCGGATCGATTGACCGCAAGCTCAGCTGCGCGCCGGGCGCTTCGCGCTGGAAGGTCGCGGCGACGAGCGGCATCACCACCGCGATCACTGCGTCGACCGCGCCGACGCGAAACACGCGATCCGTCGTCGCGGGATCGAACTCTTCGTCGCCGAGCGCGTCGCGCAAATCGGTGAGCGCGTGCGCGACAGGTGCGGCGAGCGCCTCGCATCGCTCCGTCGGCTCGAGCCCGCGCGGTGTCTTCACGAAGAGCGGATCGCCGAGCAGCGCCCGGAGCTTACCGAGCGCGGCGCTCGTCGCGGGCTGCGAGAGACCGAGACGTCGCCCGGCCTTCGTCACGCTCCGTTCACGGTAGAGCGCTTCGAACGCGACGAGCAGATTCAGATCCATTGCCGACAGCTTCGGCGCGCGCGCCCGCTGCCCCTCGAACACCGTGCGCATTGATCGCGAACATAAGGGGCACCGAGAGCCAGGGCAACGTCATCGCGGTGGTCGCGTTGCCGTGCGCGAGCGACCACGGACGAACGGCGGTGACCGCGAAGTAGAGGACCATGAGCATGTCCGCGAGCCCGACGCCGTGAACCAAGAGGCGCGCCCATCGCGGGCCGTCGGCGCCGAGACGCGCGGGGACGGCGAGCGCGATCCACGTGACCGCGAGATCGCCGAGGCCGGCCGAGATCGCGAACGCGACCGGGAAGTGGCCGAGCGCGGCGAGCGCGATCAGCAGCGCGCCGAAGATCGCGCGCACCGACAAGAGCAGCCGCACCTCGGAGTCGTCGAGCGCATCGAACGCGTCGCGCGCGCGCGAGGAGAAGAGCGATGCGGTCGCCGCCGATAGCCCGAGGACGAGCCCGAACGGAAACGTGCGCGGCAACGTATCGACGAGCGGCTGCACGTGCGCGAACGCCGCGGCGACGACGAAGGCCACACCGAACGCGATCGCCCCTGCGAGCGCACGCGGGCCGCGCCGAAAGAGCACGCGGTGCGCGAGGATGACGAAGACGAGCGACGTGATCGTCACCGAGGCACGCGCGGGGAGAGAGAGAGGATCGTCGAACATGGTGCCTCCGGGGTTCACCGCGGAAGCTAAGGCGCAACGACGACGCGGCCCAATCGGATGTCGTGATGACGGGTATTCGTCGGACGGATGAGCGACCGGCCGCGCGCATCTCTTCTCGCGTCAGCCCTTAAGTCACCCCTACGTCACGCCGTTTCCAGGTATGGCGCCAAAGGTCCGACACGCGCGCGCCAACCGGAGAACGCATGAGACGAGAGACCCGACGGTTTACGCAAAGCGGCGGCTGGACAGGCGAGCTCCCCATCGAAATGGACTCCGACGACACGCTGGTCGTCGCGTTCGGCGCCTCCTCGTTCGGCGACGCCCCGCAGCCGCTCCGCGACCTTCGCGCCGCCTTTCCGCGCGCGCGCGTCATTGGATGCTCGACCGCCGGCGAGATCTGCGGCGCGCAAATCCACGACGCCGGGATCGTCGCCGCCATCGTGCGCTTCGATGGCACGAAGCTCCGCGCTGCCTCGTCGCCGACCGGTCCCGCCGCCGCGTCGTTCTCCGCCGGCGTCGACATCGCGCAACGACTCGCGGCTCCCGATTTGCGCGCGATGATCGTCCTCAGCGAAGGGCTCGAAGTGAACGGGAGCGAGCTCGTTCGCGGCATCAACTCCGTCACGCCGCCGTCGGTGATCGTCACCGGTGGACTCGCGGCGGACGGCGAGCGCTTCAAGAAGACGTGGGTGTTCGACGGGACCGATCCCGCGCCGCGCCGCCTCGCGGCCGTCGGACTCTACGGCGAACGAGCCCTCGTCACGCATGGCTCCCGCGGCGGATGGGACCTCTTCGGTCTGGAACGACGCGTCACCAAGGCGGTTGGAAATGTTCTCTACGAGCTCGACGGCAAGCCCGCGCTGAAGCTCTACAAGGAGTACCTCGGCGACCGCGCCGCCGGTCTTCCGGCGACCGCGCTCCTCTTCCCGCTCGCGATGCGCGCCGAAGAGCAGGAGCAGAAGCAGCTCGTCCGCACTGTGCTCGCCGTCGACGAAGACGCGCAGTCGCTCACATTCGCGGGCGACATCCCGACCGGATCGCTCGTGCAGCTGATGCGCGCGAACTTCGATCGTCTGGTCCAAGGCGCGTCGGACGCGGCGACGATGGCGCGCGCGACGACGCGAGGCGGTGGCGATCTTCTCGCCGTCGCGATCAGCTGCGTCGGGCGGCGACTCGTTCTCGGTGAGCGTACAGAGGAGGAGCTCGAAGCCACGCTCGACGTTCTGCCGTCCGGAACGGAGCAGGTCGGCTTCTACTCGTACGGCGAAATCTCCCCCTTTGCCTCCGGCTCCTGCGATTTGCACAACCAGACCATGACGCTCACGACGATCTCCGAGAGCTGAATGCCGTCTCTCCTCCGCCGCCAACTCAAGAAGCTCGGGCTCGACGAAGGCTCGCCACCCGACCTCGAACAATGGCGCGCGTTCGTAGCGCGCGTTCGCGCGACGTACACCGACGCGGATCAAGACAGGTACACGGTCGAGCGATCGCTCCTCACGTCGTCGCGCGAGATGCAGGATCTCTACGAGGAGCTTCGTCGCTCCGAAGCGAGCTTCAAGTCGCTCGTCGAGGCGTCGCCTGACGCGGTGTTCGTGTGTGAGGGTCTGCTCATCGTCTACGCGAACCGAGCGATGGCGCGCATGCTCGCGTACGACGATCCGTCCGATTTAATCGGCAAACATTCGCTCGAGGCGTTCGTGCATCCGGAGGACCGTGCGGCTCTCGAAGACCATCGGCCGCGACGGATGTCGGGGGAGGTGACGGGCTCGATTCGAGTCCGCTGGGTTCGTCGCGACGGCGGCGAGGTTGTCGTCGAAGGTACCCACAACGACATCACGTTCGACGATCGGCCGGCGGTCTTCACCGTCGCCCGCGACATCACCGACCGCCTGCGCGCCGAAGCGGATCGCGAGCGCGCCGAGCTTCTGCGACGCAGCTCCGAAGAGCGCTACCGCACCTTGTTCGAAGGAAGCCCCCTTCCGATCCTGCTCTTCGATCGCGAGACGCTTCGCATCCTCGCCGTGAACGAAACGGCGGTCCGCCTCTACGGATATTCGCGCGAGGAGTTCCTCGCGCTCACCATGCGCGACCTCAAGCCCGCGAGCGACGTCCTGGATCTCGTCGAGCGCGCGCACTGGGCGCCCGACGGCATGACGAACATCGGGGTGAAGACGCACCGGAAGAAGGACGGCACGCTGATGAACGTCGAGGTGACGTCGCAGGCGGTGACGTTCGACGGCCGGCCCGCGAGGCAAGCGACCGTCGCGGACGTGACGGAGAAGCGGCGCTTCGAAGAGCGGCTCCGTCAGGCGCAGAAGATGGAGGCCATCGGGCAGCTCGCCGGAGGCATCGCGCACGACTTCAACAACATCATCGCGGTCGTTCTCTCGTACGCCGAGCTCGCGCTCGAGACGCTCTCCATGGGGCAGCCGCTGTACGACGACATCAAGGAGATCGAATCGGCGGGAATGCGAGCCGCCGCCCTCACGCGCCAGCTCCTGACCTTCAGTCGCAAGCAACCTTCGCAGCTGCAGGTGCTCTCCCTCAACGACGTCGTCACGGCGATCGAGAAGATGCTCCGGCGGATCATCGGCGAGGACATCGAGCTGTCGACTGCCCTCGCTCCTCACGTCGGCTCGATCCAGGCCGACGCGGGTCAGATCGATCAGGTGCTGCTCAATCTCGTCGTGAATGCGCGCGACGCGATGCCTGCCGGCGGCAAAGTGACCGTCGAGTCGAGCAACGTCATGCTCGGCGCCACGGAGGCGCTCGAGATGGGCGTCGCGAGCGGCGCGTACGTCATGCTGGCGGTCACCGACACGGGCGTCGGAATGGACGAGGCCACACGCGGTCGCGTGTTCGAGCCATTCTTCACGATGAAAGAGGTCGGCAAAGGGACAGGCCTCGGCCTCGCCACCGTCTTTGGCATCGTCAAACAGAGTGGCGGCGGCATCGCGGTCACGTCGCAGCCTGGGCGCGGCGCGACGTTCAGGATCTGCTTTCCGCGACACGGCGATAGCATAGCCCCCGCGGCGCCCGAGCTCGTCCGCACCCCGGTGCAGACGCAAGCAGAGACGATCCTCGTGGTCGAAGACGAGGAGCCGGTGAGGCGCGTCGTTCGGAGGCTGCTCACGTCGCGCGGGTACACGGTGCTCGAAGCTCGCGGCGCGCAGGCCGCGCTCGACATCCTCGACGCGCACGGTGGTCGCATCGACCTGCTGCTGACCGACCTCGTCATGCCCGACATCGATGGACCGACGTTGGTCGCTCGCGTGCTGGCGGAGCGCCCGCACATGAAGATCCTCTATATGTCCGGCTACAGTCAGCACCCCGCGCTGAAGGGCGCGCAGCTCGGGCCGCTCGCGCACTTCATTCGCAAGCCGTTCACCGCACAAGAGCTCGTGCTCTCGGTTCGGCGGGCGATCGACGGACGGACCGTCTCGAGTCCCGACTCGCTGGTGCCTCTTCGGATCGCGTAGCCTGTCGCCCGTGCCGCCGTGCGCGGTCATTCCCCAAGGGAGCGTCGGCGCCCGCGACGGAGCCGATGCCTTGAGGCGCGTGAAGTCGAAGCTCTGAACGCGCGTCAGCTGTTGTCGGTGTACGTGCTGCTCTCGTGCGCCGACTCGTGCGTCGACTCGTGCCCCGATGCGCCGCTCGACTCGCCGCCCCCCTCGACGTGCCCGATGAGGTCGTCGGCCATGTCGCGCGCCTCTTCGAGGTTGTCGTCGTTGACGTTCGCCGCCGCTTCGCGCGCGCGCGCCGCGCGTTCGTGGTCACCCGCGTTCTCGAAACGATCCGCCGCGCGGTTCAGTTGATCCGAGACCACGACCGCGGTGAGCAGCTCGTGGTCGCGGCGATCGTCACGACGATCGTCGCGATGCAGAAACGGAGTCTGCTGCTGAGGGCGCTGGTTAGGCGTGAACGATCCGCCGAACCGCGGGCCGCCTCCACGCATTCCGCCGCCGCCGCGTCCCTGCGGCAAGCGTCCGCCGGGCCGAGACTTCGCGACGCGGACGATGATCGCCCAGATCAAGAAACCAACCGCCAACACAATCACGAGCCAGCTCATTCGCGCAGCTCCTCTCGCGCCACCATCGGCTCGCCGCCTTCGTCTTCGCGGCGATCGGTAAAGTACTGCCGCGCCCACGCGTGCATGGTCGGCTTCTCGCTCGACCACTCCCAACATCCGCTCTCGCCGACGCGCACGTCGTTGCGCGGATCGAACTCGAGGTCCATGAGCTCCTGGTTGCGGAGCACGTACTTTCGATTCGCCATCTCGCCGTGCCACAGATGAAGCAGCCGCCCCGGCACGAACGACACGCGCGCGCGCACGTCGGCGTAGAGGCGTTGGCTCCACGCAGCGAAGTAATCGCGGTGCGCGCCGCGCGGTCCCAAGATGCGACGGATGCACGCGGAGTCCCAGTCGCCGCAGAACGCGTGCGCCATCATGTGGTCCCCGCTGCCGGCGATGCACGCGTCGTAGATGAGATGACGATCGAGGATCTCGCGACGAGCCGCCCACGCGAAGCCGGTGTGTCCGTGCCGTTCGAAGTTCCCTCGCAAGAGCTCTTGCGGACGTCGAAGCGAGACGGCAGCGAAGCCCTCCCACGTGTCACCATCGCCCGGAAATCGAAGCTCACCGCGTCGTAATCGCACCGCCTGATCGAACGGCTGCACGACCGCATGCGACTCGAGTCGGCTCGACGTCTCGACCGCCCAGTCCGCGCGCTCGAACAGCACGTCGGCGTCGAGCCACGCGACCTTGGTGCACGACGCGGGCAAGCGCGCGACGGCGACGTTGAGGAGGCGCTCCTTCTGCCACATCACGTCGCGTCCGCGAATGCGCACGCTCGCGTGGCGCTCGGGGAGCGTGAACGCATCGCCGTCGAAGCTCGCCTCGACGATGACGAGCGGGATTCCCGAGTCGACGAACGGCTCGACGAAGCGCTCGAAGTTGTACGCGCGCGTGCGAAACCCGCACGGGTTGAAGTAGGCGGCGACGACGCCGAGATCGGGGGGACGCGCGTAGATCACTTCCGCTTTCGTAGCATCGCTCCCGTGATCAGCGCGAAGATCCCCGCGAGGAACACCGAGCTCGCGGTCGTGTCGACCGGACGCGCCGCGATCGACGCCCCCGTCGCGGTCGTCGTTCTCGCGTAGTGCACGTTGGTCACCTGCGTCTGCGGCGACGACGCGGTCAAGCGCAGATCGCCCGCGCCGAGCGCGCCCGCCGGCAAGAACGCGCGCACGCGCGTGACCCAAAGGTTCGTCGCGTGCTGCCCATCCGTCGCCAACGCGAGATCGTCGAACCACGGGCAGTCGCTCGGTCCGTTCATCGACGGGCACGTCGAGCCGGCGTCGCTCGATGCGTCGTTCGCCGCGTCGTTCGCCGCGTCCGCGGATCCGTCGCCGCCTTCGTCGCCCGCGTCGCTGATCGGCGCGCTCGTGCAGGGCGGCCGCGCGCCGCACGTGCCGTAGTACGCGTCGGCGAGCCCTGGAATGTTGGCGTATGGCCCCGGCCTCCGCCCCGCTCCGGTGCGCACGAGGTTCGCGGGCTGCGCCGACTCCGTCAGCCACGTGCGCCCGTTCGCCGTAGCCATCGTCGACGTCGCGAGATCTTCGTAGTTCGATCGATTCGCCGACGAGCTCCACACGAGCTTCGCGTCGTCGATCGACGCGTTCGGGAAGTTCTGCGCTTCGTAGCGCCCTTCGCCCAGGATCCACAGCGTGATGCCGACGTTCGCGCCGACACCTGCCGCGACCATGCGCAGCGGCAACGATGCGTCCGCGCCCGGCGTGATCACGCGCACCGGCTTCATCGCGCGAACGCCCTGCCCCGGGAGCAAGCGAAGCGCGATGAAGTCGAAGCCCTCCGACGTGTACGCGTCGACGGTCGGCTTGATCGCCGCAGGGAGATCGTATCCATGTTGCGAGAGCCACGTCTCGAGCGCCTGCGGATCGGTCGCGCGCAACGTGACCGACTCGTACGGTCCGACGACCTGCTGCGTGATGACCTGCACCTCGCCGTGACCAGGACCACCGCCGCTCGCGGAGAGCGCGTTATCGGCGGACGAGCCGCATCCGCATCCGCCGCCGCCGCTGCTGTTACCGCCACCGCTCGGCGTCGGGCCGATGATCTGCGGCTGCGTGCTCGCGTCGAGCGCGGCGAACCACTCGTCGTACGACGCCTCGATCGTCGTCCCCGGCTGCACCGGAAGCACCCACGCGAACTCGCGCGGATCGCCGGAGTACTGAATCTGATCCCAGAGCACCGTCTGCTTCGTCGAGATCGAGAACGCCATGCGGTGACCGGTGACGACCGTACGCTCGGTCGGCGCGACGCCATGAAAGCATCCGCCGCACGCCGACGCAGGGCGCTCCTGAGCAACGACACCGAGCACCGAAGCGAGAGCGAAGACAGCGAGCGCGCGCGCAGGAGAACGAAGCATGTGAACCCCCAATCCTCCGAGTGTAGCGCCACCACGTGTCACCCGAAGAGACGTCATCGCCCGGATTCGTCACGCGGTGTAGTCGCGATGCCACGATCGGCGCCCGACGCGCCCTCTGCGCGGAAAATCCCGCGCGATTCACCGATGAACAACGTGACGGGAGCGTGGCGCGCAACGTGCTCAATGGACAGCCATGCGCTCGATGGCTCTTCTCTTTGCTTCCTTGGCCTCCTTCTCCTTTGCGTGCAGCGCGGCAGCTCCGCCTGCTCCCGTCGACGTCGATCTCGGACCGCACCACGAGCCGCCGGCGCCGCCCGCCGTCGCGCACGTCCCCGACGGCGCGCGCCCCGCGCTCTTCGCGATCCAAAAGCTCTACCTCGGCGACACCGAATGGGACGGTCGGGCGACAGTCGGCGCGTGGAGGGGCTTCGGCTACGACATCGATCACCGCATCACGTCGCGCACATCGACCAACGCCTGCCGCCTCGCCGTCGGCGCCAGCAAGTCGACGCACACGGACGGCGTCGACGGGATCGACAACTCGTTCGGCGAGAACTTGCTCCCGCTGCTGCTCACTACGTTCGGGGAGGACTTCGCGAGGGTTGCGAATCAGGAGATCGCGGACGGTCACTTCACGAACCTCGTCGAGGTCGGCTCGGTCGGCGCGGGCGCGAGCTACACGGGCCTCTCCGGCGCATTCTTCGGAGCGGGCGCGCTCGCTGCGACGCCGACGTGGAACGGCGACGACAAGTGGCCGCTCCTGCGATCGACCGTCGACACGGCGTTGGCGCCGAAGCTTCGATTCGACGCCGCGTACGCGACCGAGCGCGTGTGGGTCTCGGGCGAGGGGACGGGGCAGACGTACCTCCACCTTCCCTTCCGCGGCACGCTCGTTCCGATTCCGATCACGCACGTGGTCGTGACCGCGCCGCTCTCCGCGGACGGGCGATCGATCACGCACGGCGTCCTCTCGGCGATCATCCCGGCCGATGAAGCTGCGCGCATTTTCGGGGCGATGCTCCCGGCGATTTCGGTCGGCGGTTGCGATTCGAAGTTCCGCGATGAAGCGACGCAGCTGATCCTCCAGGCCGCGGACATCCTCCTCGACGGCACGCAGGATCCCGAGCGCGCGTGCGACGGGATCTCGATCGGTATCGGCTTCGACGCCGTCGTCGCGGCGCGCGCGGATCAGAGCGTCGACGTCGCAACCGGTTCGTCGACGTGCCTGACGCACAAGTAGTGGATGTGATCCCGAAGCGTCACGGAGGCGAGAGCATGAACGGCACGACGACGTTCACCGTGCCCCCTTCCGGCGCGGGAAACGACAGCTGCGACGATGCTTGCACGATGCACGCAATCGCCGTCGCGCTCGGGAGATCCGATCCGCCGTTGCACGCCTGCGCCACCGCACCCGACGCGTCGATCGCGAGCTTGACCGCGACGCGCCCCTGCAGCGTCGGGTTCTTGCGCAGCTCGCCCTCGTAGCACGCGCGCACCGGATCGAGCTTCGCGCGCACGACTTTGTCGACGGCATCGGGGGCGAGCCGACCGTTCACTTGCACGACGCCCGTGAGGACCTTCGCTGGTTTTTTCGGTGGCGGCCCGAGGATCGCGAGCGATGAGCTCGACGCGGGCGGCGGGAGAAGCGCACCGAGGTCGCCGAACGGACTATCGTCCCAACTGTTCGCGAACGAGCCGCCGATGACGCCGCCGTCGAGCGGGGGGCTCACCCCTTCGCCTGGAAATAGATCGAGCGTGACGTTCGTCGGTCGTCCCGGTCCGAACGCCGGCGCGACGAGCTTCGCGACGGTCAGGAGCGCGCCCGGCGACGCCTCGACCGACAAGAGACAACGCTCTGCCGTCGGACACAGCTCGTCGACGAGCCCGGAGAGCGCCTCCGACTTCACGACACGCGTCTTCACGTTCGGTCGCGCGTCGCACGGGCCGCGTGCGAGCGCATCGATCTCCCAACCGACGAGCCCGCGACGAAGACGCAAGCGAATGTCCACCTTCGCGTCGGTCTCCCCGTCGATGCGCGGCGGGCGCGGCGTGGTGAGCATCGCGTCCCACGCGATCTCTTCGATCTTCAGCCGCACGCGCGGGTAGCCGGCGACCGCGGCGGTTTCGATCAAGCTCTCGCCCGCGAGCGCGTCGGCCTCGGGCGCGGCGTCGAGCTCGATGAGCCCGTGGAAATCTTCGCCAGGATGGATCGTCTTCCAATGGTCCCTCATCCCCTTGAGCCACTCGAAGACCTTTTGGATCCGCACGAGCTTCGTCGTGTCGAGCTCGCTCGCCGTCGCGACGAGGCGACCGTTCACTGTGATGCCGCGGTAGTCGAGCTCGACCTTCGGCGCCATGAGCAGTTGCCCGACCACTTCGCCGCTTTGGATCTGCTTCTGCTCGCGCATCACGTCGTCGCGGCTCACTTCGTCGAGCGGCAGCGAATCGGTCGTCGGCTTCTTCTTGTTCGAGCACGCTAGGGCCGTCGTCAAGACGAGTAGGACAACCATGGGTACGAGCCGGCGCATCTCGTCGATCATCCTACGCCCCATCTGTGCAAGGCTGCTCGCAATGCCCGACGCGCCGCGCGCTCCCCGCCTCCCGTTGCTCGGCAACATCATCGCCTTTCGACGCGATGCGCTCCGTTTCCTTTGCGACATGCGCGAAACGCACGGCGACGTCGTCGAGGTCGCGATCGGTCCGATGAAGGTCACGCTCCTCAGCCATCCCGATCTCGTCGAGGACATCCTCGTCACGCGCAATCGGCTCTGGCAAAAAGACAAGTTCCTCCAGACGACGCTGCAGCCGGTCGTCGGCAAAGGCCTCCTCTCGAGTGAAGGGGACTTCTGGCGCAAGCAGCGCCGCCTCGCGCAGCCTGCGTTTCATCGCGATCGGATCGCGGCGTACGCCGGCATCATGGTCGATCACGCGTCGCGTCTCGCGCGCACGTGGCGCGACGGCGAAGAGCGGGACGTCCACAAGGACATGATGCGTCTCACGCTCGACATCGTCGCGCAGACGCTCTTCGGCGCGAACGTTGGCGATCACGCAGCGGACGTCGGCGAGGCGCTCGAAGCGGTGCTCGCCGTCGTGTCCGATCCGCTCGAGCTCTTCGTCCCGCTCCTGCGAAAGCTCCCGACTCCGCAGCGGCGAAGGTTCAATCGCTCGGTGGCCAAGCTCGACGCGATCATCTACCGCGTCATCGAGGAGCGGCGCCGCGCGGGTGCCGCCGAGACCGACGATCTTCTCTCGATGCTCCTCCACGCGCAGGACGAAGACGGCTCGCGCATGTCGGACAAGCAGCTCCGCGACGAGTGCCTCACGCTCTTTCTCGCCGGCCACGAGACGACGGCGATCAACCTCTCGTGGACGTGGCTCCTCCTCTCCGAGCATCCGGACGTGAAGAAGAAGCTCGTGGGCGAGCTCGATGAGGTGCTCGGCGATCGCGACGCGACGTTCGCGGATCTCCCGAACCTGCGCTACGCGAGCCACGTCATCGCCGAGTCGCTCCGTCTCTATCCGCCGGCGTGGTCGATGGGGCGCGAGGCGCGCGAGGACGTCGACGTCGGCGGCTACCGCATTCGTCGCGGCGAGCAGGTGTGGTTCTGCCCGTGGTCGATCCACCGCGATCCGCGCTGGTTCGATCAACCGAATACGTTTCGCCCCGAGCGCTGGGAGGACGATCTCGCGAAGCGCTTGCCTCGCTACGCGTACTTCCCGTTCGGCGGCGGTCCGCGCTTCTGCATCGGGCAGTCGTTCGCGCAGCTCGAAGCCGTGCTCCTCCTCGCGACACTCGCGCGCGCGTTCGACGTGAAGGTGCTGCCGAAGCCTCGCGCGATCCCCGAGCCGTCGGTCACGCTGCGCCCGAGACACGGCCTGCGTGTGCGCCTCGCGCGACGACGGTGAACCTGCGTGTACACTTGGTGTGTGACCCCCCTCCGCACTTTGCTTTCGCCCGCCGCTCTCACTCTCTTCGTCGCGCTCGCATGCACGAGCTCCGGTTGCGTGAGCAAGCCGACGATGCACTTGAATCACGCTGAAATTAGCGGGTTTCAGGCTGCGACGTTTCCGCCGAGCATCGGCGTTTTGATGACCATCTTCGTCGACGTCTACAACCCGAACAGCTACGACGTCGCCGTTCGCGCGATGCGCGGGCAGGTCATCATGGCCGATCGCTACCCGCTGCCGCTCGACTTCCACGCGCCCCCCGAGGGCATGTGGCTCCCCGCGAACAGGACGACGTCGATCCGTGTCCCTCTCGCCGTGCCGCTCGATCTCGCGATCGCGCTCGTACAACAGTCGGTGGCGATGCCGACGATTCCGTACCGCGTCGTCGGCAAGGCCGACGTCACCGGCACGCGCACGTTTCAAATCGAAAAGGACGACTACGCGGTCGACGAGCGCGGCGCGATCACGCGCGACCAAATGGCCGCGGTGATCCCGAACTCGATGTTTCACCCGCGGTGAAGCTCGCGCTGGTTCCGATCGCCGCGCTCGTCGCGTGCGCCGCGATCGCCGCGGCCGCGTGCCACTCGTCGTCGCCCACTCCCGCGAACGACGCGGGTTCGTGCCCTACGCTCTTCGGGCGCCCGAACGAGAAGACCGGGCTCACGTCGGATCAATGCCGCCCCGAGTGCGCGTTCGATGGGAGCGTCTTCGCGCCGCCCGACTACACGACCGCGTTCATCCAATCGCTTGTCGACGGGTGGACGATCGCGACGCCGTACCCGCCGATCGCGAGCGATCCGTACGCGTCGATGCCTCCGCCCGACGACCCGCCCGGCACCGTGTGCGGCGTCGTCCCCGGCGCGCCGCCTGCGAGCGGACCGCGTCCGTACACGCTCGTCACGTATCCGTCCGAGTCCGCCGCGCGCGCGGCCGGCGCGTCGCCGACCCACTTCGGTCACTGCGGCGTCTGCTCGACGCTCTCGAACCTCGCCGTGTACATGCGCGAGAACGATCTGGCGACGCCGGTTCGCGACTGCGGCTTGAAGGGATTCGGCGACGGCGGACAAGACGCGAACGTCACCTGCTTGCAAGCGCTCGGCTTCGATTTACCGTGCGCGCAGGCGTGGTACTGGGACACGCTCCACACGCGCACCGTCTGCCTCGTGCCGTGCATCGCGGAGATCAAAAACCCGTACCAGCTCCCCGACGGCGCGCTCAATACGTGCATCCAGTGCGACGAAGATCAGAGCGGTCCGATCTTCAAAGCGATCGCCGGACGGACGCGACGAAACTCCGGACTAGCCAACGCGCTTTGTCGTCCGTGCAGCGAGGTTCATCCGCTCGTGCACTCGTATTGATCAGCAAGGCGCCGGAACGACGTCGACGTGCACGTCGCGCATCTGATCCGGCGGCGCGGTGTCCGGCACCTTGAACTGACCGCTGTCGAAGACACCACCATCGCCGCCGTCTTCGACGTCGGGAGCCGCGTCCTGTGAGTGCGGCGCATCGACGGGGCTCGAGCAATGCACGAGCCCCACCAGCGCGAGCGCGCCAGCTGCAACGACGGCGATGAAGCGGCGCACGACCTAGTTGTACGTGTGAAACGAATCGAGCATGTACTTGATCGGCTTCAGCAACGTGTACGCGCCGTACGTGCCGTCGTCCTTCTGACGAAGGATGTCGTCGTTGTAGTTGAGCAAGATCTTGTACGTCGCGATGTTGCGATCCTTTCGCGCGAGGACCCACACGTTGCGGTCGTAAACGTACGACCAGATGTACGCAATCTTGTCGGGCCCGATGAGCTCGTTGATCACGCTACCGTTCGCCGTCACGTCGTACGTGCACGTCGCCAGGTCGTTGAGGCTCGTGCAACCGGGCACTCCCGCTTGCACCGCGATGCGCTTGAAGAAGTTCAGGAAGTCCTCGGGCCGGTAGAACGTCCACCCGCCGAGCCATTCGCGGACTTCGATGCGTCCGCTGAACTCGTTGCGATGAGTGTCCTGTGCGAAGAGCGCGACGGCCGACGGGATGAAGTACGGATACACGTCGTACTGACTGCCGACCATTGACGCGACCACGTCCTCGGACAGGGTCTCGAAGTTGCGCTCGCCGAATGTCGAGTACGACGAAATGTAGCGACCCGCCTGGTTCGCGTCGTAGTTGTCCGTCGGCCAGAGCCCGACCCACCCCTGCATCGCGAGGAGCTTGTCGAGGATGATCCCCTGCTGCTGCTGGTCGCCGTAATACCGATCGTAGATCGATGCGTACGGTCGCTCGCCGGCCGACTGCTGAATGACAGCCTTGTGGAACGCCGCGATCATCGTCCCCGCGGTCGAGATCTCGCGCGTGAACTTCTGCGTGAGCTGGGCGAAGTAGTCCTGCCTCGACGGATTCGGCGACGGATCGTCGACGCCGATGCGGCGCAGCGTGTCGGCGATTTCGCTCTCGCTCCAGTCGAACGCCCAGAGCGACAGCCACTTTCGCATTCCGAGAATCATGTTCGTCGGTGCGTCGATGTACGGGCTGTTGTTCCAGTACTTCTTGTACGAGCGGTAGTTACGCCACTGATAGTTCCACTCGTACATGGCAATCTGATTGGCCATGATCTCGCTCGGCGTGGTTCCGAGATCCTGCTGCGCGCAGAACGGCGTGTACTTGAGGTGGCTCGCGTTGCAGTAGAGAAACCTCTTCTCCTGCCCGTTCGCGAAGCCCTTCGGATCTTTCCACGGTCCGTCGGCGGAGACTTGGCCGCTCAGCGCCTTCTCCGAGCGCGGGCCGTTCGGTTTGTCGTTCGCGTAGATCCACGAGATGGCGCCGGCGTCGTAAGGCGGCCACGAGTCGAAGCGCGCGAAGATGTCGTCGGGCGCGCCGTTGTATTCCATGATCGAAGACGAATACATCCCGACCTTGGTCTTGCCTTGCGCGTCCGTGTACGTCGGGAAATTGGGCTTGTCGACCGACGCCATGAAGTTGTGATCGAGCCCGAGCGCGTGACCGTACTCGTGCCAGATGGTGCTGCGCCACAGCGAGTCGGTGAGGTTGTCGAGCCACTCCTGGCGCGACTCCCAATGCACGTTCCCGTCTTTGCCCTTCACGCAGTGGCGGGCGTCGCGCGCGATGACGTTGTCGAACGTCACCGGCGGTTGCTCGTCGAGCGTCCGCGCCAGCCGTTGGATCTTCATCGCGTTGTCGAGCTCGCGGTGGTTCGTCGCCAGCTGGCGCCAGCGGTTGACGAACTGCGCGGCGTTCTTCACGCCTTCGGGACCTTCGGTGTCGTCGTACGGCGCGATGCCGCGGTCGATGCTCTCCGCGAGCTGATGGTACTCGCTCTCGGCGCGGACCATCTTCCACATCGCCTCGGGACCGTAGACGCCGCCGCCGCCTTCGCGGGTGACGAACGAGTTCGCGTCGGGATCCGAGAAGATCGAGTACGCGATGAGCGGGTAGTACGCGCGATAGAAGTCGCCCTGATCGTCGTCGTGGCGGAGGACGAAGTCGCTCGGCCCGAGGTTGCCCCAGAGAGCGACCGGCTTGCCGAGGTATTGCTGCATCTTGCCGTAGAGCGGAGACGAGCTGTTCTTGTTGCGAACGCTGTTCGCCTTCGGATCCATCGTGTTCTCGAAGACGAAGCCGGAGACGTCGCCCTCTTTGCACGTCGCGCCGCCGGGCGGATCCGGCCACGTGTCCGTGAGGAACGCCGGGTTCGCGCCGACCGACTCGAGGTAGGCGTTGAACCGAAGCGCGTACTCGGTCACGAGCCCGTCCGCGATCTGGATGCTCGTCGAGAGCGTCTCGCCGGTGCGCGGATCCGCGAACTGCTGTTCGACGCCCGAGAATCCCGACGAGAAGTCGCGGTCGGAGAGCCAACGGATGAAGCTGTAGCGCACGTCGCCGAACTGGCGCGTCTGCCCCGCCGCAAGCCCGTCGTTCGCGTTCTTGAAGTCGACGCGCAGCGTGGCGCCCGACTCTTCGAGGAGCTTGTTCGTCGCTTCTTTGATGCCACCGGGAGCGAGGAAGAAGTCTTTGTACTTCTCGGGATACCCCTCATCGAAGTACCAGACGTGCGGCTTGTCGGACGGCGTCTTCGGATCGAAGCGATTGACGAGGATCCGCGCGTTCGCCTGTGCCGTCACCGGATCGCGGCCGGGGTTGATTTGGTAGAGCGGTCCGTACTTGTGGAGAATCGGATCGTGCTCGTCGATCTCGAGCGGCGCGTACGTCACCGCCGTGAGCGGCTTGGCGCGCGTCATCGAGTACAGCAACCGGAACGTGATGTTGTTCTTGCCGAGCCGGAGCGCCGCCTCGCCGTTCGGGCCGTACGCCGCGGTGCAGTCAGCGTCGGTCACGTTCACCGGCGCCGCCACCGACACCATCCACTGCATGTACGAAGCCTCTTCGTCCACCTTGAACGAGCCCGGAACGAGCGAGACCGAGGCGTCGATCGTGCTGACGCACTTGGCGAAGTTCTCTTGGTAGAACGTCGGGAACGGCGCCAAGTCGCTAATGTCGTTCTTGGCGAAGTTCACCTTGACCCACTGGCGTAGCTGCCAGTCGAGCTCTTGGTTCTCCTCGTAGAAGTTGGTCCGTTCGCCGTCGAGGTTGACTCGGTACTTCAGGTCGATGTTCGTGATCGGCCAGGCGTTCAGGATCTCCTCGGTGCGACCGGCCGACTTCGTGCCGACCACCTCGCGCGTGTTGACCATCGACAGCTTGTCTTGCGACAGGCGAAACTTCACGATGGTCGGATTGGCCATCGAGCCCGGGAAGAGACCGAACATTCCGATGTTCGCGAGCGGGTTCGGGCTCGACACTTCGGTGACCGTCGCTTTGACGAGCCAGCCGGCGTCTTCGGTCGCGCCCTGTGACTGCGGCACCTCGAGCAAGAACGACTTCTTCACGTACTGATTTTCGTTGAAGACGCCGTTACGCGAGGGACGGTCGGCGACGCAGCCGCCCGCGAGCGCAGCCGCCGACGCGGTGAACGCCATGGCCAGGAAAGAAGCAGTGATCTTGGTATTCATGATTTCTCCGGACATCCTCAGTTGAGAGTCGGGTCGTAGACGGTCATGTCGATGACGCGCCCATTGCCCGCGCCCGGATTGATACCGAGGCGGAAGCCCGTTGCCCTGAACGTCATGAAATCGAGGTAGTTCCCGTACGAGCTGTAGCGGAACACCACGTCACAATCGTCTTTGGCGCTGGGGTGATCGGTGAACCACTGAAGGATCGTTTGGACCGACGAGTACATGCGCACGCGAAGAATGTCGCCTTGCGTAGACTCTTGGCAGACGAACACTTCGCCGAGGAAGTCCGTCGTCTCCGCGGCGCGGATGATCATGTCCTTTGTCGTGTCTTCCTGCGCCGTCTTCGGATCAGGCGGATATTGGAAGTTCATGTTGAGGCTGATCGTCGTGCCCGAGAAATCGAGCTCGTAGGTGTTGATGAATTTTTCCTGCGATCCGTTGATGGCGATCGGGAATCCGGCGCCATTCCCCTTCGGGATGAACGGGATGAGCGACGTGTGCGGCGGCAGTGCCATCGAGCCGATGTCGAACGGATTCTGATGAATGGGGACTTCGACCCTCGCGGCGCGGATGAACTGCTTCACCTCGAGGATCTTGAGCTTCGACGATTGCCCCATCGCGAAGGGTGTCCGCCCGCCCGCGAAGGCGCCGGGGTACTTCTTCAACACCGGCGTCGGCGGCACGTCTTCGTTGTAGAGGACGTTGCCGAGCGAGTCGGTGAGCACCTGTTGCCCGTCGCAGGTTGCGTCGTTCGCGCCGAAGTTCTCGGTCGCGCATTTGTAGCCGGTCCAACCGCCTTCGACGTTGTGATAGAGGCTCGCGACGATTGGATTGCCTACGATGTTCATCAAGAGCGCCGAGTTCTCGGAGCCGATCTTGTTCGTCGTGCGATCGACGAGGAGCGAGTCGTAGATCGCCTGCTCACCACGATAGAGATCGCGCGAGAAGTCGAAGTTGGACACGAGCCCGTGGAGAATGTCGGCCGTGATGACGAGATCCGTCGGATCCTGGCCCGCCGTGTTCACGAGGTGGCGATCGATGTACTCGGCAAACTCGTATTGACCCGCGCCGATCGCGTCGAAGAAGAGGTTGTCCGGATCGATGACGCCGGCGTGAACCTGGGGGAGCGTCGCGGCGGCGTTACCGGCGACTTGGAAGTACTTGATGAGCGCGAAGTTCCACTGCTTGAAGAGGAAGCGAACGTCGCGCGCCTCGACCGGAATCTTCGTTTCGTCGCCCTTGCCCCAAACCGCCTTGAGCTGGTTGTAAGCCGTGATGAAGTAGCTGTCGAAGCCACCGGCACCGACGCAGCTCTTGTAGCCGGCGCCCGCGCCCGTGAGCACGCCGTTCGCGTCGGAGCAGAAGTACGAGCGCCACGAACCAGGCTTGAGCCCGATACGCATCCCCGCGAACTTCGTTGCCGCGGCCGCGCCGACCGCGTTGACGGTCATGTTCGCGGCCTGCGCCGCCGGAAGCCCCGCGAGCGAAGCGGCGGGCGCCGACGTCGTGATCCCCTCGAGACCCGTGCAGCCGTCGGCCGGGTTCGCGCCGAGGCATCGCGGATCGCCGAGCGTTTTTCGATTCGGGTCGGCCGGGTTCGGGTACTTCGCGTTCTGGAAGTACTCCTGAACGATGTACATCCACTCGAGCGTGACGAGCCCGATGCCGTGGTAGTCCTTGGCCTGGTTGACGTCATTGCCGACGTAGTCGTTCGCGATGCGACCGAGCGTCCCCGATGAGACGTTGAACGTCGTCGCCACGTCGTCGTCCGTGGGACGGTCCGCGTCGCGCACGATGTCGTCGGCCGCGAGCGTCTTGTCGCTGAAGTTCGAATTGAGGCCGGCGATCGAGAACCCGAAACGCTCATCGTTGTGCGAGATGCCGCCGAAGAGCTTCTTCAACTCGATGTCGTTCTTGAGCTCGCCGTTGGCCGCCGTCTCCGTCGCGCCCCACACTTGGACGCAGTTCTCGCGGAACGCCTTGAAATCGAGCCCCATCTTCACCGTGCACGCCTTGCCGGTGCCGAGCGCGTTCGGATCGACGGCGACCGGGCCCTCGCCCGTGGCGTCGAACTTCAGCAGCGTGTCGGCGAACGAGTAGCCCATGATCTTCACCGGGCGGAGGATGATGCGCTCGGGAATGCTCGGTGCCGGCTGCGCGGCGATCGTCGAGCTCACCCGGAAGAGGAAGCCCAGCGTGCCGAAGCTGAAGTAGCCGCCGCCGTCGTCGAAGTCCGCGATGCGGCAGTGCGCCGTCGAGACACAGTCGGGCTCTGCATTGAACGTCGTGTACGTCGCGGAGATCGCGTCGTAGAGCTCATTGATCTCGGCGCGGACCTTGACAGGATCCTTCCAGTGGAGCGGGAACGCGGCACCGTCCTTCGTGATTGGCAGGTTGTCCGCGCTGAAGACGAACTTGTGCATCTTGTCGCGACTGTCCGCCTCGAGCGTCCCTTTGTAGCCAGCGTGGACTTCGATCTGAATGGCGCGACGGTTCGACGCGAGGTACCCGAGGGTGACCTCGCAGTTATCGCCCCAACAGTTGTACGGGTTGTTGTCGGTGTATTCGGCGCCGATCGGCGTGCTCTGGCAGAGGGCCTTTTCGGCCTGGTCGATCGTGAGCCCGGCGAACGTCGTGACTTTATCGTCGCCACCGAGGATGTTGATGCCACCGAGCGCGGGAGGAACGATCTTTCTTTTGACCATGTCCGCCCATTTCGCGTGCTTTTCTATGGGCGTGCAGAGCTCATTGGCGTTCTTCACGCCTCCGACCGGGTCATAGGTCTTCGCTTTGTCCTCGGAGAACGCGCCGCCGTCGTGGTCACCCCAGCGGTCGCGCACGTCGTTCGAGGCAGGAGTGAACTGCGAATTGGGCCCGTCTTCGCAGCCGGAAAACGACGCTGCGGTAATGACGATGATGCCAGAGAGAAAGAACCTACGCATTTGCGCTCCTCATGGTCGAGGCCACTACACCAAGGTCACTACGACTGACAAGGTCTGCGGTTCGAGTTCGACGTTAATCGTGATGAAATGGCGCTGACTACACTCTCACTGTTTTTGTCGGGCTGCGGATGCTGCGCTTCAGAAGGCGGCGGCGACAGAGCAAGACCTTAGCCAATCGCAAAAGGTCGCAAACGACCATGGAGCGAGCGGAGCTGCGTTACGTTGGTAACGACAGTTACCGTTCGGTAACAGTCATTCTCCGCACGTTTCGGGTTCTTTCGTGCTCGCGCGGCCTCACGCTCGCGTGGCACGGAGCTTTCAAGTACATCGGGCCGTGATGCCCGCGCCACGCGTTCTCGTCGTAACGGATCTCTCGCAGCGCACCCGCGATGTGCTCGGGATGGCGAGCGGTCTGCGTCGTCGTTGGGGCGTCGCGCTCGACGCGTACTACCTCTGGTCTGTCCCTCACGTCGGAGCGGACGCAAGCGATAGTGATCGAACGCTTGCCGCGCTCGATGCCTTCGCCACCGACGACGGCGCTTGGGACGTGCTCGACGTGCTTGGGGCGAAGGAGCGCGCAGGCGAGCTCTCGATACGCGGCTATCTCGTGCGGTCCGCGACGGGACGGCGGCTCGTCGACATCGCAGTCGACGCGGGTTACGTCGCCGTGCTCGACGGGACGGTATCGCCCATGATCCGCGCCGAGCGGTTCGACATGCACGCCGCGCGGTCGTCGGGGATCGCGCGACGTGCGTCTCCGCTCCTCGGGCGCGCATCGCACAGCGAGCTGCATACCCTCGTGCACTCGTACTGAGATTGGTCGATTGCGGCCTTTACGTACGACCCGCCGAAACCGCGACGAACGTCAGACGGGGCTCGATCTCTCCCGCCACTCCGCGCGCGTGATCCGATAGAGCACGTGGCGCTTCAACGGATGACCGTCCGGCAGGCGCGGATGATCAAAGTCGTCGGCGACCGATCGATGCAATCCGAGTCGCTTCATGACCGACCACGAGCGGACGTTCCGCTCGACGGTCATACTGACGATCTCGGCAAGGCCGGCCTGTTCGAAGCCCGCCACGAGCGCCGCGCGCGCCCCTTCGGTCGCGTACCCCTTTTGCCAGTGCGCACGCGCGAGACGCCAACCGATCTCGACGCACGGAGTGAAGTGCGCCTCGAACGACGGGACGAGGAGCCCGATGAATCCGACGAAGTCCGCGACGCCCGGGACCTCGACAGCCCAAAGCCCGAACCCGCGCGATTCGAAATGCGCGACGATGCGCTCCACCATCGCGTCGCTCTCTGCGCGCGAGAGGAGCGACGGCATGTGGAGCATCACGTCGGGATCGGCGTTCATCTCCGCGAACGGCACGCGGTCGGACTCGCGCCACGGCCGGAGAGCGAGGCGAGCAGTGCGAAGATGGGGGATCGCGATCATCGCCCCTCGGGCTCGCGTTCTGCTTCAGTTGCTCGTGATGAGGATCGGCATGTAGTGCGTCGTGTTGTTGAGCGACGACAGCACAGTCACGAAGTTGAGGTTCGCGTACTTCGAATTCCCGACCGTCGATCCCGCTTTGTTGACGGTGACGCTGACGTACGCGATCTCGCCGTTCTGTCCGCTCGTCCTATCGACGCTGACGCTGAGGTTGTGCGTCAGCGCGGGGATCTGCGGGTTGTACGCCTCGGCCGCGCGGATCGACCACGGCGGGCTCGCCGCGTCACTGAAGAAGCCGACCGCAATCGTCTTGGTCTCTCCGACGGGAATGTTGATCCCCTTGCTCGTCATTAGCTTGACGCCGCCGACCCTCGCGTTGACCTGCACCGTCTCGAGTTGGAGCGGCGTGACGTTGAAGTAGGCCCCCTTTGCGAGCGGCACGCACGGATTGTGACCTGCCGCGGCGGACTTGTTCGACCACAAGCGCTGGACCGCAAACGCAAACGGCGCCGCCTCGGTGTACTCCGAGTCGTTGTTGAACTCGCAGTCGTCGCCGTTCTCGAGGTTGGTCTGGTTTTGGAACAGCGACCACGCGGCGTGGTTGTCGTCGAAGCCGTTGTACGCCGCGTCGGCGAGAGGGTGCGGATCCGTCGCGGCTTCGCCGAGCTCGTGGCTCGCCGAGCTGGTCGTCCGATCGAACGTCCTCGCGCCGACGCCGCACCGCGGGAGGACGGCGTAAGGGATCTGTACGCCATTCACCTGCGTGCTCAAGTGGTACCCACCGTACATCGCGCACACGGGGGCGCCGTTGAACGTGAGCTCGGTGCTCGGGTGCAAGAAGAGGAGATAGATCGTCTGCGCAGTGGGCGCGGGCCAGCCAGAGGTCGCGGGGACGCCGACGTTGTTCGCGACGAAGCCGTCGAGCTCGATGCCGTCCATCGTCGTCGGAATCGAGCTCGCCGGCAGGTGGACGTGCGCGGCCACCGTCGCTTGGCCAACTCCGTATTCGAGGCCGATGCTCTTCCAGTAATCGGTGCCGCCGATCTTGTCCGTGAAGTCGTCGAGGCGCGCTTGGTCTGGATCGGTATCCCAGGTGATGGGGACGATGACGGGCGCCGTGAGGACCGAGCCGCCGTGCTTTTGGAGCTGCGGCAAGTCGGGCGCGAAGGCGGGATAGGTCGTGGACGGCATTCCCGGACCGAGCGGTGCCGACTCGTCCCCGGCGTCGGCCATGTCGCCGTCGCCTCCGCCATCGTCGGTGCCCGCGTCGTTCGGCGCCGCGATGTTGTTGTTCGAGCCACCGCAGGCCACGAAGCCTCCGGCCGTCGTGAGCACCAGAAGCACTGCAAACACGCTCGATTTCATGAAGCCCCGCCCGATCGAAAGGACACTTCTTTTGTCCGACGTTGGCAATCGGCGCAACCCCAAAGGACACGCTACGCTGCGCCTCGATGCCGACGAAACCCGAGGCGCCCGAGCTCGCGGCGATCACGTCGAAGACGATTGGCCATTACGACGACTCCGCAGATTCGTTCTGGGAGGGGACGCGCGATCACGACGTCTCGCAGAACTACGCCGCGCTCCTCGACGCGATCGAAGGGACGCCTCCGTTTTCGATCCTCGACTTCGGATGCGGGCCCGGACGCGACCTCGCGTACTTCGCGTCGCTCGGGCACGAAGCGGTCGGCCTCGACGGGAGCGAGCGGTTCGTGGCGATGGCGCGCGAGCACGCGCGGTGCGAGGTGCTGCATCAGGATTTTCTCGCGCTCGCGCTCCCTGCAAATCGCTTCGACGGGATCTTCGCGAACGCATCGCTCTTCCACGTGCCGCGCGCCGAGCTTCCGCGCGTGCTGCGCGAGCTCCACGACGCGCTGAAACCGCGCGGCGTCTTTTTCTCGTCCAATCCGCGCGGCGACGACGCCGAGGGATGGTCGGGAACGCGGTACGGCGCGTACCACACGATCGAAGCGTGGCGCGCGTTCGTCACCGCCGCGGGCTTCGACGAGATCGCTCACTACTATCGGCCGACCGGCAAACCGCGCGACCAGCAGCCATGGCTCGCTAGCGTGTGGCGAAAGAGTTGAACGAACCCTCTCCCATCGCGCGGATCGCAGCGACCTTGGCATCGAACGCCGACCAGTCGTCCGCGTGCGCGATGCGGGCCCAGATCGCCTCGATCTCGTCGATGAGGAGATCGCACGGCTCCGTTTTCTGAAAGTACGGATGCGCGAGTCGCGTCGCGTCGCGCGGCGTGTAGAGCTCGAAGAGCGCGAGGAGCGTGCGAAACTTCTCGCCGCGGTACGCATCGCTCGCTGCGCTCTCGACCGCGCGACGCTCGCTCGCGAAGCCGCCATACCAATCGAAGAAGAAGCGCGCGTAACCGACGCCGCTCGCTTCGAGGAACGCGAACACCGCGTCGACGAGCGCCGCGTCCGTGTCGTGACCGCACGACACGAGCCCGAGTCGCGCGAGCAGCTTCGTCTGCACGCCAGCGACGAGCGCCGGCTCGAACGCGCGGAGCAACGCGCCGAACGGCGCCGCCGGGCTGAGCGGTCGCAAGCAATCCGCGAGTCGCGTGAGGTTGCGAAACACGGCGCGTGGTTGCTGCCCGAAGGCGTAGAGCCCGCCGTGATCGAAATACGCCGCCGTGAAATCGGGATCGTACTTCGGGAGGAATCGGTAGGGCCCGTAGTCGAAGCTCTCGCCGGTGACGTTCATGTTGTCGGAGTTGAGGACGCCGTGGACGAAGCCCGCGACCATCCAGCTCGCGCACAGCGCCGCGCTCCGCTCGGTGACGACGCGCAAGAACGCGGCGGGACGATCCTCGGCGCGCGCGAGCTCGCCGTCCGGATCGCCGTAGTGCTCGACCGAGTAATCGAGGAGCGCGCGAAGCCTCGCCTCGTCGCGCTCGTGCGAAAAGCGTTGGAACGTCCCGATGCGAACGTGCGAGTGACCGAGCCGCACGAGCACCGACGATCGCGTCGGCGAAGGCTCGTCGCCGCGCATCAGCGACTCGCCAGTCTCGAACAGGCTGAACGACTTCGACGTGTACACGCCGAGCGCTTCGAGCATCTCGGTCGCGAGCACTTCGCGCACGCCGCCTTTCAGCGTGAGTCGACCGTCGCCGCCGCGCGACCATCGCGTCGTGCCGCTCCCCTTCGTCGCGAGATCGAGCAAGCGCCCCGCGTCGTCGCGAAGCTGCGCGAAGAGAAATCCGCGACCGTCGCCGATGGCCGGGTTGTAAACGTCGAACTGATGGCCGTGGTAACGGAGCGCGATCGGTCGCGCGAGGTTCTCCGCGAGCGGCGCGAAGCGCGCGAAGTGGCGCTCCCACGCGGCCGCATCGAGATCACCGAGACCGACGCGCTCGGCCCATCGCTGGTTTCGAAACCGAAGGACGTGCTTCGGAAAATGCGCCGGCTCTGCGTCGTCGGAGAAACCGTCGCCGAGGATCGGGAACGTCGGCGCGGGCGTGTACTTCACGCGGCGACGTTAGCAGCTCACGGACAGGTCGCGCTCTGGCACGCCGCGAACTCGGTCGGGCACTTCGTCTGCACGCAATCGAGGCAGCCGCCGCCGCCGAGCTTGCACTCCGCTGTGCACCCCGTCTGCGCGCATTTCCCGGAAGCGCCGAGCGGCACTCCCGCGCTCGGGCAGCTCTTCACGAGGCAGGCCTGCGTGCAATGACTGAGCGCCTCTCCGTCCGTGATCTGCGGCGCGTAGCAAGCGTCGAGGCATTTAGCGGTGTTCATGCAGCTCACCGCGCCGACGCCCAACTGATCCGGCTCGGAGCACCCGTTCACGAGGAGCCCCATGTCCGGGTAATAGACGCCGCCGAAGACGCACATCTCGTTGGTGATCGCGCTGACGCCTTGGAAGAAGTCCTGCGTGCCCTTTGTGTTGTCGTAGTCGCAGCGGTACCGAACGTGCGATCCCGCCGCGACGGCCATCGACGGCGGCGACGCTGCGGGGTGCTCCCAATCTGTCGAAGTGTAGAACGGCTGCGCAGCCGGCGCGCCGCTCGCGGGATCGAGGAACGCGTTGAACGTCGTGCCGCGCGCGTGCGTGTGCGGGATGACGCGGATGAGCGTGATGTCCTGCGGAATCGGGCAGCGTTGACCCGCGCTCGCCATCGCGCCCGTCGGCACGTGGATGTACGGATCGTAGAAGAAGAGCGCGCCGGCTTTCGTCGTGACGTCGGATCCATCGGACACCGTCAACGTCACGCTCACCGTCGATTCGAGATCGTTCGCGGACGAGTTCACGTAGTGCGTCTGAAGCAGGTACACCGCGCCCGGATCGTTGAAGAACCCGACGCCCTTCGGGAGATCGAACGAGTCGTTCGCGATCTGCGAGCCGTACATGAAGCCGCGCGCGTGCGTCATGAAGTCCGCGCCGCCCGCGTAGCAGTCGTGCGGTTGATCGTCGCCCGCGGGGACGGTCTTGAGATCGGTCGGGATGAGCACGAGGTGATGCGAGCCCGGCGTGAACGTGTGCGCGATCTTCGTGAAGAACGTGCGATCGGCCGACGGCTGTACGTACATGCACTGGAAGGTCTCGCTGCTCGCCGGGATCGTGTGCTTCATCGCGAAGGTGATCGTGTTGCTCGGCGTTCCGCTGTCGGCGGTGACGCCGGGCGACAGCGTAGACGATGACGAGCACGCAAGGACGGACGAGGCGACGAAGGCAGCGGTGAAGGCGAGTGCGCGCATGTTGCCAGTATCTCGCCACCGCGACGAAGACGCCACGCGCCTGCGACTCCCACTCCTCACTTCACGCGCCTACTTCGCGTTTGGTCAGGCGTCTCCGTGGTCTGCCTCTTGCTGAACAGCGAGGCATGAGCACACCGACGCGACTCCTCCTTGCGCTCGCGATCTCCGTCGTAGGCAGTCTGTCGCTCGGATGCAGCGCGGCCGATCCCGGGGCGCCGATCGGACAGCGCGTCGGCGCGCAGTCGGGAGGCGGGCTCGTCGATTCTGGCGATCCCGGCGTGGTCCCGATGCAGGACGCGGGAACGACGCTCCCCGACAGCGCCGCTCAGCCCGACACGAGCACGACGGTCGACGCGAGTGACGCGCACGACGCGCCGCTCGGCGAGGTGCTGAGCGTCACCTTGATCGACACGTCGATCACCAACGTCATCGATGGATCTCCCGTGCTAGGCCAGGATCCGCTGAAGAACAACTCGACGTTCTCGCTGGGGACGGTCGGCACGCAGCTGAGCATTCGCGCGAACATCAACCCGACGGCGACGGCGAACGTGGTGAGCGCCCTCTTCGCGTACGACGCGACGAACCACACCGAGAACGCGGCGCCGTGGACCCTGTGCGGCGACAACGGCGCGGGGACGATCAACAACTGCAACTTGGCCGCGGGCCAGCACACGCTCACGGTCACGACCTACACGGCCGCAAACCTCGGCGGCACGGCCGGCACGCCGTACACGATCGCGTTCACGATCGCTCCCTGACGCGCGCCCGTCACGAGCCTCGCTAGGGACTGTAACCCTCGTGTCTGGGGGTCCGAAGATCCAGGGCGCGCACGCCCGGTCCGCTCGGTGACCAGCGCGCGTGGTACACCCCGGGCCGATGACCATCCAGTGGTACCCCGGCCACATGAACAAGGCGCGGCGGCTCCTCGTCGAGTCGATCCCGTCGCAGGACGTCATCATCGAAGTGCTCGACGCGCGAATGCCGCGCGCGAGCGAGAATCCGGTCGTCACCGAGCTTCGCAAGCAGAAGCCGTGCATCAAGGTGCTGAGCAAGAGCGATCTCGCCGATCCCGACGTCACGCGCGCGTGGCTTCGATGGTTCGAGGCCGAGCGCGCGGAGCGATCGACCGAGCGACCCGGCGGCAAGGTGCTCGCGATCGCGATCAGCACGGAGCGGCCCGGCGAAGCGAAGACGAAGATACCTGCACTCTGCAAGCAGCTCGCGCTTCATCCGAGCGGGATCGGGAAGACCGTGCGCGCGATGGTCGTTGGGATCCCAAACGTCGGGAAGTCGACGCTCATCAACACGCTGATGGAGCGCAAGGTCGCCAAAGTCGGCGACGAGCCCGCGGTGACGAAAGGGCAGCAGAAGGTGGTGTTGAAGAACGGGATGACGCTCTCGGACAACCCGGGGATCCTCTGGCCGAAGATCGAAGATCACGTCGGCGCGCTTCGTCTCGCGCTCGGCGGCGCGATCCCCGACGCGGCGATCGACTACGAAGTGGTCGCGATGTTCGGCGCGCAGTTCCTCCTCGAGCGATTCCCGGATCGGCTTCGCGCTCGGTACAAGCTCGACGCGACGCCCGCGAGCGCAGACGAGCTCCTCCGCGAGATCGGTCGACGTCGCGGCGGACTGCGCAGCGGCGGCGTCGTCGACATGCACAAAGCCGCCGACGTGCTCATCCACGATTTTCGATCGGGCGTGCTCGGGAGGATCAGCTTGGAGGCGCCGGACGATTCGCCGAGCGTAGGATGATCGGCATGCGCGCCGCTCTCCTCTACTGTGCGGGCTTCGCCGTCCTACTCGCGGCATGCGACGACGGCCCGAAGAAGAGCGCGCCCGCGCCCGCCACGTCCGGCTGCACGACCTTCGGTCAGAGCTGCGAGTACTCGCCCGGTAAGCTCGGCACGTGCGTCCAGAAGGACAACTGCACGAAGGATTGTTTCGTCTGCCAATCGCAGCACTGACCGCGCATTGACGGGTTGAATAGAGCGCGAGAATCGATCGTCTGACTTCGTCGTTCTGCCAGCAGCGCGAGCGCGGCGTCTTGGTGTAGATGTAAGAGTCCGGATCGAGGGGAAACATGCGAAAAAGCGCGTTTGGTTTCGTCGTCGTCATCGCGGCGGCAGCGTCCGCACAAGCCTGTGGAGGCGCGGCCCCGATCGCCAATGTGCCGAAGGTCGCACCGAAGGTGGCAGGATGCGGGCGCGCGCTCGATCCGGCGACGACGCCGAAGCCGATCGCCGTCACGCACATGAGCGCGACGGTCGCGCTCGCGAAGCTCGGGTCGCGCACGCTCGCGTACGTCGCCGACGAAGACAGCCACGCGGTGCACGTGGTCGACGTCGATTCGGGGAAGGCGCTCGGATCGACGCCGGTCGCCGGTCGCCCCGGGCAGCTGATGTTCCTCGCGGACGGGCGACTGCTCGTCGCGCTGCGCGACAAGGGGCAAGTCGCGGTGCTCGAGCCCACCGCCACGCCCGAGAAGGAGCCGCTCGACGCGCGCTGCACGATCGCCGCGGACACCGAGCCGCTGACGCTCGCGACGACACCCGACGACGCGACGCTCTTCGTCGCGCACGCATGGGGGCACAAGCTCGTCGCGTACGACGGAAAGACGCTCGCGCGTCAGTGGGACGTATCGCTCGCGCGCGAGCCTCGTCAGATCGTCGTCTCCGACGACGGTAAGAAGGTGTTCGTCGCGCACGCCGTCGGCGGCAAGGCGAGCATCGTCGAGGTCGAGTCACGCCGCATCCTCGGCGTCGTCTTGCATGCGGTCGATCAAGGAAACTCGAACGACAAACCATCGCCCAAGCGACGCAACGTCGCGGCCGACTCCGTCGACACCCTCCGTCGCCAGTCGTGCCAAGGCTTCGCGCTCGCGAAGACCGAAGCGCCCGCGACGCGCGTCCTCTTCCCGCAGGTCCTCGTCGATCCGGGCGACACGACGCAGAAGACCGAAGGCTACGGTCGCAGCGACATCGACCAAACCGAAGTCGCCAACGTCGCGGTGCTCGATCAAGCGTCAGCCGAGGTGATGGCCGGCTCGCTCAATGGCCCCGACGCGCAAGAGCTTCGGCAGTTCCAGACGACCGATCGCGTCGATCACGATCACTCCGAGTGCCTATTGCCGCGCGCGGCCGCTTACTACAAGAAGACGCAGACGCTGCTCGTCGCGTGCATGGGGATCGACGAGCTCGTCGCGTTCGACGCGCTCGCCGCAAGCCCGTCGCGCGCCGAGAAGCGACGCTGGTCGGTTGCGTCCGGTCCCAACGGCGTCGCGGTCGACGCCGACAAAGAACGCGCGATCGTTTGGTCGCAGTTCGAGCGCGTCGTCGACGTCGTTTCGCTCGGCGGTCCGGATCTCGTCGACGCCAAGACGACGAAGCTTCCTCCGGTCGTTCGCATCGCGCTCGCCGCGCCTACGCCCGCGCCTTCGATCGCGCTCGCGCTCGGCCGCGTGCTCTTCCACACCACCAGCGACGATCGCATCTCGCACGACGGACGCGCGTGCGCGAGCTGCCATCCCGACGGCCGCGACGACGCGCTCACGTGGGCGACGCCGAACGGCCCGCGCCGATCGATCATGCTCGCCGGTCGCGTCGACGACACCGCGCCGTTCTCGTGGACGGGCACCGAGCACGATCTCAAGGAGCACGTCGGCATCACGTTCGATCGCCTCAAGGGGCTCGGCGGATTGAAGGGAATGGAGCTCGAGGCGATCTCGACGTACGTGCGCGCGCTCACACCGCCGCCCGCCGTCGTGTCGAACGATCCCCGCATCGCGCACGGCGCCGAGATCTTCACGTCCGCCGCCACGGCGTGCTCGTCGTGCCACACCGGCCCGCTCTTCACCGACAACAAGCACCACGACGTGCAGAGCAAGACCGAAGGCGACAAGACCGGAAGCTTCAACACACCGTCGCTCCGTTTCGTCTCCGCGCGCGCGCCGTATTTCCACGACGGTCGCTACGCGACGCTCCGCGATCTGCTCACCGCGGCGGATCGCAAGATGGGGCACACGCAGCAGCTCTCCACCGACGATCTCGAAGCGCTCGAAGCCTACTTGAGGACGCTATGACGGACATGCGCACGAGCATCCGCAAGAAAGTCGTTCTACCGATCGTCTGCGCGATCGCGTTCTTCGGTATCGGCGCCGGCGTTCAGCTCGCGTCGGCCGACGCGATTGGGTACGAGTCGGTGCCGGAGGCCGCGTCCGTTCCGTCCGCAGGGAGCGCGCTCCCGCCGATTCCGTCGTCGATTCCATCGACCGAGTCGGTCCCCGGGCTCTACGTCGCCGCGCAGAGCAGTGCCGCGCGAAAGTCGAACGAGGCGCGCGGGTACTATTACGCGACGGTGTTCGGCAACGAAGCGCAAGCGAAGGCGCTCACCGCAGGCAAACCGATGCCGTCGGCGGCGGTGCGCGTTTGCATGGGGCAGTCGCGTGACTCGGCGAGCGACGTCTCGGTGCGACTGTCGCACTACATTCCATCGCCGAGCTCGTCGGTGAAGAAGCCGCCCGTTCCGGTGAGACCGCCGATGGGAAAGTCCGCCGCACGGCCGATCCCGCCGGCGGCCAAACGACCAAGCGTGCGTCTCGTGCACATGGAGAAGCTCAACGTCGAAGGCGCGACGGTGACGCTCGACGTGACCGATTCGTGGGTCGACGTCCTCACGCTCGGCGCGCGCCAGATCTCGAAGTGGTCGGTGCCGATGAAGAAGATCTCGACCGGCCCCAACCAACTCGAGGTGTTCGCGGCGCGCAGCGGCAAGACGATGCAAGTCCTCGTGCGTCCGCCGTCGGTGCCGCTCGACGGCGTCCCCGAGAAAGAGAAGAAGCGCTACACCGACGAGCTCGAGTCGGTCGCGAACCACATCGGCGTGCGGCGCGCCGACAGCGCCGGCTTCGACACCGCGGACTGCGGGCACCTGCGCTTCACGCTCGAGTACGACAAAGGCTCCGGGCAAATGGCGACGATCGTATCGACAGCGTTCTTGCCGGGCGGCGTCGACGACGAGGTCGACGATCCGAAGCCGCAAGAGCCCGGTGAAGGCGAAGACGAAGCGGAGCCGCGCCAGCTCGCGATCCGCACGCGCCTCGCCCTCGGCAACATCAGCCTCACGCAAGCGCCTTCGGAGAAAGATCCGATGCTCAGCGTGTCGTGGGGCTGGGGCACCAAAGAGCTGATCGTACGCTTCTAGGCCGCTCGTGCTGAAGGTCGGGGTGATCGGAGCGGGCGCGATCGGGTGCCATGTCGGCGGCGCGCTCGCGGCGACAGGCGCGGACGTCGTCCTCGTCGGTCGCGACCGGCTGAAGACCGAGATCGAATCGTTCGGCATCACGCTGGAGGATCTCGACGGGACGGTCCGGCGCGTCGACAAGGAGCGCATCGCGTTCGAGACGTCCGCCTCGGCGCTCGCGGATCGCGACACCATCCTCTGCTGCGTGAAGAGCGCGCAGACCGCCGAGGTAGGCGAGCGGCTCGCGCACATCGCCGCGCCCGGCACGGTCGTCGTGAGCATGCAGAACGGCGTCCGCAACGCCGATGTATTGCGCACGCATCTCGCCGAGCAGATCGTCCTCGGTGGGATCGTCGGCTTCAACGTCGTCCCGAAGGGCGTCGGCGTGTTCCGTCGCGCGACGACCGGACCACTCGTGATCGAGGCGTCCGACGACGCACGCGTGGCGACGCTCGCGCGCCTGCTCGCGGCGAGCGGCTACGAAGTCGAGCTCACGCACGACATCCGCGCGCACCAGTGGTCCAAGCTCATCATGAACCTCAACAACGCGATCGGCGCGCTGACCGACGCGCCTACGAAGGATCTCATCTTCGTCGCCGATCTCCGGCGCATCCTCGCGGCGATCATCCGCGAGTCGCTCGGCGTCTTGAAGAAAGCAGGCATCCGCCCGGCGAAGCTCGGAAGGATCCCGGTGCATTTCTTCCCGTTCATGCTCGCGATGCCGACCGCGCTCCTGCGCGTCGTCGCGGGCGCGCAAGTGAAGATCGATCCCGAGGCGCGCTCGTCGATGTGGGAAGACTTGTCGAAGGGGCGACTCACCGAGGTCGACTACCTCAACGGCGAGATCGTTCGGCTCGCCGAGTCGTGCGGCGCAGAGGCGCCACTCAATCGCCGCGTCGTCGAGATCGTGCACGAGGTCGAGAAGGAAGGACGCGGCTCGCCGAAGCTCTCGGCCGATGCGCTCTGGAGGAGACTGACGCAGCGATGAACGAGAACACGCTGTCGCTCCGCGAATTGAACCGCGCGACGCTCGCGCGGCAGATGCTCTTGTCGCGCGAGAAGCGCACGAAGGCGACGGCGCTCCGCGTGATCGAGCGCCTGGCCGGCATGCAAGCGCAGTGGCCGAAGCCGCCGTACATCGGGCTGTGGACGCGGATCGAAGACTTCGCGCGTGACGATCTCACGCGCCTCTTCGTCCGTCGCGACGCCGTCCGCGCGACGATGATGCGCGGCACGATTCACGTCGTGAGCACCAAGGACTACGTCCGCTGGCGATCCGCGATTCAACCGCTGCTGACGCGCGGGATGCGCTCGATCCTCCGCGAGCACGCCGATGCGATCGATCTGAACGCGCTCGTCGCGGAGGCGCGCGCGTTCTTCGCCGAAGAGCCGCGCACGTTCACCGAGCTGCGCGAGCACTTGGTGAAACGAAAGCACCAGCCGAAGATCCCCGAGCGCGCGATGGGCCTCGCCGTGCGCTACCACGTGCCGCTCGCGATGGTGCCGAACGACGCGCCATGGGGTTTCCCGGCGAGCGCGGACTTCGCCGTCGCCGAGAGCTGGATCGGAAAACCGATCGGCACGAGCGATGAAACGGAAGCGCTCGTGCTGCGTTACCTCGCGGCGTTCGGGCCGGCGACCGTGGCCGACGTGCAAGAGTGGTCGGGGCTCTCCGGGCTGCGCGAGGTCGTCGAGCGACTGCGACCGAAGCTCGTCACGTTTCGCGACGCGCGAAAGCGCGAGCTGTTCGATCTACCGAAGGCGCCACGTCCGGACGCCGACGTCGACGCGCCGGTGCGCTTTCTCCCGGAGTTCGACAACGTGATCCTCGGTCACGCGGATCGCTCGCGCTTCATCGCAGAGGAGCACCGCTCGTTCGTGTTTCTCCCCGGCCTCCGCGTGCTGCAGACGTTCTTGGTCGACGGCATGGTCGCCGGGACGTGGAAGAGCGAGCGCACGAAGCGCGCCGCGACGCTCGTCGTCGAACCGTTCGGCACGTTGACGAAGAAGGCAGAGCGCGACGTCGCGACGGAAGGCGAAGCGCTCCTTCGCTTCGTCGAATCCGACGCTGACGCGTTCGACGTTCGTTTTGCGAAACCAAAAAAGGCGCGCAAACCGTCGTAGCTACGGTCGCGTCGGATCGAAACGGCGCTTCATTCCTGCAAAGAGCGCGAGAAAACCCGAGTCGAGGAGCGGCGTCTCGCGCGCCCACGCCGTCGTGCGAAACGGCATCGCCGATTCGAACATGACCCACAGCGATTCGTCCGACATGCGACGCGGCGGGATCGGATTCGCGAGCGCGAGCTGGTGATCGTACGTCGACGTCGCGACGCCGTGCGACGTGAGGAGCGGCGAGATGAACGTGCATCCCGGCTCGTAGCCCGATTCGATCGAAGACACGCTCACGACGCAGTTGATCTCGGTCGCGGCGTTGCGATGCATGAACGGCGGACGGAAGCTGTGCTCCGACACTTCCCATCGCGGAGGGAAGACGACGAAGTCGCAGACAGCGCGCCCGTGATCGTCGAGCGGCGCGGTGAGCACCGTGAGGATCGACGGATCCGGGTGATCCCACGTGACCGATCCCATCGCGTTGAAGAGCGACAGATCGTACGTGAACGGCACGTGGTTCCCGTGCCACGCGACGACGTCGAACGGCGAGTGCTCTTGCGTCGCGGCGTACAGACGACCGCCGAGCTTCGTCACGCATTGGTAACCCGCGGGGCAGATGCGATCTTCGTACGACGCGGTCGGCGCTTGGAAATGGCGCGCGTCGGCGAGACCGTTCGATCCGATCGGTCCGCGCTCGGGGAGGCGAAGTCTGCGTCCGTAGACCTCGAGCATCCATCCGCGCGCGCCTCCGTCGCCGACGCCGATCGAGAACTTGAGACCGCGCGGGACGACGAGGATCGTTCCGGGAGGGACGCGCAACCATCCGAGCTCTGTGCGGCATTCGAGCGTGCCCGACTGCGGAACGACGAGCACGTCGCCGTCGGCGTTCGAGAAGCAGCGATCGCCCATGTCGCTGTTCGCGGCGAAGAGATGCACCGCGTAACCCGGGCCCGACGTCGGATCGCCGGCGCCGCCGAGCGTGATCATGCCGTCGACAAAATCGACGCGCGCGGAGTCGTCGGGGATCGGAACGGGGCGCCAGCGTGTGCGGTTCGGCTCGACGTCGCCGAGCGGCGCGGTGAAGCGCGCGGACGGGAGCGGCTCGAAGGCGGAGCACGCGAACGCGGCGCGCACCCGGTACATCCAGATGCGCGAAGCTTGATCGCTGCGAACCGTGAACGGCGTGCCGCTGATGAGATCCGGGTAGAGGCCGTACGGCGCGGGGTGCGGCGTGTTCTGACGACGCGGGAGCGCGCCGGGGAGCGCTTCGGATTCGTGCGTCGAGCCGAAGCCGGGTTGCGTCGCGAACGACGTCGGAGCAACGAGCCGCGGCGCGGGTGCATGCGCGATCGGAGCGGCTTGCGCGGCGACGAGCATCGCGATCAGCGCGTCGCGATCGAGCGCGCGCGGCGACGGCGGCGGCGACGCGAGCACCGCATCGACGACGCGCTCGACGTCTTCGCATTTCAGTCCCAGCGCACCGAGGCTCTGCGGAGCGCACGTCGCGCGCGACAGTCGCGCGATCGCTTCGACGGGATCGATCGCACCGAGCGCGCGCGCGATGGCCGTCATCGCATCTTCCGCCGCTTCGCGCTCGAAGCGAACGACGTGCGGCAAGAGCGCCGCGTGCGTCGCCGCGTGCGGAAGTCCGAAGCTCCCGCCGAGGACGTGACACAGCTTGTGATGAAGCCCGCCGCCCACGTCCGAGAACGCGAGCCCCGCGAGGCATGCTCCCTCCAGCGCCGTTTCGCGCGCGTCGAGGTCGTCGATGCGCACCGCGAGTCGCGCGACGCTCGACGCGAGAAGACGCAGCGCTTCCTCTGCGCCGAGCGACGTCCCGCGATCCGCGTCCTTCGCCCACAGCGCTTCGACCGCGTGCGCGATCGCGTTCCACAGACTCGTGACCGTGACATCGCGCGAGAGCCCGACCGTGAGCGTCGGATCGTAAACGACGAGCGCCGGACGCGCGCGTTCGTCGCGGCCCGTGCGCTTCACGCCCCCCTCGGTGATTCCGTACACGGGCGTCATCTCGGATCCCGAGTACGTCGTCGGGATCGCGATGACGCGGACGCGACCAGCGAGCGCTATCGCCTTCGCCAGACCAATCGCCGAACCGCCGCCGAGCGCGAGGACCGCGTCCGCATCGCACCGCTCCGCCTCGCGACGCGCGTCGTTCACCGTCTCGCTCGGCACGTGCTCGCGCGCGGTCGCGACGAGACCCACGCCGAGCGCGCCCAGCTTCGACGCGAGCGCCGCAGCGTCGTTCGCGCGCGATGGCGAACAGATGACGAGGACGCGTCTTACGCCGAGCGTCTCGACGTCGCGAAGAATTCCTTCTGCTGCGCCGGCGCCGAACACCACGCGGGTCGTGCCGCGTTGCATCGAAAACTGTCGTGCCATGACGCCTCCGCGGGTCTTGTGGCCCGCACTGCGAGCGCTTAATCTCCGCGCTCTCGCAAACGATAGTGCCGAGGAGACAGACCATGAAGCTGCATTTTCACCCGGTGTCCACGAGCTCGCGTCCCGTCGTGCTTCTCTGCATGGAAGCCAACATCGCGATCGACATGTCCGTCGTCGATCTCATGACCGGCGCGCACATGAAGAAGGAATATCTCGACCTCAACCCGAGCGGTCAGGTCCCCGTGCTCGAAGACGGCGACTTCGTCCTCACGGAGTCGTCGGCGATCCTCAAGTACCTCGCCGAGAAGGTCGACTCGCCGACCTACCCGAAGGATCTCAAGACGCGCGCGCGGATCAACGAGCGCATGGACTGGTTCAACACCGGCTTCGGCCGGGAGTTCGCGTACCACATGATCTACCCGCAGCTCTTCCCGCACCACGCGCGAAAGCACGAGACGGCGCAGCTGCAAACGGTCGAGTGGGGCCGCGACAAGTGCGAGCAGCAATGGTTCAAGGTGCTCGACCAGAGCATCATCGGGAAGAACAAGTTCGTGTGCGGCGACGCGATCACGATCGCGGACTACTTCGGCGCGGAGATGGTCGCGTCGGGCGATCTCGTCGGCGTGAGCCTCAAGAAGTTCCCCAACGTCGAGCGTTGGATGAACACGATGCGCGCGCTCCCGAGCTGGAAGAAAGTGAACGAAGCGACCGACGGCTTCGCCGCGTCGCTCAAGGGAAAGTCGTTCGTAAGCATCTCTGCCTGAGATTTTTTCTCATTCTTTGAACGGCACCGCGCGCTCCGCGGCTTCCCAGATCGCGCGCATGGCCGGCTTCGTCTGCTCCTCGTGGAGGTGGCCGACGAGGCCGGCGCATCGCGCAAGGATCGCGAGGCCGCGCATGATCGCGATTGGTATGCCGGCGTCGGCGAGCGCGGCGGCGATCGCACCGGTCGCGTTGATCGTGATGTGCTTTCCGTAGACGTCGTCGACGGCGGCGGAGAGCGCGCGCAACGCGGCGACGTGACGCCCCGCGATGCCGTGCGATTCGGCGACCGCGAGGATGCACGGCGTGCGCGGATCGTCCGGCTTGTGCACCGGATGGCCGAACCCCGCGAGCGACGATCGCGACGCGCGGTGCTCGCTCGCGACGAGCTTCGCTTCGGCGGCGATGTTGGAGGCTGTGACGATGCGCGCGAGGAGCGCCGCGCAACCTTCGACCGTCCCGACGAAGACGCTGCCGACGCCGAGGATCCCCGCCGCGACGGCGCCTTGCATCGCCTCGGGCGCGCTCGAGTAGACGAGGCGCGTCGCGAGGACGCTCGGTGTGAGCCCGTGCTCCATCAACGTCACGAGGCATGCGTCGAGCACCGCGGTCTGCGCGGCGGTCGGCATGCGTCCGACGATCTGGAAGTACGTCATCTCGGTGAACGTGATCTTGCCGATGAGATCCGCGCACAGGCTCTTGCCGCGAACGAAGACGTCGTTGGGCGTGCACGTCGCGATGCTCGTCGTCGGTTTCTCGGGATGGCTCATGGGGGATCCTTCGTGGGCGCGAGGCGCTTCTCGAGCTCGTGGCGCTGCACTTTGCCGGATGCGCTGCGCGGGAACGCATCGAACGGAAGGAAGATGATCTCGTTCGGTTGCTTGTATCCGGCGAGCGCGGCGCGGCAGCGCGCGAAGAGATCGTCCGCGGTCAACGTCTCGTCGGCGCGCGCGACGAACGCGACCGGCACCTCGCCCCACTTCGCGTCGGCGCGACGTACGACCGCGGCGTCGGCGACGCGTGCATCTTGCAACATCACGCGCTCGATCTCGGCCGGGTAGATGTTCTCGCCGCCCGATTTGATCAGGTATTTGACGCGATCGACGAAGTCGAGCGTGCCGTCGGCGTTGCGCACGAAGACGTCGCCCATGTGAAACCAGCCGCCGCGAAAGTCGTGCTCGTTCACCGCGGGCGCGCGCCAATAGCCGCTGAAGAGCGTCGGACCGCGCATGCACAGCTCGCCGGGCGATCCGTCGGGGACGTCGACGTCGTTCGGATCGACGAGGCGCACTTCGCAGTATGGGCTCTGCTCTTTCGAGAGGCGCGTCGGCGCGACGCCGATCGGAATGAGGTTCGACGAGCACGGCGGGCAACCGGTCTCCGTCGCGCCGAAGGTGTTCGCGTACGGCGCGCCGAGGAGCGTCGTGATGTCGGCGATCTCGGCGGGCGGAACGAGGTCCGCCATCACGCCGCAGACGCGGACGCCGCGCGCACGCACGCCGCGCGCGCGAAGCTCGGCCGCGAACGATCCGACCATCCCCGGCATGAGCAAGAGCCAACCGAGCGTGCGCGTCGCGACGATCTCCGCGAGGCGCGCGCGATCGAAGCCATCGACGACGACCACGGTGCCGCCCGACATGAGCGTGCCGAGCGACCATTCCGCCGCGCCCATGTGATAGAGCGGCGACCACGCGACGAACGTGTCGCGCGCGTCGATCCCGAACTCGCCGCGAATGACGAGGTTGCGCGCGATCTCCGCGCGGTGGCTCAGGACGGCGCCCTTCGGCAGTCCCGTGGTGCCGCTCGTGTAGAGAATGAGGAGCGCGTCTTCGGGATCGACGTCGTCGCGGAGCGCGCTCGCTTCGTCGCCGCCTTCGACGAGTCGCTCGTAGTCGCCGCCGAGGACGATCGACTCGTACGTCACGCGACCGACGGCGGCGAGCTTCTCGGCGTGGCGCGGCGAGACGAAGACGAGATCCGGTTCGACGAGCGCGAGGCAGTGCGCGAGCTCGGTCGCCGCGAGTCGCCAGTTTTGGCACGCGACGATCGCGCCGAGGCGCGCGGCCGCGAGGAAGATCTCGAGATACTCGGTGCGATTTTCCGAGAGGACGGCGACGCGCGATCCGCGTTCGACGCCGCGCGAGGCGAGCGCCCCCGCGAGCTTCCTCGTTCGCGCATCGAGCTCGCGGTACGTGAACGAGCGCGCCACGTCTTCGAGCGCGACGCGATCGGGATGGATCCGCGCGCCGCCGGAGAAGAGGCTCGCGACCGTGCTTCCGGCGCTGCGACGCACGAGCGCTCCGCCGTCGTGCCGTTCCGAGGATCTCGTGGTGGTCATGTTCGAACGCGCAAGGCTACGGTACCAACATGGTGCGCACAGTCCTACGGCAGGCCGCGTGAGCGCGTTTCCCGAGACGATTCCCGAGCTGCTCGCGTGGCGCGCGGCGTCGGTCGCATCGCGCGACGCGGCGTGGCTCTTCTTCGAGGATCGCACGTGGACGCTCGCCGATGTAGTGACGAGCGTCGATCAGGTCGCGGCCGGGCTCGCGGAGCGTGGCGTCGTGTACGGCGATCGCGTGGCGGTGTTGCTCGGCAATCGACCGGACACGCTGTTCGCTTGGTTTGGCGCGAACCGCATCGGCGCGATCTTCGCGCCGTTGAACCCTGCGCTCACGCCGTTCGAGATCGCCGGGCTCCTTCGTCTGATGAAGGCGCGCGTCCTCGTCGTCGATCAGCACGAGGCGCTCGCTCACGCGGCGTGTGCGCTCCTCGACGCGAACGATCGGCCTACGTTCGTGACGCCCGACACGCTCGGTCGGAGCGGCACCAATGCACCGCAAGTCGACGTGCACGCCGACGACGTCGCGGTTCTGCTCGCGACCTCCGGGACGACCGGCGTGCCGAAGGCCGTGATGCAGACGCATCGCACGTACACGCTGACGGCCGAGGCGCTCCCGTGGTGGCTCGGCCTGACGAACGCCGACCGCGTGCTCGTCGCGCTCCCGCTCTTCCACATCAACGCGCAGGCGTATTCGACGATGGGCGCGCTCGGCGCAGGCGCGTCGCTCGCTCTTTTGCCAAAGTTCTCCGCGTCGCGTTTCTGGGACGACGCGCGGCGACTCGGCGCGACGCAAGTGAACGCCGTCGGAGCGATCGTACACATCCTGATGAAGTCCGAGCCGCGCGCGAACGATCGCGATCATCGCGTGTGCACTTGCTACACGGCGCTCGCGCTCCCCGAGGCGCAGCATCGCGCGTTCGAAGAACGCTTCGGCGTCGCGCTCACCGTCGGTTACGGAATGTCCGAGACGACGTTCGGCACCGTGTGGCCGCGCGACGAAGCTCCTCGCTACGGATCGATGGGCCGCTTGCGACAGCATCCGCGCCTCGGCGAGATCAACCGTGCGCGCGTCGTGCGTGACGACGGCACCGACGCGAACGATGACGAGACCGGCGAGCTCTGGCTCGCGAACCCCGCGACCATGCGCGGGTACTGGGGCGACGACGCGCAGACGCGCGCCGTGCTCGCGGACGGATGGCTTCGCACCGGCGATCTCGTGAGACGCGACGCCGATGGGTTCTTCACGTTCGTCTCGCGCAAGAAGGAGGTCATCCGTCGGCGTGGAGAGAACGTCGCTGCGGCGGAGATCGAAGCGGCGATCCTCGCGCATCCGGACGTGCGTGAGGCTGCGG
Organism: Polyangiales bacterium; assembly: GCA_038209335.1. GTDB lineage: Bacteria > Myxococcota_A > Polyangia > Polyangiales > Polyangiaceae > JBBQXV01. The sequence continues at coordinate 2,833 of JBBQXV010000016.1, read as the reverse complement.
CGATCGGCGTCCCCTCGGAGCTCGGAGAAGAAGAGATCGTCGCGTACGTCGCGCCGCATCCGGGCGGCACGATCGACGTGGACGCACTGCGCGCGTGGCTCCGCGACCGCCTCGCCGACTTCAAAGTTCCGTCCGCGATACACGTTCGTGACGCGTTGCCGCGCACCGCAACCGAGCGAATCGCGAAGCACTTGCTGCGATAGGGCGCAGCGCGTCATCGCGATTGGCGACGATCTCTCTCGCTTCGCGCGGCGGTCGTATACTGAGGCGTGTCCCATCACAACCTCGTACAGCTTCGGATCCGTCGCGACGATTTTCGCGCGACCGACAACGCGCTTCAGCGGCTGAAGGCGGTGATGAACGAGAAGCGCGAGATCACCGCCGACGACGTCGCGGCGATCGCGAAGGCGACGCACCAACCCGAGGCTGCTGTGTACGGCGTCGCGACGTACTACGGCGATCTCGGCACGAAGCGCCGCGGACGCACGCGCGTGAAGGTGTGCAAAGGCACCGCGTGCTTCGCCGCGTGCAGCGACGCATCGGTGGGCTGGATGGAAGACGCGCTCGGTGTGAAGCTCGGCGAGACGAGCGCCGACGGCGCCGTGTCGCTCGAAGAGGTCTACTGCCTCGGCTTTTGCAACGCGGGACCGAGCGTAGAGATCGAAGGGCGCGTGTACGGCGAGCTCACGCCGGAACGCGCGAAGCTCCTCGCGCGCGATCTCGTGAACGACGGCGACGTTCCACTCGCGAAGGACGCGCTCGTCCCGCGCTTCGAAGTGCACGGCGGTCCCGCGATCGTCTTCGAGCGACTCGCCCAATCGATCGACGCGACGTCGCTCGAAGTCGCGTGCAAGCATCACGCGTTCGAAGGATTGAAGCTCGCGCTCGGCTCGCGCACGTCCGACGACGTGCTCGCGGAAGTCGAGCGCTCGCAGCTCCGCGGGCGCGGCGGCGCCGGATTTCCGACCGCGACCAAGTGGCGCTTCGCTGCGTCGAACGCGAAGGCCGCGGGCGGCGCGTTCGTCGTCTGCAACGCGGACGAAGGCGATCCCGGCTCGTACATCGACAAGTGGCTGATGGAGAAGGATCCGTTCGCAGTCCTCGAAGGGATCGCGATCGCCGGCTACGCGATCGGCGCGACGCGCGGCTTCATCTACGTCCGCAGCGAATACCCCGAGTCGACGCCGTCGCTGAAGCGCGCGGTCGAAGCGGCACGCGCGGCCGGGCTCCTCGGCGAAAAGATTTTCGGCAGCGACTTCTCGTTCGACATCGACGTCGTCGAGGGGGCCGGCTCGTACGTCTGCGGCGAAGAGACCGCGCTCTTGCGATCGCTCGAAGGCTTGCGCGGCATGGTGACCGCGCGCCCGCCCTTCCCCGCGGAAAAGGGGCTCTTCGACAAGCCGACGATCGTGAACAACGTCGAGACGCTCGCGAACCTCGGATGGATCCTCCGCAACGGCGGCGAGACGTACGCAAAGATCGGAGTCGGAAAGAGCCGCGGCACCAAAGCGGTCTCGATCAACGAGCGCTTCGTGCGTCCGGGCATGTACGAAGTACCGCTCGGCACGCCGCTGCGAACCATCTTGATGGAGCTCGGCGGCGGATTGAAAAACGGGCGCATCAAGGCGGTGCAAGTCGGCGGACCTCTCGGCGGCGTTCTCCCCGATTCGCTCCTCGACACGCCGCTCGGCTTCGAAGAGCTCGACGCGGTCGGCGCGCTCCTCGGACACGGCGGGATCGTCGCGTGGGGCGAAGAGGCCGACGTGCGCGACATCGCGGTTCACCTGTTCGAGTTCTGCGACGCGGAGTCGTGCGGCAAGTGCTTCCCGTGCCGCATCGGCGGACGGCGCGGTCTCGAGATCGCAAAGCGTCTGAAGACCGCGACGGACAAGAGCGCGATCGCCGCAGACGTGGCGCTGTTGCTCGAGCTCTGCGAGACAATGAAGCTCGGCTCGCTCTGCGCGCACGGCGGCGCGATACCGATTCCGATCGCGTCGCTGCTCGTTCACTTCGAAGAAGAGATGACGCGAGGTGCGCGATGAAGACCAACGGCGTCAACGGGCGAAACGGGGCCGCACGCAAGGTCGTCCACCTGAAGATCGACGGACGCGACGTCGTCGCGAGCGAACGCGCGACGATCCTCGACGTGGCGCGACGCGAGAAGATCTACGTTCCCACGCTCTGCTACGACCCGAAGCTCGCGGCGTTCGGCGCATGCCGCGTCTGCATGGTCGGCGTCAAAGGAGCGCGCGGTCCGGTCGCCGCGTGCACGACGCCGGTTCGCGAAGGGATGGAGATCGACACGCACGACGCGAAGGCGACGAAGGTCGCGCGCGGCGTCGTCGAGCTCGTCTTGTCGGACTATCCCGAGTCGGCGCTCGCGCGCGAAGGCGAGCGGAACGAGCTGCGCGACGTAGCGAAGCACTTCGATCTCGTGAAGAGCCGCTACACCGGCGAGCGCCACGCCTACGCGAAGGACGATCGGCACCCGTACATCAAGGTCGACATGAACGAGTGCATCGTCTGCGGGCGATGCGTGCGCGCGTGCGACGAGATCCAAGGGACGTTCGCGCTCGCGTACGCGGGGCGCGGATGGAGCACGCGGATCGTCGCGGGGATCGAGTCGTCGTTCGAAGACAGCGCGTGCGTGTCGTGCGGCGCATGCGTGCAGACGTGCCCGACGGGCGCGCTCGACGAAGCCGCGTTCAAGGCGAAAGAGACCTTCGACAAGAGCGTCGTCACGACGTGCGCGTACTGCGGCGTCGGCTGCTCGCTCGAAGTGCACGTGCGCGGCGACGCGGTGGTCGCGATCGATCCCGCGGAGACCGGACCG
>JBBQXV010000015.1:0-60713 GCA_038209335.1 Polyangiales bacterium | reverse complement strand
GTACGTACGGATTGGTCAGCCAGGCGAACGTCGCGAGATCGATCCTCGCGGTGCCGTACGCATAGGCTTGAATGAACGCGGAGTAGACGATGCCGGTCGTGAGGTAGATCGTTTGGAAGTACGTCATGTTCGCGCCGGAGGGCGCGCAGATGAACGGCGACACGACCGCGCTCCCGTCCTCGCCTTGCGCAATCTGCTGGCCGCAAAACGATCCGGCGCCGCCATAGTTGTTGCCGTAGATCCCGCCCAAGATCGCTCCCGGTGAGCCCCCGTGCATGCTCGGGATCATGACCGGAAAGTCGAGCAGGTTCCATTGCGCGGCGCTGTGAGACATGCGCGCGTAACCGCCGTCCGACCACGCGCTCGCGTCGGCGGTGGGATTGTACAAGATGCCGGCCTTGCCCGGAATCGTCCACCACAGGCTCGCGCCCGCGTGCGCCTCGCCGCTTGCGAGCGCGATGGCTCCGGCCGCGACGAGCCCGAGCCCCATCTTGATCATTCGATTCTTCATCATCTCGATCCCTCTCTCCTCAGCAAGTTCTCTCATTCGACATCGTTGGGCGTCGCAGGGCCTGGCATCTGCCCGTCGCGGTACACGAAGAGCTTGCCTTCGCCGCTGCCGTCGGCCGCGGTCTGCGGCGGGCCGAGGAAGCAGCCGACGCCCTGCGAGACGAGCTCCGACTTCGGGCCGATGCACATCGCGTCGAAGATCTTGCGTGGCTGCTCGCTCGTCGCGGTGTAGCGGAGCGACACGCGGCAGATCGTCGAGCGGCATTCGATCGAGCTGACGTCGACGCCTTCGATCGATGCGTGCCGAAAGCCCTCGGACAACGATTGCGCAATCGATCCTGCCCACACGCGGTCGAAGGGCTCGGACGCGAGCTTCGCGTCGGAGCGCGCGACGACGTCGCCTTGCGTGGACGCGGGCTTCGCGGTGGCCGCTGCCGCAGGCGGGCGCCCGGGCATTGCCTGCGCGACTTGCGGCGGCGCCGCGACGACTTGCGGGGGCGGCAGTGCGGCAGGCGCCTCGGGTGCAGGTGCGCTCGCCGCGCGTCGCGGCGCGTCGCGGTGATCGGCGGACGACTTGCCCGCGTACCAGATACCAACCGCCACCGCGGCGACTCCGAGTCCCAATGCGACCGTCTGACGCGAGGAGAGATTCACGCGCCCAGGCTGGTGCTTCGCGCGCAAACGCGCATCTGATCTTTTGGTGATGAAAGGATGATCCGGGGGGTCGACGGACAAGTTGCTCGTGCCGCGCCGACCACTCTTCGACGGCCCGACGAGCTACGACTTAGCGACGCTCACGCGTCGAGCGCGCTCATCAACGCGCGCGCCATCGCGACGCCTGTCTCCGCCGGCGGCAACAAGCCACTCTCGACGAGCTCGTGCGCCGGCGCTGCACGCAGGCTCTCCACCAGGATCACCGACGCGCGTCGTCGCTCGTTGCGCACGCGCGTGCGTGCGGCGCGGTCGAGGCGTGCGTCGAGCCATCGCGCCATGTCCCACGCGAGCGAAGCGTGCCGCGCCTCGTCGCGCGCGAGCCTGCGCATCACGCCGCGTACCACGGGGCTCCGCACGCGCGCCGACTGCCACGTCGCGAGCAACGCTCCGAACGTCTCGAAGACGCACCCCTCGCGCGCATTCTCGATCGCGATGGCCTCGACCGATCGCGGGATGCGCAAGGCTTCGCGGTTCGGCGGAACTTGCGCGCCATGACGCCGCGCGAGGCTTCCGAGAGCACGCGCGTGCCGCGACTCGTCGCGCGCTGCACGCGAGCACGCACGCAGCAGACTGCGCGGCGCACCGTGCGCGCGGAGCTCGTCGCGGAGGCGTCGAAACGATCGCACCGACGCGGCTTCGAGCGACGCGCACGCCGCGAAGTAGTCGCCGAGCGGTCCGACGCGGGGCGCACGCGCGAGCTCCACGCCTTCGGTGCGCCGTCCGCCACCGCAGTGCCCGGGCTCCGTGACGTAATCGCAATCGACGACGAAGCAGCACGCGCAGCCTTGGCCGACGGGCACCTCCCTCGGATCGCCTGCGCGCACGCGGCACGCGGTGACCGTCCCGCGGCAGACGTAGTTGCACGCGGCGACCGGGAGCGAGATCGTGTCGCCCGTCGACGGCACGACGCCGCCGTCGGCGAGGGAGCTCGACGTCAACGCGGCGTCGCCTTCGAGGAGCACGGCGGCGCCGTCGCTCGCGCCATCCGCGATCGAGAAGCCCGCGTCGGCGACCGTCGCGCGGGCGTACGTGAGATCGACGCAGGTCACCGCGACCGCCGACGTGTGGGCCGGCGTGTCGAGGCACTGGCCTCCGCAAGGCGAGCCGCCCATCGTCCCGAGACCGGCGAGCACGCCGCCGAAGAGCACGACCATCGAACGTGCGCGCATGCGAGCCCTCCCTACCGATCCCGCTGGCCGTGGTAGGCGCCGGCCGCGGCTGACGCCGATCGCACGATTCCGATTTCCGCGGACGGACTCCCTACCTCGTGAACAGCGAGTACGTCTCGGTCCCGTTCGCGAACGAGTATCCGGACACCGATCCCTGCGGGAAGGAGATCGCGGTCCGGCCCGTCGACGTCACCGTGACGACGCCGAGCGCGCGGTTGCTGACCAAGTCGGCGAACAGGGGCGCGAGCACTCCGCCCGTCGCCGTCGCGTTCGTCGGGCTGCAAGCGACCACGAGGGTATCGTCGAACGTCCCATCGGCGTTCGCGACGAAATCGTAGCTTGAAGCGCCGCACTGCGAGAACGCGAAGGCGCGAACGTCGCTCCCTGCCGATAGCGCGCGAAGCGCCAATCCCTTCACCGGCCCGTGCGTCGTCATCCACGTCTTCCAGTCGTCGGACGTCGTCGCGGTCCGGTGCAACGTGATCGAGCCGCCGTCGAACTTCCCGCTGGTCTGACCCGTCGCGACGTCGAAGGGTCGAACGATTGCAAACGACGGCGCGCCGACGGTCGATGCGGCCATGCCGTCGAGCTGCGCGGTGTACGAGTCGATCTTCCCGATGGACGTCGTGACCGCGAGGAGGTTTGCAGCCATCGCGCCGCTGGCCTGAACGCTCGTCCTAGCTACCTTCCATCCCCCGGCGACCTGAACACCCGCTGCGCTGAGCGTCGCCGCTCCGTTGCGGGCGATCGTGATCGTGGTGGTCGGGGTCTTCGGCACGGGCGGCGCGAATGCGCTCGACGATGCGCTGACGAGGGCGAGTGCGGTTATCGCAGCGAGCGAAAAGGTGCGGTTCATCGGTCGGACTCCTGGGCCTGGCGCGGTGCCACGCGAGAGAGAGGTCGTGAGACGAGAGATCAGGGTCGATTATTCAAGGTCGATCGTTTCGCTCCTACCGCAGCCGTGACACGGGTCTAGCCCGTCAGTCGGCGTGCAGCGACCGACAGGCATCTCGCAGAAGCGGAACGATCGTCACCGCATGCGCGAACGCAGACGCCACGCACACGAGTGTGCTTTTTGGGCCCGCCACGGCGTAGTGCACCTGGTAGCTGACGTAGGACGAGCCGGCGGTCGACTTCTTCAAGACGCGGTAATAGCCGCCGCCCGGTCGTGATCCCTCGACCATCACCTCGGCGTTCGATGGACCATTGGTCTTCACGTAACGGGCCGCATCCGCGATCGTGGGCATTTCTTGAATCGTCACGTCAGGCCGACTCTCCGACTGCGAGCTCAATGACGGGCCAAAGTGGATGGAGACGATTCCGGGGGAGGATCGATTGACGTCGCTCTGGCTCGCTTGCGGAAGGTTGATGCAGAAACCGGTCGCGCCGACGGCGCTGTGGATGGCATCGGTCGCGCAGGGAATGGCCACGTTGTCGGGTGTTCCGCAGCCGAAGAAGGCGGCGCCGAGACACGCCACGACGGTGAGACCCACGCTGGAGCGGCCGTTCATCGAATGACACTACACGCTTTGCGGCGGTGCGAAGCCGCGCGAGGAGCTCATCTCAATGCTCCCCATGGCTCACCGGCCAGAGCCGGTCTTGCCGCGGGCGTCGCGCGACGATACTCCTGAGCGATGGGCGCATCGACCGTTCGCGAGCTACACCGTTCGTCGTTCCGACCGATCGCGTTCTCCGTCGCGGTCGTCGCCATGTCGTTCTGCGCGGCGTGCTTCGGAGAGGAGAGCACGAACAACGTAGGGCTCGACGCCGCGACGCCGTTCGACGCGACGGGCGGCGATTCGCAGGGCCACGTCGACGCAGGCGCGATCGACACGAGCGTTGCCGACTCGGCTTCCGACGCGGACGCAAGCGTCGTTCGCGACGCCGCGCCCGATGCCGATGCGAGCGCCGACGCCGCGCCCGGCGCCGATGCGAGCGCCGACGCCGCGCTCTGTCCACCGAGCGGCCTCCTCGCGTACTACGCACTCGACGAGAACACTGGCAACGTCATCCACGACGGCACGGGCAATGGCCACGACGGAACGACGACGGCCACGTGGGCAGTGGGAAAGAAGGGATTCGCGCTCTCCTTCGACGGCACCACGTCGGCCATCGTCCCCGCCGCCGATAGCTTCATGTACGGCGACAAGAACTGCGACTACACGGTCGAGTATTGGGTCAACGTCACGGTGGGGCCGACCGGTCAATTTCGCGTCGTCTACCATCATGGCAACAGCGACATGGAGCGAACGAGCGGACAGTGGCTCGACATGGGAGCACTCGACATCCGCGGCTCGGTGTCCACGACGATCTTCTTCAACGAGGTGCTCGTCAGTGATCCGGTCTCGCTCTCGACATGGGTGTTCGTCACGGACCTGAAGCGGGGAGCGGTGCACGAGGTCTGGTTGAACGGTGTGCTCAATCAGATGTCGACGCTCGGCGGCGCGTCGGTCGGCAACCGCGGGCCGCTCTACTTGGGTGCAGATCCGGTGTGGCCAGGGATGTCCGGGCTCTTGGACGAAGTGCGCGTCTATCAAGGCGCCATCTCGCAGGCGCAGATTCAATTGGACATGCAGTGACGCGCTGACGTTTCTTCGTGTCATCGAGCGACGGACGGTCGCCGTCTTATCGCAGCGTCCTCAGATCGAACCGCGCGTCGAGCCGCGCGCCGGCGCTCCCCGGCGGCGCGAAGTGGAGCGACCTTGCCGCCGTGGCGATGCACTCGCACTCGCTCTGCATCAGCTCGACGCACTCCACGACGCGCGCCTCCGTCACCGCGCCGTTCGGCGCGACGCCTATCGCGAAGTGCGCGCGCCACGTGCTGTCCGGCTCCGCATTCAACGTGGGGGCGAGACAAACGCGCGCGCGCGGATGAAGCTCGTTGCGAACGAGCTCTTCGGCGCGGCGAGCCCACGCGTCCTGCTGCGCGCGCGTAGGTGCCGTGCCTGCGTCGTCGTCGGCGTGCTCGTCGCCCGGCGGCGCGGGCGCCTGAGGAAACGCGAGGACGCGCGCCGGCGTCTCGCTTGCCGGGGGGCCCGGAGGAAACGCAGCAGGCGCCGCGCACGCGACGACGACGACGACGAGGCCGACGAGCGGCGCGTTCCTCAGCATCCTCTGCCCATCGCCTGATCGGAGGCCATGCGAAGAGGATACTCGACGTCGTACTTCGTGCTCGGGAGCTGCTCGCGACGAGCACTGACCTCCAGTGCTGCTCGAACAGCGTCGGCGGCTTCAGAACCGGGCGACGCGAACCCGTAAGGTTCGGCCCCCTCGCCACGAACCTCTCCTGAACGCAATCGTCGCGGCACGAACGCCGCGGCCGACAAGGAGAACGACGATGCTCAAGATCACGAACCTCGGGTCCAAGGTCACACGATGAAACCTTCGTATGGACAGTCACGTTCCATTTTTGGCGCGCTCACCGCGTGCTCGCGCCGTCCGTTGCTCCACGGTCTCGCGCTCGCGTTGGCCATCGCCGCGTGCAGCGACGCGTCGCCGACTCCGCAAAGCAGCGCCGAGCCCAGCGCTCCTCCGCCGACCGATGCCGTTTCGGCAGGGACGCAAAAGCTCTCGGGGCACACGACACTCGATGCTCTCGGCGTAGCGGCGGTCGAGCGGCTCGCGCCATCGACCGAGCTCACGCTGACCATCGGGCTCCCGGTGCGCGACCAGCAAGCGCGCGACTCGGCCATCGATGCCGTGTCCGATCCGAACAGCGCTTCGTACCGACAGTTTCTGACCCCCGAACAGTTCGCCGAGCGTTTCGGTGCGACGGAGGCGAGCTACGAAAAGGTGGTCGCGTGGGCGAAGGCAAAGGGCTTCACCGTCGCGACGAACCCGAATCGGCTCGTTCTGGACGTCACCGGCAGCGCGTCCACGATCGAAGCCGCTCTCCACGTGCGTCTCAACTACGCGCTTCGCCCCGACGGCTCGCGATTTCATGCGCCGGATGTCGCGCCGAGCCTCGATCTCGACGTGCCCGTCGAGCACATAAGCAACCTGCACAACTACGTCCTTCCACGCAATGCAACCGGGTCTGGACCGGGCGGCTCTCGCCAAGGAGCGGACTTTCGACATGCCTATGCATCCTGCACGGCCCTTGCCGGCTCAGGACAGACGATTGGCATTTTCATGTTCAACGATGGGTTTCGGCAGAGCGACATCAACTCGTACTTCTCCTCCATGGGCCTGGCCGTGCCGCTTGCAGTCCAAATGATCCCAGCGGGGACCGGCACGACGCCGGGAATCGAGGCAACGCTCGATATCGAAATGGCGCTCTCGCTGGCGCCGAGCGCTCAGGTCATCGGCTTCAGCGGTGACACGAACACGATTCTTTCGAACATGGCGGCTCGCCCCGAGATCAAGCAGATGAGCTCATCGTGGTTCGTCGGTGTCGATGCGACGGGAAAGAACCTCCTCGCCCAAATGGCCCTTCAGGGACAATCGTTCTTCGAGGCGAGCGGCGACTCGGGAGGCCTCCCGCCCAGCTACTTCTCGTTCGACACGGACTTTCGCACCCAGCCTACCGTCACGAACGTCGGCGGTACGGCGCTCGACATGGTCGGGCTCGGGACGTCGTACGGAACAGAGTCCGCATGGCCGGGCAGCAGCGGCACCGTCCTGAGCTTCAAAGGCGGCGGCGGAATTCCGATTCCGTCTTATCAAGTCGGCCTCGCGAACAGTGCAAACCGCGCGTCGTCCACCTACCGAAACATGCCCGACGTCAGCGCCGAAGGCTCGGACATCAACATCATGTTCAACGGTGCCTCTACCCGCGTCGGCGGTACGAGCGCGGCCGCGCCGCTCTGGGCAGGCTTCATGGCGCTCGTGAACCAGAGAGCGCAAATCGTCGGTCGCCCCAGCATCGGTTTCGCGAATCCCGCGCTCTATGCCCTCGCGCGAAACAGCAACACGTACGGAACCAACTTCAACGACATCACGACGGGGACGACGCCGTACAGCGAGATTCCGGGGAGCACGTTTTCGTACTCGGCAGTGGCTGGCTACGATCTGACCACGGGCCTCGGCTCGCCGAGGTGTGCACTCATAAACACGCTCGCCGGAGCACCGCGGTCGACCGACATCCTCTGGCGCCACTCGAGCGGTGCCGTGTCCATCTGGCAATTGAAGAACGCCGCCGTGTCGGCGTACCGGAACCCCGGCTCGGCCAGCTCGGATTGGGTGATTCAAGGCACCGGCGACTTCAACCACGACAGCGCAGGCGACATCCTTTGGCGCAACACCAGCTCCGGCGCCGTTGCGATCTGGAACATGCGCGACGGTGTTGCTGGGGGCGTCGACGTCGGCGCGGCAAATGCCACGTGGGTGATCCAGGGAACCGGCGACTTCAATGGCGACGGGACGAGCGACATCCTCTGGCGAAACAGCAGCACGGGTGAGGTTTCCATATGGCGAATGGCGAACGACGCAATCGTCGCCTATGTCAATCCAGGCACCGCGGGCAATGACTGGCAAATCAAGGGAACCGGCGACTTCAATGGCGACGGGACGAGCGACATTCTGTGGCAACACAGTACCGGCGCCCTCTCGATTTGGCAGATTCGAAACGGAGCCGTGGTGGCCTACCCGAGCCCGGGATCGAGCAGCTGGCAAGTTCAAGGGACTGGCGATTTCGATGGCGACGGCACGAGCGACATTCTGTTCCGCAACATGGGAAGCGGTGACGTCTCCATTTGGCAGATCCGGAACGGCGCGACGGTCGGGTACTTCAACCCCGGATCGGCGGCCCTGGGCTGGGCGATTCAGGGGATTGGCGACTTCAACAACGACGGTGTCAGCGATATTCTGTGGCGCGGCTCCGTGAGCGGAACGGTGTCGATCTGGCAAATGGCGAAGGGCGCCATCCACTCGTACATCAACCCGGGCAGCGCAGCCTTTTCGTGGACGATCCGCGGCACGCTCGCGGACTGACCTCTTGCGGAGACGGAAACGCATGAGCGACGTTTCGCTCGTGCGTTCCACCGTTTCAATGCACCGCGAACCGTGACACTCGAGCTACTCGACGTCGTGCTTCGCGCTCGGCTGCCGCGCTGATACTGACCTCTAGCGCTGCTTGAACAGGTAGGCGGCGTTGCAGAGCGCGTCGCAGTACTGGGGGTCGCTCGTCTCGAGCTCGCGCACGGCGATCACGTGCAGCGTGAGGCGGTTCTTGTCGTCGATCGACGCCGACATGCCTGCCGCGATCGTGTCCTTCATGAATCGGAGCTGGTTCTGGATCGACGAGTACATGCTGTGCATCGATCCCGCCGGCGCCTTCGCAACGCGCTCCTCCGTCATCTCGAGGGCGCGGTCGATCAAGGCGTGCAGCTCGGAGGGGGTGTCTTTGTCGTGTTCCACGGCGGCGGCCTCTTCGCGATCGTCACGAGCATTGTAGATCAGAATTCGCCGAGGTCGTTTCGTTCGAGGACGAGCAACCCATCGTCGTCGGACCGAAGAGAGAGCTCTAGGAGTGCGTTTTTCGTCGGCGAAATCCGTCGTCTGCGGCGCTCGCGAAAAGACGCGCCGGAGCGGATCGAGAGGTGATATCCCAGGACGATCATGCGAGCCCTCGCCTCCGTCCTGCGCTTCTCCTCGTACTCGCTCGTCTCCGCGGTCGCGTTCCTCGCGGCGTGCTCCAGCGACCCGAGCTCGAACGGTGGTTCGTCTTCGAATTCGTGTGTCTACAAAGAGCCGGGGACGGACTTTGCCCCATGCAAAAGCGACGGCGACTGCTTCTCGGGATGGTGCAACGCTTCGTGTCATCCCGGTGCGTGCTGCGAGAACCCGAACACGACGGCGATCAAGGCGGGACGCGGCTATAGCTGCACGTCGGACGCGGACTGCAAGTCCGTCGCGAGCGCGTACCTGAAGAAGCAAGGAGCGTCCGCGGCCTGTCACTACGACAGCCTCAACATGGTGAGCAACGGCTGCACGTTCTCGTGCAGCAACCAGTGATGCGCTGACTCGATCGTCGGTGACGACCTACTGTGGGCAGACGGCTCCCGAGGCACGGTGACGCAAGTCTTCTCCAGTCGTTCGAAGAGATCATAATCCGGCACGAGGCAGGACATGGACGTGGACCACCCACGAGGTCCCGCCACGATGAAGCTCTCGACTCGACGATCCCTTTCCGCTTCGATCCTGCTCGGCATCAGCACCTTCGCGACGGCCTGCGTTGCCGATCGAACCGCCGCGATCGTCGACGACCCGCTCGGAGAGCAGAACCAAGCCAGCTGCTTTCCGAGCTGCGCGCGCGGTAGCGCCGAGATCGCCGTGGGCGACTACCATTCGTGCGCGCGTTCGTTCGCGGGCCTCGTGCAGTGTTGGGGAGCCAACGGGTTCGGCGCGCTCGGCGACGGCACCGCGATCGCCCGCATCGCTCCCGCGCCTACGAGCTACTTCGGCAGGGTGATGCAGATCAGCGCCGGGAGCGAGTTCACGTGCGCGCGAGTCAGCGACGGTTCGGTGTGGTGTTGGGGACGAAACAACTACGAACAAATCGGAATCCCGTGCTCGGTCAACGGCGGCAGCTGCGCAGTTCCATCCATCTTCGGGACCGACGCCGCCTTCGATCCGACGCGCGTTCCGAGCATCTCGAACGCTACCTCCGTCAGCTCGGGAACCTTGCACAGCTGCGCGCTCCTCGCGGATCAGACGATGAAGTGCTGGGGCGGCAATCAATACGGCGAGCTCGGGTTCGGCTACGCGAGCGCGCTTGGTCATGGTCCGGACGCGGCGCCGTCGACGGGTGGCATGAAGGCAACCAAGGTCGCGGCCGGTCGCTATGCGACGTGTGCCCTCGATCTCAACGGCGCGGCGTGGTGTTGGGGGCGCAAGTTCTGGTCGCCGACGTTCAATTCGGGGGTCGCCGCCAATCCACCCGCCGACGAGATCGCGACGACGCCGGTGATGCTCGCGGCCGGTCCGTTCACGCAGATCAGCGTCGGTGACTCGTACGCGTGCGGCCTGCGCGCGGGCGGGATCACCTGCTGGGGATACAATTGGGGAGAGTTCTCGAGCGTCCCGCAAGGCGTGTTCCCTGTGACCGATTTCGGCCTCCCGACTGTGAGGTCGGTCGCCGTCGGTACGCGGTCGCATTGCGCAGTAACGGGGACGGGTGTCTCGTGCGCGGGCTGGGGGTCCTTTGGCACCCTCGGTAATGGCCTCTATGCGACCAGCGACGCAGCGGTCTCCGTGATCAACCTCGCAGGCCCCGCGTACTCGATCGCGTCGGCTGCGGACTCGTACGGCTCCTGCGCTCTCACCGGATCGGCCTACGCTGGCGCGGGGCTGACCGCGCAGTGCTGGGGAAACAACAACGGCGGTCAGCTCGGCGTCTCCACGGCCGCGCTGCCGAAGTCGGCGACGCCCGTGACGATCCCGATCGCCTGGTGAACGTGGTCTCGATCTGACCATATTGCCACGATCGTGGCGTTATGGTGGCCTTTCCGCAACGCGCGCGAGGCGATTCGGCGCGGTTTCTCCCGAACGGCATGGAGAGTGCTGTCCGGCGTCGCATGGAGCTTCACCGCGTCCTGACGGACCACCGTGACGAAATCATGCAGCGATGGGCAGACACCGTTCGCGGCACTCTCCATCCTGCCTCGATGCCGCGCGCGGAGCTCATCGATCACCTGCCTGTCTTCTTGAAGGAGGTCATCGAAGCGCTTCGCCTCGAAGAGGGGCCCGAGACGAGCGTGACCGCGGCCGACCATGGAGGTCAGCGGCTTGGTTTGGGGTTCAACCTCGATTCGGTCGTGCGCGAATACGGTGCGCTCGGAGATAGCATCGTCTACGTCGCCAACGCGCACGGAGCGCCGCTCACCGTCCGCGACTACCATGTTCTATCGACGTGCGTGATCACGGGCATCGCCGAGGCGGTTGCGCAGTACGCGCGTCAGCGGGACGCGGAGCTCCAGCGCCAGGCGAACGAGCACTTCGCATTCATCGCGCACGAGCTCCGAAACCCGCTCGGCGCCGCCCTGATGGCGGTGAACCTGCTCCGTCAAAAGCAGCTGATGCCCGACGATCGTTCGGCGCAAGTGCTGGACCGCGCGCTCGCGCGCATGCACCAGCTCATCGAGGACTCGCTAGGAGATGCGCAGGCGGGCGCGGGGGTCCAAATTCATCGCGAAGTGACGAGTCTCCGCGCGCTGCTGGAAGACGCGGAGGTCGGCGCGTCCGCGAACGCGGAGGCGAAGGGCATCAAGCTCACGGTGAGCGTCGAATCGGACGAGCCGATCAACGTCGACGTGCGGCTCGCTCGATCGGCGGTGAGCAACCTCGTTCGCAACGCGGTCAAGTTCACCGAAGCCGACGGCGTCGTGCTCGTGCGCGGACGCGTGACCGACGGTCGGATCACGATCGAAGTCGAGGATCGCTGCGGTGGCCTGCCTCCGGGCAAAGTGGAAGAAGCGTTCGCCCCCTTCGTCCAACTCGATCCCAAGAAGGACGGCTTTGGCCTCGGCCTCGCGATCGTGAAGCAAGCGGCCGACGCACACGGTGGCGTCATTCGCGTTCAGAATCTGCCGGGCAGAGGATGCATCTTCGTGCTCGAGCTACCGAACGAGCCGCTCGCCAGCTGACGAGGCGTCGAGATGGTGGGCGCTTCGTCAGGGCGCCAGCACCGCGCAGCTCGCGAGCATGCCCGTCGTCGGTGCGTCGTTGCAGGTGAGGAACCGCAGCGCGCCTGCGCCGCGCGTCGCGTCACCGATCACGAAGACGGTGCCGGCCGCGCCTTGGCCCACGACGAGGTTCGTGCCCACCACGTCGTCGCCGCTCGCGTCCGCCGACGCGTGAGCGCTCACCCGCGCGTAGACCACGGCGCCGACCTCGAGGTACCCGGCGTCGTCGACGGCGATGTTGGCTCGCACGGACGGGCTCGCGGTCGACTCGCCGTAGCGCAGGTTCCAAGCGAGGTGCTCGAAGTTGCCGGCCGCGGACGAGCCGACGCCGAGCGCGAGCGGCGGCAATCCGGGCGAGGCGTGGACGAAGCGCAGAGCCGCTCGCGTCGGAGGGGCCGACGTTTCGTCGGTGAACGATCGAAGCGCGAACGCCGCGTCGCCGACGCCCGCTATCTCGCCCATCATCGCGATCGTCGCCGGTGCGCCGGCCACGAGCGGCGGCAGAGTGTTCACGTCCGCGATCGGCGACGTCGTGCAGTCCCGCGCCCCCGCGGGCACGAACCGCACGTCGTACGTTCCCGCCGGCAGCTCGAAGTACGACGACACTTGCGAGTACTGAATGCCCCCCGTCGGCGAGGCGTCAGCGTCGGTTTCGGGGAGGAGCCTGCGGAGCATCGGCCCGACGAAAGAGCCCGGCAAGCCGCGCGCCCCGATGCAGATGTCGACCGCCGGAGCGCCGGGCGAGAGGTGCGCGAAACGCACGAGCGCGCCCGGAGTTGCGCCGCCGGCGTCCGCGTTCGCCGCGCCCGACTCACACGCCGCACCGCCGCCGTACGCGAGGGCACCGACCCAAACAACGAGCACGCTCGCAGCGAGCCTGGCCTTCGACGTCATCGACACGCGGGATTCCGTAGCACACGCCATCTCGGACGATCGCGTTGTCAGAGGTGAGCGAGACTCCGCCGCGCCGCGCGCCGCGGACTTCTCACGCGCGAGCCCTTGACGCATTTGGAGCGGGTGTCTGGACCTTGTGCGACGTTCCCGGCGTCGCGCGCGAGGATCTCGACATCACGCTCGAGAACCACGTGCTCACCATCAAAGGCGTTCGGACGTTCTCGACGAGGCGCGGTTGGTCGCAGACCGAATCAGCAGCTCGGCGACGGAAACGGAAAGGAGGAGAAGTAATGCCCAAGCTCGACGCTGCTACCCGACGGCCTACGGCACGTTGACCGTCGTCACGCCGCCCGCGAGCGGCGGAATCTCCTTCACGACGCGACCGCCGTCGGCGAGCCGCAGGCGCCACGGATGCGTGACGAACGAATCCTGCGCGGCCGAGCCGCCGGGGTCGATCGTTTGGTAGAACTCTTCGGTGCACGCGAAGTCGACCCACCAGAGGTCGAGGCTCTCCGCGCATCCGTTGTTCACGACGAGCCCTGCTTCGGCGCCCGCGTCGGAGCAGACGATTGGTAGCGCGGCGTCCATCGCGAGGTTCGCGCACGACGGACGAGCGTCGGACGCGGAGTCTCGCGGCGCAGCGTCCGGCATCGGCGCGGAGTCTTGCGACGAGTCGACGCTCGCGTCGAACGCGGTCGCGTCGAGCGCGCCGGCGTCGTGCGTCGAGGCGTCGGGAGCGGTGAAGGTGTCGCTGCTGGTGCAGGCGACGCCGGTGACCGCCGATCCCGTGGCGATGCCGAATAAAAGCAGTCCCGTCGTTCGCGTCATGGTCCCCGCCTTTGTTGCACGCTGCGCGTGAACAGACATCGTATGCCGAATCGGCGTCCGTTTCCGAAAGCGTCGCGCGGACGCGAGCGCGCCGAACACGACGCGACGCGACGATCGGACGTCACGGCGCGCTGGACGTCGTGACGACGAGCTTTCTCAACGCGAGGTTGTTGTGGTCGACGCCCGAGGACCACGTGTTCGACTGCACCCACATCGTTCGTCCATCTTCGCTGATGTACCGCGACGGAACGCTCGTGGCGTACCCGCCGTGTTTCTGGGCAGTCCACGGGGGAGGTCCGAAGTCTTTGTGGAGGAAGCGACGCCACGGGCCCCACGGCGCCGGCGCTTCGTAGAACTCGAACGTGTACTCGGTCCACGACGTGTAGATGTATCGCTTCAGAGGAGCGTCGTAGACGACGCCGCCTTGCGAGATGACCGAGCCGTCGTGATCCTTTCCCGCGTCGCGTCGCGTGCAGTCGACGAGCGCCGCTTTCTTGTCGGCGATGTTCCGCGACCACGTCGGATTCGCGCCGGTGTCGAGCCCGGCGAAGAACTCCCAGTTGTCGCGGCCTCGAAGATCTTTGTCCGCGGCGATTCGCGCCAGGTAGAGCCCCTGCGGATCGATGACGTGCGTCGACGCGCGGAAGTTGTGGTCGAGGCCATAAGCATAGACGTACTCGTCGACGGCGTTCTTTCCGTCGGCGCCGTAGTCGATGAACATGATGGTCGTAAACGTCCAGTCGACGAACATCGGAGAAGCGTTCGCTTCCCACGCCGAGCCGCCGTTGTTCGAGACGGCGATCGTCGCGGCGGGCACGTCGTCGTAGGACGACGCGTTGAGATCGTGGACGGCGAGGTACATCTTGCCGCCGCGGCAGAGCATCCCTGTCGGCTTTTGGTAGTACGGCCCCTTCGTCCACACGCGGAAGACGGACTGCTTCTTGTGATCGTCGTCGACGACGTTCGTTCCGCGCATGTTCGCGGCGTCCCACGGCAGTCCAAGAACGCGCGCGACGCCGATGTCCGGGCGGCGAGCGCCGCGGTTCGGAGTGAAGCCGAAGCCGTCGCCCCACGCGAAGTAGACGACGTCGCCCGACGCGCACGACGGCCAGAGGTCTCCGTTGCCCGGGAGATCGATCGAGTTGGCTTCCTCGACCGTCGCCGACGAAAAGAACGTGCTCGCTTCGGGGTAGATCGGACTCTGTGCGCAGATCGTCTCTGCGTGGCCACGAGGTCCGTCGAGTGTTTGCGACGCGCGTGGGTTCGTCGGCGCAACGGCGGCGGGCGTGCCGCATGCCGCGACGGCCAGACTCAGGCTCAGGGTGCGAAGCGGCGCCTTCCACATTTCGGACGGCGCGGAGGATAACCGCATCTTCGCGTCGCGGCGTTTTTCCACGATCGTGGCGGTCAGGCAGACACGATCGGCGCGTAGGCCCGTTCCGGCGACGGGCACGATGCGTGCTCGTTGGACGACAAACCAAACGAAGGAGGTCTCGAGATGGGAACGCTCTTGCCGAAGTGGGCGCCGCAGTGGTGGAACAACAACTACGAGATGTCGTGGGGGCGCGTGAAGGAAGCGATTCGCCGCGACCTCGAACAGACCAAGCACGATCTGAACATGGGCGGCCACGAGCTCAACCAGGGCGTCACCGACACGGTCGCGCAGGCCTCGGGTGAGGAGGCCATTCCGGACATCAATCACGCGAACCCGGCGCACGTCCTCGGGACCTGGGACCAAGCGCAGCTGCCGATCGGGTTCGGCTACGGCGCGCGATTGCACTACGGCGCGAAGCACCCGGCGTGGAGCCCCGCGATCGAGAGCACGCTCCGTGCGGAGTGGGACGCAGCGCACATCGCGACCGGGCGCACGTGGGACGAAGTGAAGCAGAACGTCCGGTGCGGATACGAGTCCACCCGCTGAACGAAGTGCAGCGGCGCTACTCGTCCGCCTCTTCGTCGTCGATCTTCGGCAGCGGAGGGGCGGGCGCGGCAGCGGGAGTCACCGCGGGGACGTCGCCGGGTCCGGAAGGGCCGCCGTGTCCGGGGCCATACCCGTGCGAACGATTGAAGCCTTGGTCTTGTTCGGTCTTTTCGCCTGGTACCTTTGGTACCTTCGGTGTCGTCGGAGTGCTCATGCGTATTCAGCGAGCACTTCTCGTGCCCCATCTGGAGAAAGTGCGTCTACCCGCAACCAATGGGAGAGAGTCCACATGAACCGCACGAAGCGCGCAATGACGGATCCACGTGGTGCTCGTGCTCCGCGTGCGAGCGTCACGGGCCTTGCCGAGTTCATCGACGCCGAGCGCCTCAGCATCGTCGCGGAATGGGAGGAGTTCGCGCGCACGCTGTTGCCCGCGGCGACTGGTATGAGCGCTCCAGCGCTCCCGCTCTGCGGGATCACGCGGACGAGTTGCTTACGGCGATCATCCGCGACATGAGGTCGCGTCAAACACCAGCAGAGCAGGCAAAAAAGTCGAAAGGCCGCGGGGACGCCCAACACCTCGACGAGATGGGAAAGCTCCACGCGGCTCTGCGGATCGATACGGGGTTCAAGCTCGGCCAAATGGTGGCGGAGTATCGCGCGCTACGTGCGAGCGTTTTGCGTCTCTGGGAAAAGCATGGGCCGGATCCGGGCGGCGTGACCCGATTCAACGAGTCGATCGACGAGGCTCTGACGGAGGCCGTCCATGAATTCACGAAGACGACCGAGCACTACCGGGATCAGTCTCTAGGCATCCTCGGACACGATCTGCGCAATCCGCTCTCGTCGATCGTCATGGGCTCGACCTTGCTCATCAACTCGGAGGAGCTCGGCGACAGAAGCGTGAAGATTGCCGCGCGCATGTTGAACAGCGCAAACCGCATGAACCGCATGATTTCCGATCTCCTCGACCTGACGCGTACCCGTTTCGGCGAGCCGATCCCGATCGTCCGCGCCATGGTCGATCTCGATCCGCTGTGCCGCCAGGTGCTCGCCGAGCTCGAAGGGCTTTGCGCGATCGGTGGGCTCCATTTCACGTCGAAGGGTGATCTGCGCGGAGAGTGGGATAGCGACCGTGTCGCCCAGGTGCTCTCGAATCTCCTCAAGAACGCCATTCAGCATGGGGCCGCAAACGACCCGATCAGCCTCGTCGCACAAGGCAAGACTGACGAGATCGTCTTGGAGGTTCACAACGGCGGCGGACCCATTCCTCCGGGGGCGCTCTCCACCATCTTCGAACCGATGGTTCGTCATGTCGCGGACGCCCACACGAACGCGGGGCTCGGATTGGGGCTGTACATCGCATCGCAGATCGTACTTGCGCACGGTGGGACGCTCGATGCAGCCTCGACCGAGGCCATGGGCACGACGTTCACGGTACGTCTGCCTCGTCGTCCTCCGAAGCAGGCTCTCGACGATCGCCGCGCTACGTCGTGAGAGGCTCGGCGAAGGCCGTACGTGCCGTCTGCGAGCTCACGGCCGAATGGCGACCTTCATCACGCCGTCGCGCTGGTTCGCGAACAAATCGTACGCTTCGACAATCTGGTCGAGCGTGAACGAGTGCGTGACGAGATCGCGAAACGGAAATCGCTTCGCGCGGACAACGCTCATGAGACGTCGCATGCGTTCTTTGCCGCTGGGCATAGCGTCGTGACGACGGACTGGTCGGCGAGGCCGGCGGAGATCGCGTCGAGCGGCATCGTGAGATGGCCGGAGTACACGCCGAGGCTGGAGAGCGTGCCCCCAGGTCGGATGCAGCGAAGCGCGTTCTCGAGTGTGGCTTGCTGGCCGAGCGCTTCGATCGCGACATCGGCGCCGCCGCCAGTGAGCTTCTTGATCTCCGCGACGACGTCGTGCTCCTTGTGATTCAGCACGACGTCGGCGCCCATGCGCTTGGCCATCGCGAGGCGGCTCGGGACGCTGTCGACGCCGATGATCAGCGTCGCTCCGGAGAGGCGCGCGCCGGCGGTCGCGCAGAGACCGATCGGACCTTCGGCGAACACGGCGACGGCATCACCGATCTTCACGCGCCGCGTTCTGCCGCGGAGAATCCCGTCGACATGATGTCCGGACACGGAGCACTTCCTCGTCCGCCAGGTCGTCCGGGATCTTCGCGAGGTTGGCCTGAGCGTTTGGGACGACGACGTACTCGCACTGGCAACCATTGATGGTGTTGCCAAAGCGCCATTCACCCATCGCCTCGAAGCGATCGCCGCCGTGGTTGCACTGCGCTCCATCGCCCGACAAGCACGCGCGGCACTGACCGCACGGAGTGAGCGCACCGACGATCACGCGGTCGCCAGGTTCGAAGCCGACGACGCCGGCGCCGACCGATTCGATGCGCCCGACCGGCTCGTGTCCGACGATGAGCCCCGGCTTCACGGGGTACTCGCCGCGCAGAATGTGCACGTCCGTTCCGCAGATCGTCGTCAGCGTGATCCGCAGGAGCGCCTCGCCGGGCCCGGGCTCAGGGCGTTTCACCTCGTGTAGCTCGATCTTGTCTTTCCCGACGAACACCGCTGCTCGCATGTTGGTCATGTCGACCTCCGTTGTTCGTGTGCGCACGCATCGAGCGCGCCGCACATCGCCGAGTGGTCGTAAAAGTCCGCGCGATCTACGCTGCGGTCGTGACGTCGAGTCCACGCCGCGCCCGACGTAGCCGCGCATGGGCGGCGCCCTCGGCGGGCGCGCTGTTCGTCGCGACGCTCGCGGGCGCCGAGGCTCCTTCGCCCATGCCGCATCCGGGACCGCAGGCGCGCTCGTCGCTCGTCGACAACGCTGCGTGCGTCGGGTGTCATGCCGAGATTGGACTCGAGTGGTCGGCGTCGCTGCATCGACGCGCGCACGACGTTCCCGAGTTTCTGCGCGCGTACGCGCGAGAGCCGCAAGCGTTCTGCCGTGCGTGCCATGCGCCTGAAGTCGACGCGACGATCGGCGTCGCCTGCGTGACGTGCCACGTGACGACGGCCGGCGTGCTCGCCGCGCCTCACGCGGACGCGCGCACGCTCGCGCGCTCCTCCCCGCGCGATCGCTCGCGCGCCGATGCCGCGCACCCGATACTTGCCGACGCGCGTTTCGCGACCGACGCCGCCTGCGCGAGCTGCCACGAGTTCGCGTTCCCACGGAATCCGAGCGCGCAGATGCAGGCGACGGTGAGCGAGCACCGCGTCTCCGCGTTCGCCGACATCTCGTGCGCAGCTTGCCACATGCCGCGCGTCGCGGACGCGCGCGGCGAGCATCGGAGCCATGCGTTTCCCGCTTCGCGCGATCCGGCCATGCTTCGCGCGGCGGCGCACATTTCAGCGCGTCGCGTCTCCGCGTCGGCGCTCGAAGTGACGATCGCGCCCGGACGCGTCGGTCACGCGATGCCGACGGGCGATCTGTTCCGTCGCTTGCTCGTACGCGCGCAAGCGGTCGACGACGACCACCTCGTCGTCAGCGAAGCATCCACGGCGCTGGGACGAAGGTTCCTGAACGCGAGCGTCGAGATCGCCGACGATCGCGTCGGTCGCGTCGCGAAGCCGCGCGAGCCGACGCGCGTTCGGCTCGAGCTCGGCGCCGTCGCGATGGGCAAGCGCTGGACGTGGTCGGTTCGTTACCAGCGCGTCGCGTTTCCGCGCGGCAATGGATCGGGCGACGTACTCTCCGTCGTGCTCGACGGCGAAACGGTCCTCGAAAGCGGAAGCATGGAGGCTTCGGATGCGGCTCGGTGAGATCCTGGGTGTCGCGTGCGCGCTCGCGTCGTGTGCGCGTGGTCCCGCGCCGCCCGTCCGTGCGCTCCTCCGACCGCCCGCCTCCGCATCGCCGCCCGCGCCGTCGCCGCCGCCGGTGATCCCGAGTGACTTCTCCGTGGTTGCGTCCGGTCATCTCGCCGACGTGGGCGTGTCCTTGCTCGATGGCGCTACCTTCGTCCGTTGCGGCACGCACGCCGACGACCGACCGCGCTCCTCCAACAAATCCGAGGCGGTCACGAGCAAACCGGCCCCGTACTACAGCGAGTCGAAGGTCGAGCGCTTGCGCGACGACGGCACGCTCGATCCGATCGGCGCGACGACCGCCATCCGTGTCTTCGGGCGATGGCCCGACGATGCGTGGCGCGAGGACGACAGCACGGGCGAGCGCGGGCATTTCAACCAGCGCTATGCGAAGTGGAAGGACGATCGATGGGAGGCGGTCGATCCGCGCGGTCCGAAGAAGCCGGGGCACTGGTCGAACGCGCTCGGGATCTTCCCGTGGGGCAACGCGTGGCTGATCGTCGGCAAGCCGTGGGGCCCAGAGACGAGCCCGGGCACGGAGCCAGGCTCGTTTCGAATCCTGTCCGAACAACCGCCCATGTGCTTCTTCTTCCAAGCGAGCGGCGCGACCAAATGGCCGACGCCCGATGTGTCGGCGCAGTGCGCGCCGCGAAAGGCGAACGACTACTGCGAAGCCCATGCGACGGACTACGCGTCTCTCGCGACAGGTGAAGTGCTCGCGATTGGGAATTTCTGCGGACGTGTGCGGCGTCCGATCGAGCTCGGCGTATGGAAGCCGGGGCGTGCGATGACGAGCGTCGCGCTCCCGTTCCCGGACGCGCGCGCTGCGCGGCAAACGCCACCGGGCGAACCGCAGTCGACCTTCGTCGAGCACGCGCGCATGCTCGCGCTCGGCCCCGACGAGATCTATGTCGTCGGCGTCCAGCGTAGCGACGTCGGCCAAGGTCCCATCGGGTGGCGCTGCAGCACGACGGCATGCACGCTCTTGAACGTGCCCGCAGAGGTCGATCTGCCGACGACGGCGCAACGCGATCTTCTCGTCATCGATGGCGCGATTGCCATTCATGACAGCGCGAGCGTGTGGCGCATGAAGAGCGCGGGCGCGTGGGAGAAGGAGCGTCTGCCCGACGCCGTCACATCGGTCGCCTCGACCCCGTCCGGCGCGTGGGCGACCGCGTCGGGACGTCTCTTTCGTCGCGCGTCGGACGGCGCGTGGGCGGCGGTGCCGCTGCCGCTTCACGACGGCGCGCCGCTTCACGCGGAGCGCCTCTCGGTTCGCGGCGCCGAAGTGTGGGTCGTCGCGAAGTACGGAACCACTCTTTGCGATCATGGTCGCGCGCTCTTGCGTCTCGGCGCGCCGCGCGCGGCGCTTCACTGCGTCGACGGCGCGCTTCGTATCTCGGCGCCTACGCCGCCCGAGCGGAGAACGCGCATCATCGTTCGTGTCGCGAACGTCGGCGAGAGTGCATCCGCGGACGCGTCGTTCGCGAACACACGGCGCGAGCTCGACGGACGCGCACCGTTGCGCGGCAAGCCGCTCGTGCTCTTCAATGACAACCAACTCGCCGTCGAAGCGACCGACGAAGCGGACGCCGCACGCATCGTCGTGGCGCTGACGAAAGACGCGCGCGCGCCGGTCCCCACGTGCGCGAGAGCATCGGAGCTGAGAGCCGTCGGCGCCGACGCTGGGAGTGGTGGGACGAACTGACTGGACTCAAGCGGGCAGCCTCACCCCGGCGGCGCGAACAAGTGATTCGCCTGTGCGCGCACCCGACGGAACGTCCCGTTCAGGCTGATGCTCGTCGCGACGCGGTACGTGTCCGCGCCGGCCGCGGGCGGATCGACGATCGGGATCGTCTTGAATCCCGCTTCGTGCACCGTGACGCACCCGGTGTAGCCGAACTCACCGGGCGTCTGAGTGACCCATTGCCCGCGAAGCCAACCGCCGCCGATGAGCGTGAACGTGACGCCGATCTTTTTGTAGATCGAGACGCGCTCGATGTACGAGGCGCACTGCGCTTGCGAGACGCCGAGCGCGTAGTCGGGACGATCCGGATCGACCGCGCCGAGAATGATGTCCTTCACGTAACCCGCGGGCGCCTGCGCGGCAGCACCGACGCTGAAGTCGACGACGAACGCTTGGCAGTTGTCGCCGTGGTTGTAGCTCGCGTTGGGGCTCGTCATGCCGACGGCGGCCGCGCCCGATACAAACGTGAGTTGCCCGTCCGCCGTGACCGATCCACAGCCGGTGTGACCGCGAAGGAGCGCGAGCGCCCCCGGCGAGAGCTTGACGGGATCCGCGTGTACGACGTTCACCGTGGAGGCCGAGGCGGCCACGATGGATGCCAGTGCTGCGACCGCTACGAAGGACTTTTTCATGGCTACGATGGCTCGCTTTCTTTCGCGCGTGCTCGAATCGTCGGCCGCGCGTGAAGTCAGACGGCGAGTCGAGCGCCGCCATCCAAGCGAGTCCATGACCGTTTCATGATCGAATCGTGATCACGATCAGCGCAACGGCACCCGCTCGGTGGCTCAGCGTGTCGGCGCTCCGAGAAACGCGGCGAGCTTGTCGCGGCTCTCCACGTACCTCCATTGCTCCGACGAGAAGCCGTTGGACAGCGCGATGGTTCCGTCGCGCAGGCCGAGCGCGAGTCCATAGATGGACTCGTCGCCGGACGATGGCATATCGGACACGGCGACTTCGACGATGTCGACGAGGCGCACGCGCTCGGTTTTCATCACCTTGCCGAGGCGACGCCACTGCACCTCGAGGTGCTCGGCGGTCACGATGAACCGTACGACCGTCGTGAGGATGCGGTACGCGGCGTACGCGAGGAGCGCGCCGATGCCCGCGAAGACGACCCCGGCGAGCGCCATCAAGAGCGCCGTCACCCCGAAGCTCGACGCGAGCACCACGAGCATGCCCGCGGCGAACCACGCGCCGGGAACGAAGAAGAAGGGCGCGGCGAACGCAAAGAGGACGCCGATCGTGATCGGCTCCACGCGCAGGTCGAGCGTGCGGTGCTCTCCTTCAATTGCAGGTGTTGTCGTGCTGCGCGCGACCGGCATCAGGGCGCCGCCCACTCGAGCTCGATTCTCTCGAAGCCGAGCGATCGCAGGAGCGCCGTCAGTGCGCGCTCCGCGCTCGCGCGCGCACGATCGAGCAACGCTTGATCGAGCGCGGCTTTGCGCATCGACGCCTCCGCCTCCGCGCGCGCGAGCCCTTCGAGCTCTTCTTTGCGCGACGCGAGGAGATCCGTGGTTCGACTGAAGACGTGGGTCTTCGCATTGTCGAGCGACGCCGAGAGGACCTCGGGCGCCGGCAGACGAATGTGCACGCGCCGGCTCGGCCAGTCGGTGCTCACGTCGGCGTCGGCGAGCTTCTTCAGATCGACGCCCGCGACGACGTCGCCGACCGCGACGAGCAGGACGGCGTCGCGCGCGCGCACGAGGCCGTAGAGCTTCGTCTGCTCGTCGGTGAGCTCGATGACGCGCTCCATGTGGTAGCTCTCGCTCTCGAGCCGCGACAGCTCACGCATCGCGATGAGGACGTTCGGCGTCGGCTTCACCTCGATGCGTGATGTGGTCGGCGGCGGAATGCTCGGCGCGCCGGAGAGGCGCTGGCCAAGGAAGAACGCGAGGACCAACGCGATCGCGACCGCGCCCGTCGCTAGCGCGCGGCGCGCCGTCGGCGACGGATCGAACGTGGGCATGGCGGAACGATACCGCGCTACGCGGCGCGAGCTACTCTTACGGTCCGCCCGCGGAACGCCCCGACGCGAGCACCTCGCGCTCCTCGAGGATGATCGCGCGCCGCGACAGCCGCACGGACATGAGCGCGCACACGGCCATGACGGTGAGGAGCGCGACACCGATCGCGAACAGCGCGAGCGGAAGCGCGTCCGAGCCGTGGAACACGGCGCTGAGCGCGGTCGCGGACGTGAGAACGAACGCCAGCAGCGCGCCGTAGTCGCAAAGGAGCGCGGTCACGTAGAGCCCGTGACGTCGCGCGAGAACGATCGTCTGTTCGCGGATCGCCGTGGCGCGCGCATCGCCCGGAGCGATGCCGCGCAGCTCGCGCGCGAGGTCGCGCAGTCGTCCGGACACGCGCGCGGAAGCGTTGTCGATACCGAGCGCGAGCAGTCCGCACGCCGACACCATCACGGCCGGCGTCACCGCCGCGGCGATGCGTTGAACGGCGTCGGAAGTGTCCATGCGGGGCGTGTGGGCATCCTACGCGCTCACGTCACGTCGCCGTCAGAATCGCCTGCGCCTGGCGTGCGTCGCGCGGCGTCGAGCAAGCAGGCTCGTGGCGGCAGCGCGCGCGAGCGCGGCGCGACGCGGGGTGCGCGGACGATGGATCGCGGTTCGACGGCGCGCTGATCCGAGCCACTCAATGACGACGACGGGGAACCCACGCGCCCGTCTGTTCCTCCGGGTTCGACGCCGTCGCGAACGACGAGCGAGTGGGCGACTCGCTCGTGTAGCCTTCCCACTCGATGCGCTTCACTTGGGACCAACGCAAGGCAGCGTCGCTCTGAGGAAGCACCAGGTCACGTTCGCGTCTCCTCCAAAAAGAGAGCGACGAGCTCGTCGTCCTTGGCCAGCGAAGAGCGCATGACCTTCACGACCACGAGCTTCTTGAATCACCCCCGGCCGTGCGAGACCGCGAGGAACCGCTTGCCTTCGTCGTTTCGTCATCCTCTTTTTCAGCGAGGCTCGCGGTCCCCCCTCCTTCGGGGACTACGGTATCGCTCGAGCGAGTGATGCGGGCGATCCATGCGCGCGATGGATCTATCGTGGGCGCTCGGCAAAGTAGATATCCCAGCTTCCCCCTCGATTGCTGGTGAAGTAAACGCGGCAGCCGTCTACCGAGAGACTCCCCATCGTCTCGTTGCCGGACGAGTTGAGCTCCTGAACCTTCGTCGGCGCGGAGAACGGACTCGTGAGCGACGGGCGCCGCGCCATCCAAATGTCGAATCCGCTCGCGCTACCGTCGATGCGATCCGACGAGAAGAAAATGGTGAGCCCGTCGGCGGCCAAGACGGGCATGATCTCGGAGCTCGACGACGTGTTGAGCTCCGTCACCGCGATGGCGTTCCCGAATGTCCCGCTCGACCCCAGCGCGCGGTAGATCTGAAATGGGGTCTGGCCGCGATTCGACGTGAAGAAGATCTCGTTGCCGTCCGCGCGAAGAAACGGATGCATGTCGTCCGACGACGAGTCGATCGAGAGGGAGTGCAAGTTGGAGAACGGGTCGAGCGCGCTCTGCCGCGTGCCGATCCAAAGATCGAACTGTCCAGCCCCGCCGGTCCTACTCGAGTCGAAATAGAGGGTGAGGTTGTCTTCGGTGGGGATGGCAGTCAACTCTGGGCTCGCCGACGAAAACACCCCGGGCACGAAAGCAATGGCACCAAAGTCTGCCGTCCGACTGCTGCGTGTCGCGTAGTAGAGATCGTACCCGTGCCACCCGCCGTCACCGTCGACTCGGTCGGAGCTGAAGTAAATGGTCAGCTCATCGGAGAGAACGTGCGCCGATATCTCTTCGCCGACGGCCGAGCTGACATTCGGTACGATCACCGCGGCGCCGAAGGGCTTTTGGAGATCGCACGCACGTGGGGCGTGATCGGCGTCCGACGGCGCGTCGGTCCCGACGTCGGGGCCAGCGTCGAGTCCCCCGTCGGGCGACGTCGCGTCCACGCGGCTGACATCGGCGGCGCCAGAATCGGCGAGGGGGCCCGCGACGGGCTCGCTGCCTCCGCACGCCGCGAGTGCCGCAGCGATCCCCGAAAGAATCGTGCGTTCGAGAATCGATTTCATTTTGCGGCGGGTTGGACGAGCGGTGCGCTTGCATATTCAAGCTGCGCTCGACGAAGAATTAGCCTCACCGGTCACGCTCCTCGCGTTCGCCAGCGCGTCGGACGCGCGCGCGCAATCCGCGGACGGTTGGGGGCGAGCCGTGCCGCACTTCGCTCGTTGGTCCGTGTCCAGAACCTCGAACGGGAGCGTTGCGCAGCTCGCGCGCGGCCATGAGGGCGAGAAGGCCGGCGCCGCGCGCGCCGACTGCAATTCGGCGCAGTCGGTTCAGACTGGGATCGCCGTCTCCGGTGGCGCTTTGGCGACCTACCAGGACAACGTGGCGGTGGCGCCAATGCCCTTCGCGCCCCACGTCGGTGCGACGCGAAGGCGGCTCGCGGCAGGGCGTGGCGCCGTGAAATAGAGAATGCCACCGCTCGCGAGCGCAACGGCGCCGACGACGAAGAAGAGCGTCGACTCGAGCGCTCTCGTTTTCGCGTCCTCGGTCAAATCCAATCCCACGGCGTCGCATCGCGGAGCGTTTGGGCAATGCTTGCTCACGGCTTCGTCGTTGGCGGACTTCGCGAGCAATCCAAAGATGCTGCCGACAGCGACGCTCGCGACGCCGACGCCCGCGACGACGAGACCCGCCACGCGCTGCGCTCTTCCCGTGGAGTCGCTCGTGCTTTTCGCGGGGCCGTCGGCCCTGGGCACTTCGTGGACGGGCTCGAGGGCGGTGACGATCGCCACTCGCTTCGGCATGAGCGTGGGGATCGTCACTTCGATGCTCTCGCCGTTATCGAGGCTCACGACGCGCGACCATTTTTCCGCGGTTGGGGCCTCCGCTTCGATCTCGTGCGGACCGGGGTCCACGGGTACGGCAACGCCCAGCTCGGCGTCTTTCAACACGACTCCGTCGCGCCTCACTTCGAGGTCCGGCGTTCGCTTCGCCTCGGGCGAGACGCGCACGGTCAACCGACGCAGGCTCCCGACGAGCTGGCTTGCGCGTTGGAGCGCAAAGGCCTCCGCGTCGCTCTTCCCGGCCCCCGCGGCCCGAGCTGCGGCCTCTCGGAACGCCAGCCACGCCGACGCGGTCTTGCCTATCTGTACATAACAGTCACCGAGCGCAAGCAGCGTCCCGCCGCTGGGGGCGAGCGCGTGACTGCGCGCGAGCTTTGGGCACGCTTCCGCGGGGCGCCCGGCGTCGAGCAAGGCGACAGCTTCGTCGAACAGCACCGTCGCAGCGGTGACCGACGATGTTTCGTCCGCGCGGGCGTCGCGCGCGCAAGCGACGCCGATGCATGCGACGATGGTCGCGAGCGCCGACGCTCTCCTCGTCCGTGCTCTCATGTTCGCAATCTCCTACGCGATCACCAATCGGTGCGCTGTCGCGGTGCATTGCTGGGGACGGGGCGCGCCGACGCGCTGCTCGACGGCGTCCCTCGCGTCGTCGTCGTCGTCGGGCTGGAGGGGGTCTGACGCGTGGCGGGCTTGACTGCAAGCTTCGCCGGCTCGGACACGATGGCGGTCGAAGCGATCGGGGCCGGCAACGGCTTGGAAGCTTCGGCGTTGGTCGTCGTCGAGGCCGTCGGTGACGGCAACTCCGTGCCCGTCGGAGTGGGAAGTGCGAGGAGCGTCGTTCCCACCTCGGTGGTGATTGGACCGGCGTTCGTGCTCGTTCGAAACATCCCGAAGAGCGCGAGACAAAGCAGCACGAGGCCGATGGCTCCGCATGCCATCGTCGCAAGGCGCAGGCCCCGCGTTCTCGAAGGCCGTGCGTCGAGTGTGTCGGCGTCAGCGCCCGGATCTTCGAAGGCGCGCCGCGCCATCGGCACGACGACACGAGGCGCAGCGCCGCGAAATGGCGCGAGCGCTTCTGCGAGCTCTTCGACGGTCGCGTACCTCGCGTCGCGCTTCTTCTTCAAGCAACGCAGCACGATGTCGACCAGCGCCGGTGGCACGTCTGGCGCGTACTGGAGAATCGAGCGAGGTGGCGAGTGCAGTATCTCGACGAACAACTCCGCCGTCGTCTCTCCCTCGAACGCCGTCGTCCCCGTGAGAAGCTGATGGAGAATGACACCGAGCGACCAGATGTCGGCGCGCGTGTCGATGTGCCGCACGGCACGCACCTGCTCCGGCGACATGTAGAGCGGCGAGCCAATGGTCTCTCCCTCGGCGGTGCGCGAGAAGTCCGTCTTGCGGTGCGCGCGCGCGAGGTTCTTCGAGACGCCGAAGTCGAGCAGTTTGATCAGGGGAGCGCCGTCCCGCCGGGTCGTGAGAAAGAGGTTCGCGGGTTTGAGATCGCGATGCACGATCCCCGCGCCATGCGCCTCGGCGGCGCCCGCACACGCTTGGATCACGTACTCGACGGCCTCCGCGAACGGCAGCCGGCTGCGCTGAGCAAGGATCGCCGCCAGGTCGCACCCTTTGAGGCGTTCCATCACGATGAAGGGAATGACGTCTCCACCCCTCGTCTCCATCACACCGGCGTCGAGGACGCGCGCGACGTGTGGGCTGTCGAGGCTTGCGACCGCGCGCGCCTCGCTCAGGAATCGTCGAACGTCGCGCCCGGCGTCTTCGGCCAGGAGGAACTTGATCGCGATCGGTTGATCGAGCTCCAGGTGTCGTCCCCCATAGACGACCCCCATGCCGCCCGAGCCGATCACGCGCTCGATACGAAACCTTCCCTTCAGCACCTCGCCGGTCTTCACGGGTTCGCGGCGTCGCGGAGGGCGCTCGCGACGGAGCGGGGTACTCGATGCCGACACGTCGCGCACGTGGGGGGCCGGCACGAGACGATGATGCGAGTGGTCGCGGCGCTGCGGGGTAGTCATTTGCACCGCAAGCGTTTGGTCGGGTCGGGATCCGTGGCGGACTTGCACTTCTTCATCCCCGTCCCGTTGCGGCACACCTCGTCGACGGTCATCGGCTCTCCGCACGTTCGGCACTCGTTCATCACACACACCTGGTTCGCACCCGGACAGGTGCTCGCATCCATCGCGCACGCGCAGTGCACGTAAGTCGGATTCGCAATGCAGCTCGCGTCCGTCGACGCGGGTTCGCAAGTGCCTGTCGGCGTGCCACCCGAGCACCCGAAGCACCCCAGCGTCGCGGGGTCACACTCGTTTGCACAGTCCGAGACGCACGTGCCACGACAGGACGCGGTGCCCGCGCTGCAGCCGACGCACGTCGAGACGGCAACGCCGCGGCAGAAGAACGTGGGGGGCGCGGCGTCCGCGTCTTTTTCCGAAGAGTCAGGGGACATGGCATCTGCGTCGGCCCCCAGAGCGATTCCTGCGGCATCGCCGTCCGAGGAGCTGCTGTCGCCGCCGTCGTAGCTCTCGTCGAGGACGCGGTCGTCGACGCCCAAAATCGTGGCGCATGCGCCACTCCCGAGGGCCCCGCACGCGAGCAGGACAGAGCACGCCAGGGGCGTGAGGTAAGGGTTCATTTGCACCGACCGCATCATCCGCTCTTGCCCACGCCGTCGCCTCCCATGCCATCACGTCCGTGCGATCGCTGCACACGCCACTCCCTGTTCGAGGAAGCAACCTGCAGCGATGAGTGCAGCGTTCACGCCACGGCGCACGACGAGCGACGCACCGTCTCCCACCGCTCCGTTTTCGCGGTAAAAGTGCGTGAGAACTAGGGTGACTACCGTTCACTAAACACACATTCGGTGGATCGAAGTACCCGCATCGCCACGATGGTCGCTCGACGTAAAGTTCGTTATGCGATTTTGCGGTGAGGCGGAATCGCGGACTCTTTGGCGCGGTGAGCTCGTCCTCACACCGTCGTGAACACGCGCAGCGGGAGTAACTTTCCGCGAACGGTCTGCGACGGGAGCTCGGTCCACGCAACGCTCGGGGCGCGATCGCGCGTCGCCTCGGAGACGACGACGTCGGTCGCTAGCTCCTTCGAGAGCGACTCGAGTCGCGACGCGACGTTCACCGTGTCGCCGATCACGGTGTATTCGCGGCGCTGCGGGGGGCCGATGTCGCCGACGAAGGCCCGTCCCGTGTGAACGCCAATCCCGATGGCGAGGGCGGGCTCGCCGCGCGCGCGCCGCCGATCGTTGATCGTCGTCAGCGCGCGCCGCATGTCGAGCGCGCAACGGACTCCCGCTTCCGCGTGGTCCGGTTGATCGAGCGGCGCACCGAAGTACGCGAGGATGCCGTCGCCGATGAACTTGTCGAGGGTGCCGCCGTTTCGGAAGATCGCTCCGACCATATCGGTGTGGTACTCGTCGAGAAGCCTCACCACGTCGCCCGCTTCCATCTTTTCGGACATCGCCGTGAAGCCGCGCACGTCGGACACGAGGACTGTGATCGGCCGACCCGCGGATGGCGAGAAGGCAGTTGTAGGCGAGGACGCGCGCGAAGCGCGGTGCGACGCGCTCGATTGACGTAAAGTACGTTGTGCGATTCGCGGTGGAGCGGAATCGCAGACTCTTTGGATCGGATCCTAGGCGGGCATTCCGAGGAGTGTATCCGGAGCGCACTCCCGTCACTTCGTAAGCGGCACGAGCTTCCAATTCGCGCTGACCGTCATGCCGCTGTTGAGCACCTGATCGACGAACGCGTACTCGATGCTCCCGTCGGGCTTTGCGGCGAGGATCGCGTCCATCGGCACCGGCCACCACTCGACTTGCTTGTCGAGCATGAACGGCTGCGGCATCTGCGGGCCGCACCTCTGCGTGCCGACGAACGTTCCCATCGTCGCGCCCGTCGGGAAGTACCCGACGTCGGTCAGGATGATGGCGCCGTCGGTCGGACCGAGGTTCTTCGTGAACATCCCGTGCGTTTCGCATTGGGTCCCGACGATGTCCCAATGCGCCGTCAGCGTCGTGCTCGGATCCACCCGGTACAAGAGCTGGTCCGGGTCCCAAACCATCTTCACGGTCGCTTGCGACGTGAGGACGAGGCCTCCGACTCCAGCGTCTTTCTGCGTCGTGTTCACGGTGCCGCTCAACGCCGGGTGGTCACTGACGAAGACGTTCGCGACGAGCACGGTCTTTCGCTGCGTCTTCTTGTCGGTCGTCGACGCAGAGACCGTCACCGGGTTATGCGCCGGCACTGTCGCGGGAGCGGTGAACGTCGCGGACGTGTCCGTCGCGCCGCCGATCGTGCCCACTGCGGGGTTCCCATTGACGACGCCGTTTGCTGCCCATTCACCGACGACAAAGAGCGACGGATCGGGTCGACACACGTTGCGAAGCTCGACGAGCTCGTCGGTGCCGGCGATCTGATTGCCGCATGCGAAGACACTCAAGCTCACCGTGTCGCTGGGTCTCGCGATCGCCGACGGAGGTCGCAGTTGAACGCCCTCGACGAGCGACCAATCGGAGAAGTGAGACGTGACGACGCTGATCTTGTTCGCCGCGTCGTCGCGCGTCGCGCTCTTGATCGCGGCCCATTGATTCTTCGAATCTTGGTAAGCGATCTGCAGACTCGCTTGATCCGAGCTCACGAGATCGCTCGGCGCGTAGATGAACGTCACCGTCACCGGCGTCGCGAACATCGTCCCCTCCGGGCCGAGCCGATACGCATCGCCGCTCCCGCCCGGAGCCTCGTTGCTGATCGCCTGCACGCTCAACGTCAGCGACGTCGCGACCGCGCCCGCCGGAACGTCGACCCTGAGGCGACCGTCCGCGCTCGTCAACGTCCCACCGCTCGCCGACACGTCCGCCGTCACCGCCGCGCCGCGCACCGCGCCGACAGGAGTCACCGCGATCACCGCCGGCCCGAGCGGCGCTGGCGACGATTGCGGCGACGAGCTGCTGCAACCGAGCATCGCGAAGAGCGCCGTCGCCACCAATACGAGCTGCTTCATTTCGCGAGCCTCCGACCGACCTCGTTTTGACGTCCGCCGCGCGCGATTGATTCACGTCACGCGCGCCCCCGAGGATATGCAAGCATGCCTCCCCGCGCGACTTCGTGGCGGAGCTCTTCGGCGAGAAGGCAGTTGTAGGCGAGGACGCGGTGCGAAGCGCACGGATCAGCGGAGGCGTTTGGTAGAGGCGCTCCGCGCTCCGTGGCATGCTCCGCCCCATGCCGACCGCTCACCCTTCGTTCATCGCCGCCTGCGGCGTCTGCCAATCGATCTCGGGCCCGACGGCGTCGCCGCCGATCTTCGAGAACGAGCTATGGCAAGTGCGCCACGCCGACGCGCCGTACGGCGTCGCGGGTTGGATGATGCTCGTTTCGCGGCGGCACGTCGCGGGGATCGCGCACTTCGACATCCGCGAAGCGGCGTCGTTCGGCCCCGCGATTCGTCACTTCGAGCACGTCCTCGAGAAGGTCACCGGCGCGCTTCGGATCTACACCGCTGCGATGGGCGAGAGCCATGCGCACTTCCACGCGCACATGGTTCCGCGTTACGCGCACATGCCGAACGACGCGAAGGCGTGGGGCGTGTTCGACTTGCAGCGCGCCGCGGGCGCCGGGGAGATCACGGTCGACGCGAACGAAGTCGTGCAGCTCACCGAGGCGTACCGTGTCGCGCTCGCCGAGAGCCCGCCGCCGGCGTGAGCGACGCGCGGCGCTTCACGTCGTCGCACCGCGCGCTCGGCTCGGCACGTGACGCGGCGCGTGCTAGTTCTCTCTCCGCCATGCAGCCCTGGTCCCCCGAGAGCTGGAAATCAAAGGCGCTCGCGCAAGAGGTCGCCTACGACGACGCCGCTGCGCTCGACGGCGCGGTCGCGAAGCTCCGCGCGCTTCCGCCGCTCGTGACGTCATGGGAGATCGAGCGCTTGAAGGCGCAGCTCGTCGAGGCGCAGCTCGGCAAACGCTTTCTCCTTCAAGGCGGTGACTGCGCCGAGTCGCTCGCCGACTGCCGCTCGACGATCATCGCCAACAAGCTGAAGATCCTCCTTCAGATGTCGCTCGTCATCATCCACGGCGGCCAGAAGCCGGTCGTGCGCGTCGGGCGCTTCGCCGGGCAATACGCGAAGCCGCGATCGAAGCCGACCGAATCGAAGAACGGCGTCGAGCTCCCGAGCTACTTCGGCGATCTCGTGAATCATCCGGAGTTCGAGGCGAGCGCGCGCCGCGCCGATCCGCAGCTCCTCCTCGCGGGCTACCAACACGCGGCGCTCACGCTCAACTTCATTCGTTCGCTCAGCGCGGGCGGGTTCGCCGACGTGCATCACCCGGAGTACTGGGACCTCGCGTTCTTCCAACGCGCGTCGATCCCGGCGCAGCTCCGCGAAGAGTACGAACGCGCGACGCGCCAGCTCGCCGAGGCGCTCCGCTTCATGGAGGCGCTCGGCGAGAGCACCGTCGAAGAGCTCACGCGCGTCGACTTCTACACGAGCCACGAAGGGCTCAACTTGTTCTACGAGTCGGCTCAGACGCGCGCGGTCCCGCGTCGTGCCGGCATTTACGATCTGACGACGCACTTCCCGTGGATCGGCGAGCGCACGCGCGCGCTCGACGGCGCGCACGTCGAGTTCTTCCGCGGCATCGCGAACCCAGTCGGCGTGAAGCTCGGCCCGACCGTCGCGCCCGACGACGCCGTGCGCCTCGTCGAGCGTCTCAATCCGACCGACGAAGCGGGGAAGATCGTCCTCATCACGCGCATGGGCGCAAAACGCGTGAGCGACGCGTTGCCGCCGCTCGTCGAGGCCATGAAGCGCGCGGGTCGTCGCGTGCTCTGGGTCTCCGATCCGATGCACGGCAACACGCAGTCGACGTCGTCCGGATTGAAGACGCGCGACTTCGACGACATCGTCCGCGAAATCGAGCTTTCGTTCGACGTGCACGCGTCGTGCGGCACGCACCTCGGTGGCGTTCACTTCGAGCTCACGGGCGAAGACGTCACCGAGTGCACAGGCGGCGCCGCGGGCATCACCGAAGCCGACCTCGACAAGAACTACGCGACGATGTGCGATCCGCGCTTGAATTACCGGCAAGCGCTCGAGATGGGTCTTCGCATCGCGAAGCGGATGGCGGCGGACAAACGCGCGAAGTAGACGCGCGTCACGGAGCCGGCGGCGGATATCCGGCGTCGACGGTCATCGACGAGATCCACGTCGTGATGGCGCCGAGCCCCGCGTCGTCGACGACGTGCGTGACGATCGGCGGCATCTGCGCGTGCCCGCCGTCGAAGTCGCGGCTCGCCATGCGCGCCGGCATCAGGCTGCGCGAGAGATCGCCGGGGTGAATGGCGAACCACCCGCCGGTGGGGGCGGCGGGTTGACCGGGCCATTGGTTACCGGGTCTCTTGTTCGCGCCGGTGGTGACCGTGTCGGTGCCTGCGACCGTGCCGAGCTTCGTCCCGGTGAGCTTCATGTGGAGGCCGGAGAGGTTCGCGGGGCTCTGCGCTTGCTCGTTGTGGCAACCGACGCCGCAGTTCGCGTGGAGGTAGCCGAGCGCCGCACGCTCCGTCGGTGTGCCGGGGACTTGCAGATCGGTCGCCCTCGGGATGACACCGCCCGTCGACGAGAGCAGATCGTTTTTCATGAGGTCGGCGTACTTGAAGCCGGTCGCTTCGGGCGCGCTCATCAAGATCGCGTCGAAGCCGAGGATGCGATCGAAGCGACCGGAGTGGCATTC
Source organism: Polyangiales bacterium (assembly GCA_038209335.1). Lineage (GTDB taxonomy): Bacteria > Myxococcota_A > Polyangia > Polyangiales > Polyangiaceae > JBBQXV01. The sequence continues at coordinate 26,888 of JBBQXV010000015.1, read as the reverse complement.
GTTGCACTGCATCTGGTTCGGGATCTCGTACGCGGTGCCGAGGACGTTCTTCACGCCGTTGTCGTTGCGCGTCGCGGTCGTTCCATCCGCCGACCACACGTACGTCGCCCATCGCCACGTGCCGTTCGCGAGCTTCGCGAAGAGGCGTGTCTCGACGAGCACGAGCCCGCCGTCGACGGGAATATGGAATTCCTTCCACGCCTTCGTGCCGGGCGGAAACGTCCACTGATCGATGTCGGTCACGTCGATCTTCGTCCCCGCGGGGATCTGAATGAAGCGGCGCTTGGTCGCGCCGTCCGACCACAGCGCGAACCCCGGCGCGTATTCGAGCACGCCGCACGCGAGCTTTCGCGTGGCGAAGTCGTCGTAGATTCCCGTGCAGCGCAGATCGTCGGGGACGTCGCTCGCGTCGGCGATGCAGCTCGCAGGCATCACGAACGGCGCGCACGGTGCGCTGGCTTCGGCGTCGGCCGCGTCGGAGGACGCGTCGCCGACGATCGCGGAATCCATGCTGCCGTCGACGCCGCCGTCGGCGCCGCCTGTGTTCGCAGTGTCGTCTCCCGAGCATGCGTAGATGGCGACACTCGCGACGGCGAGGCTTGCGACGAAGGCTATGCGCACGGCTCCTCCTGGCTTACGACGTCCGCCAAAGGTAGCTCAGTTGCTCCCGCCTCGCCCGCAGTGTGCGTCGCCTTGGGTGCGCGCGACGAGATCGTAGTCGCCGAGCGGCGTCGATCCCGGGATGACGATCGCGGCGGCGTAGCTCCCGTCGGGCGCGGTCGCGGCCGTGCCGAGGAGGAGCAGGCGTCGCGGATCGCGCGCGTCGCGCAAGTAGAGCTCGACGACGACGTGACCGCATCGCTCGCCGTCGGCCTTCACGTCGCCGCGAACATGGAGCGGCGCGCCGCGGTGCGCGTCGGGATCGGTGACGGTGACGGTGATCGTCGACGTCGGTCGATCGTCCTTCTCTCCGCTCGGCGTGTTCGTCGAGCTGCTTCCGCTCGGCGCGGGGAGCGGCGCGCCCGCATCGTCGAACGCCGCAGGATCGCCCGACGGGCTCGACATCGGCGACGACGACGGCGCGCTCGCCGCTCCGCCGTCACCGCCCGGACCTTGCTGCTGTTGTTGCTGTTGCCGCGCGCGCTGCCGTGCGTTCTCGACCATGTCGTCGCCGCGCTCGGAGCCGTGCGGCCACTGGAACGGGTCGGGCGGCGCTTGGTACGCGGGGCGCTCGGGGACGAGGTTCGATGCGGGCGGCATGCGTCCGGCGCCGCCGAGATCGATCCGTCGCCACAGCGTTCCGTCGTGCACCTCGACCCACGCGTGCGCTTCGTTGATCACCATGCGCGTCGGGATGCCGATGCTCTGCGCCGTGATCAAGAACGCGAACGCGCGATGACGACAGACGCCCTTTTTCGAGAGCGCGAGATCGAGATAGATGTCGCCCTTCTCGCGCGGCGACTCGTTCGAGTCGACGAAGCCTCGGAACCACGTGACGAGGCGGTTCACGTTGTCGCGCGGGCGCAGCGCCGTGCTCACGCCGATCGCGGCGGCGACGTCTCTCGCGGCCTTCGCCGGTCGCTCCGGGAGCTTGCCCACCGGCGGGAGCTGTCCCCAATTCGCGTCGGCGAACTCGCCGCCGAACACGCCGCGCGCAATCGTGACCTCCATGACGAGGCGCGCGCGCGACGTCGCGTCGAGCCCTTCGGCGAACCAGTTGTCGGCGCCGTCGCGCGTGAGGCGCATCGCGACGTCTTGCGCGCCGATTCCGAGCCGCGCACGCACGACGCGCGCGCCCGGTCCGACGCTCGGAATCCGCGCACGTCGTCCCGGCGCGACGTCGATGACCATGTCCGCGAAGAACTGCTCCTCGGATCCGTCGCTCGCGAGCTGAGCATTCACCGGCAACGGGACGAGCGCCGGATCGCGCACATACAATTGGTAATCGTTCGTCACCGCGTCGAACGCTTGCAGCCGCTTGAACGGCGCCGTCGATGGCGTGAACGGCTCGTCGTAGCCCTGGATGTCGGGACGTCGCGTGTCACGATCCGGCGTGAACGTGGCGTCGGTGCTCCGATCGCGCGGACCGCCCGGGAGACCTACGCCGTTGTTGTACGACGGATCGTTCTGTCCCACCGGACGGCGCGGATCCGGTGCCGCGACGACGCCGCTCTTCGTGTCGAGCGCCGCGGGGATGTCGCCGTCGAGCGAGACTTGGAGCGCGAGATCTTCATGCGGATCGGGCGGGATCTGCTCGTGCAGAATCGGCCCGACACCGGCGCGCGCGGGCGTGCCTGCGACGAGCAGGAGCACCGGGACGAGGAGCGCGTGACGGAGCCGCATTCCCGATCAACGTAGCAGGGAGGCGGCAGATTGGGTCCGATGGGTCGCGAGGCCCGTGACGCGCGTAAGATGGTCCGATGGACGACCACGCGAAGCCCGCGCTGCTCGAACGCTTCGGCGTCCATTTCTTGCGCCGTCGATCGACCGCGAGTGGCGCGCCGCGCGCGAGCGAGCGACCGAACGTGCTCACGCCGGAGCAGCAGTCGAGGCTGCGGCGGATCGAACGGTGGGCGATCGCGCGCGGGTGCGCGGCCGGTGCGGTGTTCGGAAGCGTGGCCGGCGCGGGCGAGATCGTCGCGCGCGCGCAGGGCTACGCGTCGGACGCGGTGGGCGGCGGCAACCCGGTGCGCTTCTGGTCCATCGTCGCCGCGTTCGGCGTCGCGTCGGCGCTGCTCGAGGTGACGTACCTCTATTGGGACGGGTTGCGATCGGTGCACGCGCTCGCGGAGATCGCGGGCGTCGAGCTGTTCGACGCCGAGACGAGCGAACGACGTGGCGTGGCGAGCGCGCTCGCTCGCGCCGCGCTCGAGCTCCCGAACCCGAGGCGACGCGCCTTCGGGATCGATCCGATGAAGGAGGCGTCGAAGCTCCGCATCGTGCTCGGGACCATCGCGTACAAAGCGAAGATCGGCGTCACGAGCTTTCTCATCAAAGCGTTCCTCCGACGCATGCTCGCGCGCGCCCTCGTCCGCGCGTGGTTGCCGTTCGTCGCGGTCCCGGTCGTCGCGCTCTGGAATTGCGTCATCGTCTGGCGCGTGATGCGCGAGGCGCGGATTCGCGCGATGGGTCCCTCGGCGGCGCGCGAGCTCGTCGAGGCGGCGCTCGCGAACGCGCCGGAGCTGTCGGCGCCGGCGCGCGTCGCGGCGGTGCGCGCGGTCGGGAGCGTCATCGTCCGCCAACGCGATCTCCATCCGAACATGATCGAAGTGCTGCGCGAGATCGTCGACCGCCTCGGCGCACCGAAAGAAGAGACGCTCGACGACGCGCGCCTCTTCGTCGCCGAGCTCCCGCGCCTCTCACCCGCCGAGCAACGCGTCGTCCTCGACGTGCTCGACGTCGCGGTCGCGTTGGACGGGAGCCTGAGTCGCGCGGAGCTCCACCTCCTCGCCGACGCGCAGTCCGCGTGCGGCGTCGCGATCGATCCATCGCGCGCGAAGCGGCTCGCGCACGCGTTCGTCGCCGGCGAGCCGCTCAGGGCTTCGAGCTGATGCTGATCGATCGCGCTTGCTGCGCGGTGATGGTGCCGCCATGGCCGTACGCGGGATCGACCTGACCGCTGCGACTCCGCGAGATCCCGATCGACACCACGCACGTCGTCATCGCCTTCGACGCCTCCGCCTTCAGCATCCCCTTCGGGATCGTGAACGTCCCCGGATCGCCGGAGATCGACTGTCCCGCCGACGTGATGCAGTCGCCGCTCGCTTGCCAGCTCATCTTGTCGGACGTCCCGCCGCCGTACGTGACGACGATGTCGTCGGTCGCGCGCGAGAGCGACGCGTTCGCGGCGGGCGCTTGGATCGCGAACGGCGCCGGCATCGTCACCTTGCTGTTCGGCGCGTTGGTGTCGCCGGTCCGCACGAACGCGATGACGTACTCCGTACCGTCCTTGTCCTGGTTCTGGAACTCGGTGTTGTACGTCACGATGTTCAAGAAGTTCGAGCGCGACATCGGCTGCGACTGACCGCCGGCCGTCGCGCTGAGCGAATCGCCGGCGCTGAGATCGATGTGATCGGTTCCGTTGGCGTCGACCAGAAGCTGCGCGCTCGCGATGCTCTTGCCGGAGCCGTCGGCGCTCACGCTCATCAGCGCCGACATGCCTGCGGTTCGGATGCTGCTCGACTCGACTTTGGTGCATGCGGCGGACGCACAGATGGCGACCGTCGCGAATAGGAAGACGTGACGCATGGGGGTTCCCTCCAGGAAGAAAGCGAAATCGCTGGGACGCCCGGCCTAGAGCAAGGCGCGGGCCGAGCCTGAAATCTCGACAATTCGTGATTCCGGGCGCGCGGTCGCCAACGCGCGTCCACACCTCACCGCGACGCCGATGCCCGCGACGCGTCTCGTCAGGCGCGCGCCGCGAGCTCGAACAGCGACGCGCCCTCGTACACGCGCTCGCCGCTCGGCTCGGTCCGCGCCGCCTTCCACATGGCGCGCGCGACCTGCGACGCGTCGATCGCGCGGTAGCGTTTGAGCCCGCCCATGAAGAGTCCGCTCGTCGCCTTCATGACGACCGACGCCACGCGCTCGCCCGATCGCGACTCGTCGCGATCACCGAGGAGGAGCGACGGATGAAAAATCTTGAGCCCGTCCGGGAACGCGACCGATCGCAGCGCGTCCTCGACCTCGCCCTTCGCGCGGTTGTAGAAGACGCGGCTCTTCGAGTCGGCGCCGACGGCCGTCACGATCAAATACTGCCGCGCGCGCGCCTCGGACGCCGCGCGCGCGATCGCGAGCGGGTACTCGTAGTCGACTTTGCGAAACGCTTCCTGCGAGCCCGCCTTCTTGATCGTCGTGCCGAGGCACGAGAAGACGTCGTCGACCGCTGCGTGCGCGCGATACGTCTCGGGGCGATCGAAATCGACGACGACCTCGACGAGCTTCGACGATTCGATCCCGAGCGATCGCCGACCGAGCACGACGACGTTCGTGTACTCCGGATCGTCGAGCACGAAGCGGAGCAGGTGCCCGCCGACGAGCCCCGACGCACCGAGAATCAGGCAAGAACGAGCTCCCATCGGTGCGTCGTTCAAACCTCGACTTCGAAGTCCTCGATGACCGGATTCGCGAGCATCTCGTCCGCCATCTTCTCCAAGCGCTTCTTCAAGTCGGCGCTCGTGCCGGACTTCGCGTCGTCGAACTCGATCTCGATGATCTTTCCGATGCGCACGCCCTTCACGCCTTCGAACCCGAGCTTGCCGAGCGCGCGACGAACAGCGTCGCCCTGCGGATCGAGCACCTCGGTCTTCAGCCGCACGCGCACCGTCGCCTTCATCACGCGCCTCCGAGCTTCAGGTTTTTGCGCATGCGAGGCACGGGCGCTTCCGTGTTCGGGACAAACGTCTCGCCCGTGATGAGCTCGAACGCTTCGATGTACCGCTGGGCCGCGCCGACGCGAACGTCGTCCGGGATCGGCGGAGCGTCGCCGTCGCCTTTGTAGCCGACCGAATTGTAATGGCGGCGCACGACGTCCTTGTCGAACGCTTCGGGATCTTCGCCCTTCGCCATGCGCGCGTCGTAGGTCGCCGCCTTCCAGAAGCGCGACGAGTCGGGCGTGTGGATCTCGTCGATGACGACGACCTTGCCGTCTTTCGTCTTTCCGAATTCGTATTTCGTGTCGACCAAGATGAGGCCGCGCTCGGCGCAGATCGCCTGTCCCGCCGCGAAGAGCTTCATCGCGAGCGCCGCCGACGCGTCGAAGTCCTCGGCCGTCACTTGCTTCGTCGCGAGGATCTCTTCGCGCGATCCGGAGACGTCATGCTCGCCCTTCGGCGCCTTCGTCGTCGGCGTGAGGATCGGCGCCGGCAAACGCTGATGCTTCTTCAGTCCATCCGGCAACGTGTGACCACAGAAGACGCGCGCCCCTTTTTCGTAGTGCGTCCAGAGGCTCGTCGACGTGGTGCCCGTCGCGTATGCGCGCACGACCATCTCGACCATGATCGGCGTGCAGTCGATGCACTGGTGCACGTTTGGATCGGGCGTCGCGATGACGTGATTCGGCACGACGCTCTTCGTCTTGTCGAACCACCATGCCGCCATCCGGTTCAACACCTGCCCCTTGAACGGCAGCGTGCCGAGCACGCGATCGAACGCGCTGATCCGATCCGTCACGACGATCCAGCGCGTGCCGTCCTTGGAGTAGTTGTCGCGGACTTTGCCTTCGTACTTGGACCCGAGCTCCGGAAAATCGGAAGCGTCGAGCGTGTTCCCCAGCGCATGCCTCAGCGTCGCGTCGTCGACCATGGAAGGCTCGTTAGCAGACCCAGCGCGCGCGGTCAGCTGTCCCAGTCGCCCTTCTTTTGCGGCGGCGTCTTCGGAGCGGGCGGCGGCGTCTTCGGAGCGGGCGGCGCGGTCTTCGGAGCGGGCGGCGCCGTCTTCGGCGCGGTGCCTTTCGGCAGCGGGCGCTTCAGGGGATCGTAGTTTCGCCGCTCCTCTTCGATCCGCTTCTGATCGTCGGCGATTCGCTTCTCTTCCGCGATCCGCTTCTCCTCTTCGAGCTTCTTTTCGGCGTCGTACTTCGCGGCTTCGTCGTCGGCCTTCGGCGCTTCGGGCTTCGGCTCGGCGGCCGCCGCGTGCGTCGCGGTCACTTGCTTGTACCGCTCGCTCCCGAGCACCTCGTCGAAGACGACCGACATCCCGACGCTGATGATCCGCATGTGTGCCGAGAAGACGCCGTTGTTCACCACCGGCAGCGCCGCGCCCGTCGTGTCGATCGATTGCCCGTTCTTCAATCCGTTGACCGGCTGGAGCGATCCGTTGCTCACGTTGCGATCGGGCGAGAAGACCTCGGCGTATCCGACGTTGAACGAGAGCCCGCCGGTGCGAAACCCGATGCCGACGGTGCCCGCGTATTTCTCGAGCGTGTTGAAGTCGAGGCGCGTCGTCGCCGGGTTCGTCGCGGAGGCGTCGTAGTACCCGCCGCCGCGCAGCGTGAGCACGCCACCGAGCGCGGCGAAGTTGTACGCGCCGCCGAGGCGCACGCTGAACGTGTCGCCGTAGCCGTGGATGAGCGTCGTGTTGACCGGCGTCGGGCCTTGCGGAAGTTGCAGCACCGGAATGTCGACGACCGGTCCCTTGCCCTGCGCCGCGCTCCATCCTTCGTACGTCCCGTTGACCTCGATGTCGCCTTGCTCGAAGTCGCCGTCCCAAAAAATGTAACGGAGCCCGCCGCGGAGAACGAGCGGGAAGCTCGTCTTGAACGACGCCGCCGCTTGCGGGATCGCCGTCGGGATCGCGGCGGGCGCCGACGCATCGACGGTGCCGCTCGTGTCGAGTGTGAACGGCGTCCGCACGTTCGCGCCGATCGCGAGCCACTTCGCCGGATGCCACATCGCGCCGAACGACGCCGAGTACGAGAACCCCGTCGTCTTCAAATGATTCTGCGCGTCGCACCCTTGGTACTCGTGGTTCGGGCACGCGCCGCCGCCGAGATCGCTCGACGACACGTTGATGAGATCGAAGTTGCCGTAGACGAGGTGAAGCCCGACGCCGATGTCGATGTCGTCGGTGATCCGATACGCAGCGGCGATGGTCGGATAGACGACGAGCGTCTTCGATTGCACGACGTCGTAACGCGACGCGCTCGGCGCGTTCTGGACGCCGAGCGGATAGAGCCGACTGCCGACGCCCGAAGGACCGAACGCGCCGAACGCGACGGTCAGCCGATCGAAATATCCGAAGTCGGTCGAGAACCCGACGTACGGCGCGAAGAACGGTCCGCCTTGATTCGATACTTGTGGAAATGCGGCGCCGCCCCACGGCGTGTGCGTATCGGTCGGGCTGTCGGGGTACACGCCGGCGCGCTGAAAATCGTAGCGATCGAGCGTGAGGTTCGCGTTGAGGAGAAGGCGCGTTCCGCGTTGGCGCGCGAAGCCCGCGACGTTGTACGTGAACGCGGTCGCGTCGTCGGCCTTCGCGGTGAACGCGCCGCCGCGTCCGAGCGCTTCGCTCCCGACGTCGGGCACTTCGAGCCCACCGGCCTTCGCGACGCTCGGAGCGATCGCGATCGCGAAGACAACGCACGCCGATCCAATTCGTTTCATCTTCCACGCGCCCCTCAGCGCATCACGGCTCACGTTCGGCGAAAAAAATCCCAGGGAGGCGAGGAACCGGGAGGATTCCAGGGTGCCCGTGCGCCGGCCGAATTGCAGGCGCGCATGCGATCCCCCGGCACCCCGCCCCCCTGGGCAGGTTACGTGATCAGGGCGGGCATCCCGGCGCGCCGGTGTTCTGACCGGTCAGCGGGTTCTTGCAGGGAGCGCAGTCGTGGAGGGTGTCGCAGCTGCCGTGATCGACACCGAGCGACTGGATGAATCCGTAGTGGAGGCACTTGCTGAGGCAGACGCCGGTGTAACTCCCCGTGAGGAGGCCCGAGCCGGTGCACGCGACCGGGTGGAACGTCGCGGGGATCATCTCGGTCGGGACGCAGAGCGCTTGGCCCGCGACGCACTCGTGAGCGGTGAGGTTCGCTTGTTCGTTCTGCGGAACTTGCGACGTTGGGATGCACTTACCTTGCGTCGCGCCCCCCTTCGAGCAGCACGCGGCGAACGGCTTCGCGGCTTCCTTCGGTCCGGGATCGCACGAGAGGTTGCACGATCCTGTCGACATGCTGTCGAGTGGGTTGAAGCACGGGACGCATCGCTCGAACGACGCGCACGTCGACTGCGGGAGGAGCGCCTTCTGCGACGCGACCTGCGGGATTGCTTCATGGAGGCAGCGACCTTCGCTGTCGTTCGTCGAGCGGCACGTCGGCGGAATGAAGTTGCCACCCGCCTTGATGAACTCGTCGGGGACGCACAGACCGGTCGGGCACGCCGCGAGCTGCGACGCCATCGCCGGGGGAACGAGCGCCTTGTCGAGGCAGTGCGCGCCACCCGCGGCGTCGCACGTCGGGAGCGTCGCAGGATCGAGGACTGGTGCGCCCGTGTGTGGACACATCGCGGCGGGAGGCGGACCCGCGTCGACCTTCGGCGGCGGATCTTTCGGGTTCGTGCACGTGCCCCCCGTCGAGCCCTTGCCGATGTCGCACGCGCCCGTCGACTTCTTGTCGAGAGGCGAGATGCACGGCGCGCACTTCTCGTCCGCGGCGCACGAGTCCTGCGGGAGGAGCGACGCGTACTGCGCGACCTGCGTGACGCAAACACTCAGGCACACGCCATCCGCGCCGCCGAGCGATTTGCACGACGCCGGAACGAGCGACGGATTCTTGATGAACGGATCCGGAACGCACGCGCCACCGGTGCACGCCGCGAGTTGCGCGGCGACGTTCTGCGGAACCTTGTCGGTCGGAACGCAATGCGCGGCGCCCGTCTGACCCATCGCGCAGCACGTTGGCAGCGCCGACGGATCCATCGGCGCGGGCGGCGGACCGTTCGTGCAGTTGCCTCCGCCGCCGCTGTTGGTCGGCCCGGTCTGCGTCCCGGAGTCGTACCCCATCCCGTCGAGCGGCGTTCCGTTCGGATCCATGGCGCTGCATCCGACGGTGATGACGGCGGCGGCGGCGACGAGCGATGTGACGGCGGCGAATCCGAAGCGGTGCATGGTGTCTCCCTGGTGGTGCAGACCCCTATTCAAAGTCTGGACCACACCCTGACACCCCTCGGCACCCGCCCTCGCCGTGTGCGCCAGAAGATGCAGGACCGCTTGTTTCTTCGATGAGCGCGCGATCGCACGAGGATCGAAGCGGATGCGGCCCGTGTGACGGCGGATCGAAAAACGATCCAGTCTGCACGTAATGCCGATCCAGCTGGGCTGCCGGTGAACCAGTCCAAGGGGATCACGCGTCATGCGTCGAAGCGGCGTGCCCACGATGCCTTTCCACGGCGGCGTGTGCGTCGCGATCGTGTGTCTCGCGATCGGCGCGCTCGGCTGCCACATCCTGCCGCCTGCTCCGCGCGACGCGACGCAGGCGACGCTCGAGGCGTACGTGCGATCGTTCCGGCACGCGGAGCCGATCCTCCTCGAGTCGCTCTCGCGATCGGATCCTCGCTTCGCGCGTCGCTTGGGCATTCCGGCGCCGCCGCGCTTCACCGATCCGTTTCAGTTCGACGTGCGATCGATCGGTCTCGAGAACGTCGTCCTCGAGCTCGCGCGCGTGACGTTGCCGGAGTGGACGGGGAAGGAGCCGCCGGCGCTCGTCGAGCATCGACTCGAAGAGGAGCTCTTGTACCGCGTTGTCCTCGAAGAGCAGTTTCGACTTTCGCACGAGCGCGACGACGTGCGCGCGGCGGCGGGGCTCTTTCGCGCGATCGCGATCGCGTGGCCGTCGCGGCAGCTCGAGTCGGACGAAGGGGCGCGCGCGATGGACGCGGTGCTCGCGTGGCGCGCGGCGCAGGTCCGTGCCGCGCTGCAGCCGTTCACGTTGAGCGAAGCGGAGCGCGCGGAGCTTCGCGAGGCGGTGGATGCGATCGATCAGCGCGCGGACGCGCGATTGCCGAGGACGAGGATCGAGATCGTGCGGCTGCGGGCGGTGCTCGCGACGCTGTGGACGGCGCCGTTCGCGAAGGACGAGTGGGACGACGTCGCGACGTCGCTTCATGCGTACCTCGGCGTGACGGGCGATTTCGATCGTCTGCTCGTGCGTATCGAAGAAGCGGCGAAGATCTTTCGGGAGCAGGCCGAGGTTGGGCTCGGCGTGATCGCGGCGCCGTATGCGGCGCAGGTTCGCGCGCGCGCGGCGCTCGCGCTGCACGCGTCGATGCCGTGTCGCAGCGGCGAGACCGAGTCGGTCGTGCGTGCGCTCGCGCCGCCGTCGGAGCGCGCGCCGGCGTGCGTCGTCGTGCACACGGTCGCTTCGGCGGAGACCGATCTGGACGAGCTCACGGCGCTCGTGACGTTGCACGACACCGCGATCGTCGGCGCGTGGTCGCTCGCGCTTCATGGCAAGGTGCGCGATCCGGCGAAGGCGCGCGAACGATGGCGACTGATGGCGCCGCCGAGCGCGGAGCGTGAAGCGCGCCTCGTGCGTCTCGCGTCGGTGCATCCGGCGGCGGCGATCGGCGCGGCGATCGCGGCGTCGATCCTCGCGCGTGACGGCGTTCGGCGCGTCATCGCGACGGCGCGAACGTGGCGCGCGTTCGGCGATGCGCCGCTCGACGTCGTGGAGCGCGAGCTCTTCGATGCGCCGCAGCGCCGTGTACCGCGCCGTCCGAACGACACCTTCAACTTCGTTCCCGACTCGCCGAACGCGCGCATGCCGTGAGTCGTCGAGGTGACGGCGCGACGGATCGGTTACGCTCGCCGCCGTGAGCTCCGCGCGCAAACTGAGTCCGCTCGATCGTGTCTTTCTCGCCGGTGAGACCCGCGAATCGATGATGCACGTCGGCGCGCTGATGCTCTTCTCGCGAACCGAGCGCGCGAAGGATTTCCAACGCGGCCTCATCGACGAGCTCCGGCGCGATCTCGTCGTGCAGCGTCCGTGGAGCCTCAAGCTGCGTCACCCGGAGATGCTCACGAACCCGGTGCAGTCGTGGGTCGAGGACGAACGCTTCGACATCGACTACCACATTCGGCGATCGGCGTTGCCGACGCCCGGCGACGAACGCGAGCTCGGCATCTTGGTCTCGCGCCTTCACTCGCATCCGATCGATTTTCATCGGCCGCCGTGGGAAGCGCATTTCATCGAGGGGCTCGAAGGAAATCGCTTCGCGATCTACTTCAAGGTGCACCACGCGTTCATGGATGGCTTCACCGGCATCCGCATTCTCACGCGCAGCTTGTCGAGCGATCCGAACGACACCGAGACGCCGCTGTTCTTCGAGCGACCGCCGGCCGTCGACACGCGCGGTGACGCAGAGCCGGCGCCGACCCTCGACTCGCTCCTCCACGTGCTCCGCGGTCAGCTCGGCGATGCGCGCGGCGTCGGCAAAGCGCTCCTCAACGTCGCGCGCGCGTCACGCCGTCACGACGAGGCGCTCATCGCGCCGATGCAGGCCCCGAAGTCCGTCCTCAACCAGCGCATCAGCCGAAACCGCCGCTTCGCCACGCAGGCGTACGACATCGAGCGGCTCAAGCGCGTCGCGCGCGCGTCGAACGGAACGCTCAACGACGTCGTGCTCTTGCTCGTGTCGTCGGCGCTCCGCAAGTTTCTCTCCGAGCAGGACGCGCTCCCCACGGGTCCACTCACCGCGATGCTCCCCGTCAACGTTCGGCCGAAGGACGATCCGGGTGGGGGCAACGCCGTCGGCGCCGTGCTCGCGACGCTCGCGACCGATCTCGCCGATCCGATCGAGCGCCTTCGGACGATCGTCGCGTCGACGACGCGCGCGAAGGAGCAGCTCCAAGGGATGTCGAAGAACGCGATCCTCCAATACAGCGCGCTCCTCATGGCGCCGATGGGACTCTCGCTCGTCCCCGGCGCGATCGGGCGCGTGCGTCCTGCGTTCAACGTGGTCGTGTCGAACGTGCCCGGGCCGACGAAGCCGCTCTATTTCCGCGGATGGAAGCTCGCCGCGACGTACCCGCTGTCGATCCCGTTCCACGGATACGCGCTGAACATCACGGTACAAAGCTACGACGGCACGCTCGACTTCGGATTCACCGGATGCCGCGACGCGCTTCCGCACTTGCAGCGGTTGGCCGTGTACAGCGGAGAGGCGCTCGAAGAGATCGAACGCGCGACCGGCACCGCGTGATCGCCGTCAGCGCGGACCGCCGCCGCACTGACCCGGAGTGCCTCCGCCGCCGCACGTCTGCGATCCGCCGCACGTGCCGCAGCTCGTGATGAGCCCGCCGCAGCCGTCGCCCGCCGGGCCGCAGTTGACGCCGAGCTGCATGCAGGTCTTCGGCACGCAGGAGCCGCCGTCCGGAAGCGCGCACTGACCCGGCGTGCCCCCGGCGCCGCACTGCTGCGGAGCGACGCACGTCCCGCATTGGAGGAGGTTTCCGCATCCGTCGCCGGCCGGACCGCAGTCGATCATCTGCTGCGCGCACGTTCGCGGCGTGCACATCGGCGTCGGCCCCGTCGGCTGAATGCACGACGTGAGATCGAAGAGCATGAACTCGAGGACCTTCTCTTGCGGCGTCATCGGCGAAGCCGCGCCGCACGAGCCCGGGAACGTGCCCGCGCCGACGCCGCCGGTGTTCACGTGAAAATCGCTGAACATGAAGCGACCGCACTGCATCGCGGGCGGCGCGAACGCCGGCGTGTTGAACGAGAACTCGAGCGGCGTGTTCGGGCTCACCGCCGGGTCCGCGTACATGAGCTGCGTCGTCGGCGGACTGAGGATGCCGTTCGAGTCCTTACGAACCTGCTGCACCGGAATGCGCGCCAGCGTCGTCGACGCGCCGATGTACTGCAGCCACTGCGCGAGGAGCATGCCCGTCGCCGAGCCTTGATCGATGAAGCCGGTCAGGTTGGGCGGCGCCACTTGATCGACCTGCCAGTTGGCCGTCGAGTGCATCGGCGTCACGCAGCCGTTGCCGCAGCCCCAAGGATCGTTCGTGAAGCCCCACGCATAGCTGTAATGGCTCGCGTAGATGCGGCCGCCGCTCCCCGTGTACGTCAGCATGTTGGCGAGCGCAGCGGGCGTCTTGTTGATCTGCGATCCCTCGCAGTCGAAGATCACGACGTCGTAGTTCGCGAGCGTCGCCGTGCTGCCCGTGAGCGTGGCCGCGAGCGGCGTCGCGCCGCTGTAGCTTGCGCCGTTGGCTCGGTAGAATCCGACGCGAGTGTTCGCCGACGGATCGCCGAACTCGGCGAGGTCGATGCCGATCTTCGGGAGCACGCATTCGATGGGATCGGCGTTGCCGGTGACGATCGCGAAGTGCGGAATGTCACCTTCGTTGTGGTTGCGCGGCAGGCGCGTCAGGTTCTTGTCGACGAGCACGTTGGGAACGCACGCGTTGATCGTCGGGAGCTGCACCTGGCGGCGCCAACGCCCGATCTGCATGACGAGCGTGATGTTCGATCCGACCGGCACGTCCGTCAGCGTGAAGTTTCCTTTGTAGTCCGTCGTCGCCGTGACGAGCGGGCTCCCCGACGCTTGCGCGCCGCACTGCTGGCACGACACGGTGGTCGGAAACGGCTGGAGCGGCGCGTTCGGAATGTAGACGAGCACGTTCGGAACCGGATCCGGTTGCCCGTAACCGAGCGCCGGGTTCGTCGGCGCGTAGACGGTGCCGCTGATTGTCGTGTGCGCACCGCCATCGCAATTGACGATCTGCGTGCAGAGTCCGGTGCACGGCGGTCCGGCGTCGCTGACGTTGTTGCCGCACACGCTGGGCATGCCGCCGCCGCCGCAGATGTTCGGCGCGGTGCACGTGCCGCAGCTGGTGATGAGGCCGCCGCAGCCGTCGCCGGCCGGGCCGCAGTTGTAACCGAGGCTCGCGCACGTCTTCGGCACGCACGGGTTGCCGCCGTCTTGCGCGACGGTGTTGCCGCCGCACTTGCTGAAGCCGGCGCCGCCGCAGAACTGCGGGGACGTGCACGCGCCGCAGTCGATGACGTTGCCGCAGCCGTCGAGGTTCTTGCCGCACGTATACGCGAGCTGCGCGCACGTCTTCGGTGTGCAGTTGCCGATCGTGCCGTCGCCGCTGGTGCCGTCGCCGGAGAACGACGCGTCGAGATCCGGTCCGACGTTCCCGTCGTCGCCAGTGCCGCCGTCGTCGGTTCCGTTTTGGAAAAGTGATCCGTCGTCACCGCCGCCGCACGCCATCGGGGCGCACGCGATGGCGATGAGGGCGACGATCGCGGAGCGAGCCAACCAGGTTCGGGCGGTTCCTCGACGTGAAGTCATGTGTACACCTCTAGGACTTTCACTATGGCCGCTTCCTCAGTTCTCCGTCGAACATATTTTTCGCGCGAAAATGTATGGACGGCCCACCCTCACCCACCACCGGTGAGCATCGACAGGAGCATCCGCCCCGCGCGGCCGAGCGGGCGTTCGCGCGGGTGAACGAGCACCGGCGCGAACTCGTAACGCGAGCCCGCTTCGTACGCGATCTCGACGAGCGCGCGCGACGCGAGCTCGGTCGCGACGAGGTACTCCGGCATCCAGCCGAAGCCGAGCCCAGTGAGAAGCGCCTCTTTCTTCGTCGAGAAATCGCTCAAGAAGAAGACGCGCGGGCAACCGAAGAGGCGCGTGTCGACGAAGCGCTTGCTGTCGCTCGAGTCGTGCACCGTGAGCTCGACGTGGCGCTGCAAGTCGAGCAGCGTGAGCGGCGCGTGCGCCGACTCGAGCGCCGCGGGATGCGACGCCGACGCGACGAGCACGCACGGCACGGCAGGGAGCGCGTGCTCCACGAGCCCGTCGCATCGCGCGTACTCTTTGACGAGCATCACGTCGGCGCGATCGCGATCGAACGTGTCGTGCACGCCGCCGAGGAACTCGACCTTGATGCGGATCTGCGTCGGCACCGCTTCGTCTGCCATTCGCTTGAGCGCGCGCATGATCGGGAGCATCGGGAGGATCCCGTCGACGACGATTTCGATCCGCGGCTCCCACGTCTCGTGAAACCGCGACGCGAGCGACTCGATGCGTCGCGCCTGCGCCAAGAGCGCGCGCCCCTCCTCGAGGATCGTCCGTCCCGCCGGCGTGAGCACGGCGCGGTGGCCGCCGCGATCGAAGACCTCGATGCCGAGCGCGTCTTCGAGCTGCTTCACGCCGTAGCTCACCGCCGACTGCGCTTTGTGAAGCGCCTTGGCTGCGGCGGCGAAGCTCCCGTGTCGGTCGATGGCCTCGAGGGTTTCGAGCGCGTCGAGCGTGACCTTCATCGCGCAGCATGATGCGCCTTTTCGGCCGCGGCGCGCGAGTCATCCGAAAAGTCGAACGAGTCGATTCGATCGTTCGACTTTCTCGAGCGACGGTCGCCCGGTACCTGTCACGTCATGAACGACGTTCACGATACGGTCAGCGCTCCGGCAACCAATCCGCTCGGCATGCGAGGCCTCGAGCTCGTCGAGCTCGCCGCGCACGACCCGGAGCCGGTTCGCGCGATCTTGCGGGCGCTTGGTTTCTCGCGTGCGCGTCGTCATCGCGCGATGAACATCGACTCGTGGCGGCAGCGCGACGTGCGCTTCGTGTTGTCGAGCGAGCCGGGCACGTTCGCGTGGTCGTTCGTCGGCGCGCACGGACCGTCGGTGAGCTCGCTCGCGCTGCGCTTCGACGATCCGGCGTACGCGTTCGCCGAAGCCGTGCGCCGCGGCGCGCGTCCGTTCATGCACGCGGCGAACGCGCGCGCCACGTTCGACGCGCCGGCGATCTACGGAGTCGGCGAGAGCCTTCTCTACTTCCTCGACGCGAAGCACGGCGCGGTGACGTTCGATCGCGCGCTCGTCGATCTCGACGCGCCCGACCTCGTCGCCGAGCGCGGTTTCTCGAGGATCGACCACCTGACGAACAACGTCGCGAAGGGCGAGCTCGCGCGCGTCGCGTCGTTCTACAAGGACGTGCTCGGCTTCACCGAAGTACGCAGCTTCGACATTCGTGGAAAAAAGACGGGGCTCTACTCGTACGCGCTGCGTTCGCCGTGCGGCACGTTCTGCATTCCGATCAACGAGGACCAAAGCGAGACGGGGCAGATTGCCGAGTACCTCACGGAGCATCGCGGCGCGGGCGTGCAGCACATCGCGCTCCTGACCGACGACATCCTCGCGTCGCTCGACCTCATGGCGGGCGCCGTGCCGACGCTCGACATCGACGACGACTACTACGCGGAGGCGTTCGCGCGGGTACCCGATGTGCGCGAGGACAAGGAACGCGTGCGCGCCCACGGCGTGCTCGTCGACGGCGACGCCGACGGATACCTCCTCCAGATCTTCACGAAGAACTGCATCGGGCCGATCTTCTTCGAGATCATCCAGCGCGAGAACCACCAGAGCTTCGGTGAAGGGAATTTCTCGGCGCTGTTTCGATCGATCGAGCGCGATCAGGAGCGACGCCGGGCGCTCTGATCGATCTTGCCCCGGAGAAGGACGAGCACGATGGGTCCGACGATCGTCGTCGCGCCGATCACGAGCCACATCGTCGACGAGCTTCGTGGGCCTTGCTCCGGGCAGTAGCGCGCGAGAAGGAAGCCCGAGGTCGGGCCGGCGATCATCTTCGCGATGAACATCGGGAGCGACGAGAGGCTCGCGTACGTTGCTTCGCGTCCGCGTGGCGCGATCGACGCGGCGTACTCGTAGAATCGCGGCGCCCAGAGCGCTTCGCCGATCGACATCACGCAGACCATCGCGACGATCGAGCCGACGCTCGGACCGAAGCAGAGGACGAGCGGGCTCGCGCCGCCGATGAGCGCGCCGAGCGTGATCGGATCGAGCGCGTGGCGTTTGCGAAAGAGGATCGCGGCGAGCGGTGCGAGAAAGAGGATCGACGTCGAGTTGATCGCGGCGACGCGGCCGACGGGGAATGAGTCGCCCATCTCGCGGAGGACGTACTTGGGCCACGTCGCGTGGAAGTGTTGGTGCACGAGCGTGACGCCGGCGATGAGCGCGACGAGGAGCATGAAGCGCCAGAACGCGCGTTCGCGAACGACCTCACGCGCGATGCGGAGCGGCGGCGCGCGTGTCGCGTCGGGCTCGGCTTCGGTGCGCGTGGGGCGACGGAGAGCGAGGGCGAGGACGAACGAGAGCACGGCGGCGACGACGCCGGCGATGTACAGCCAGCGGTACGGGCTCTCGGGAGCGCGTGCGCGAGCGACGTCGAAGAGCGCGGCGGCGGTCGCGGCGCCGAGATTCAAGAGGACGTAGTACGCGCCGAACGCGAGCGGTCGCGCGGCGGTCGACGTGTATTGGCGGACCGCCGCGCTCATGACCGGGACCCCGGCGGAGGTGCCGACCGCGAGGAGAGACATGCCGGCGAGCGCGACGCCGAGCGACGGAGCGAACGTCATCGTGGCGCGCGCGACGGCGCTGGTCGCGAACGCGATCGCGAGCGCGGTGCGTACGCCGAGCCAATCGACGATCGTGCCGACGACCATCGTGAGGAGCGCGACCACCGTCGCGAACGCTCCGAAGATCGAGCCGGCCGCGAGATCGCTCATCCCGAAGTCGTGCGAGAGCCACAACGTCGCCGTGTAGAGGACCGAGAAGAGGCTCACCGACTCGAGGTACTTCGCGGCGAGCACGATCCACAGGTCGCGCGGCAGATCGGCGAGCGCGCGGAACGCGGACGGCGCGCGCGTGAGGTCGGGGGTGGCCATGCGCGGCGCGGAGACTAGCATCGCGGCATGCGCTGTCCGTCTTGCCACCGTCGCCTCGCGGACGGCGCATCGTGTCCGCGAGACGGCGCGCACGGCGCGTCGCGAACGACGTCGGCGTCGGAGACGGCGCGCGTGGACGGGTTTGCGATCGGTGCGCTGCTCGGCGCGGGGGGAGCGGGGACGGTGTGGCGTGCGCGCGCGGCGGACGGTCGCGCGGTGGCGCTCAAGATCGCGCACGTCGGCGACGCAGCGACGCGTGCGCGGTTCGAGCGCGAGGCGGCTGCGCTGCGCGAGGTCGGCGCGCCGCACACGGCTTCGTTCGTCGACGCTGGGATCGATGCCTCGGGCGCGCCTTGGATCGCGATGTCCGAGATCGAAGGCGAGACGCTCGCGGCGAGGCTCGCGCGCGCGGAGGGGGACGGGGGACTTCCGGTCGACGAGGTGACCGCGATCGTCACGCGGATCGCCGCCGCGCTCGACGCGGTGCACGCGGTAGGGCTCGTCCATCGCGACGTGAAGCCGGAGAACGTGGTGCTCGACGGCGAACGCGCGACGCTCCTCGATTTCGGTTTGTGCGTCGATGCGGGCGCGGGCGCGGGCGCGCGGACGAGCGATCTGACGATGGAGGGGGCGGAGGTCGGAACGATCGCGTACGCATCGCCGGAGCAGCGCGCCGATGCTGCACGCGTCGATGCGCGGGCCGATGTGTACTCGCTCGGCGCGATCGCGTTCGAGCTCTTCGCGGGGCGACCGCCGTTCGTCGGCGTGGCGGCGGAGATCGGGCTCGCGCATGCGTCGGCGCGCCCACCGTCGCTCCGTGCGCTCCGTGTCGATGCGGCGCGGTACGAAGACGCCGTCGCGCGCGCGCTCGAGAAAGCGCCGTCGCGTCGTCCGGCCAGCGCCGGCGCGTTTGCGCGTGCACTTGCTGCCGCGCGTGACGCAGCGACGCCGACCGCGGGCGATGCTCCGGCGCCCGCGCCCATCGCGAGCGGTGCGCGGGCGATCGCGTTACTCGGCGTGCGCAGCGCGGCACCGCTCGACGATCTCGCGCGGGCCGTCGCGCCGTTCGGCGGCACGATCGCGCGCGTTCATCGCGATCTTCGCGTCGTGGCGTTTGCCGCGACCCACGCGGTCGATCACGGCGTGCGCGCGGCCGTCCTCGCGGCGCATCGTGTGCGTGAAGGATCGCCGTACACCGCTTGCACCGTGCACGTCGCCGACGTCCGCGTGCGCGACGCCGCGCGTACGCTCCTCGCGGGTGCGGATCTCGAGCGCCCCGAGCGATGGTGCACGAGCGTCGACGCCGGCCTCGAGCTCACGAGCGCGGCGTCGCGGCATGCGCCCTCCGTCGCGGACGCGATCGACGTGGACGCTTCGACCGAGCTCGTCGGTCGCGCCGATGTCATCGCGACCGCCGTGGCCATCGCGCGCGACGCGTTCGTCGCACGAAGGGCGCTGCTCCTCACGTTTCGCGGTGAAGCTGGGAGCGGGAAGACGGCGCTCCTCGCAGCGGTCGCGGCGGCCATCGTCGCGGCGGTGCCGGGCGCGCGGGTCACGACGCTGGAGCGTGGCGCGTCCGCGGCGTCGATCCGCGCGCGTGCGGCGCTCGCTCCGTCGCTCGTCGTCGTCGACGATGCGCATCTCGCCGACGTGGCGTTCCTCGATGCGATCGAGATGGCGACTCTCGATCCCGCGCCGCTCGTGGTCCTCGCGAGCGCGCTCCCTTCGTTCGAAACGCGCCGTCCCGCGTGGAGCGCGCGCGCGGACGTCGCGCGTACCCTCACGATTGCACCGCTCGACGACGTCGCGAGCGGTGCGCTGTTCGCGGCGCGCATGCGTCCCGTCGAAGCGATCCCGGAAGCGCTTGCCGCGCGCATCGTCCGCGACGCCGAAGGGAGCCCGCAGGCGATCGTCGACGTCGCGCGCGCGATCCACCGCAGCGGGGCCGTCCGCCGTTCTCCCGGCGGAGACGGTTGGTTCCTCGCGGCCGACGAGCTGCAGTTCGTCGACGGCGTCCCTCCGTCGCAGGCGCTCGCGCGGATCGCGACGAGCGGTCTCCCGCCGAGCGTGCTCGCGATCGCGTACGTCGCGGCGGCGCTCGACGATGCGCTGACACGCGAGACGCTCGCGGCGAGCGTGCGCGAGATGGAGGACGCGGCGGCGTACGACGTCGACGTCGCGCTGGAACGGCTGGTCGGCGCCGGTCTCCTCGAGATCGCCGACGTCGTGCGCTTCACGTCATCTTCGCTTCGGCGCGCGGTCGCTGCGAGTACCCCCGCTGCGCTCCGCGTGCGCATCGACGGCGCGCTTCATCGCGTCTTTTCTCGCGACGACCGCGAGCGGGCGCGTGCGGCGCGTCACGCGCTCGCGGCGGGCGACGCAGGTGCCGCACGCGCGCTCTTCGGCGCGCTCGCGGTCGATGCGCTCGAATCGCAAGCGCACGCCGACGCCGAGACGAACGCGACCGCCGCGCTCTCGGCCGTCGCGGCGGACGCCGACGATCCTGCGGCGCGTCGCGCGCTCTTCGCGCTTCGTGCCCGCGCTCGCTACCGCTTGCAGCGCTACGGCGATGCGGTGGAGGACGTCGAGGCCGCGCTCGCCCTCGCGCCGACCGACGATCGCGAGATCGCCGCGCTCGCGCTCGACGAGGCCACGGCGCGCGACTGGATGCATGACGTCGACGGCGCCGCGCGCGCCGCCGAACGCGCGCGCCCGCACGTCGAGCTCGCCGACGACGAACGCCTCGCTGCGCGGCTCGCGGTCGCCGATGCGCGAACGCTCTGGAGGCGCGGCGATCACGAGCGCGCCGCGACAGCGCTCGAATCCGCGGCGTCGCGCGCGGCCGCCGTCGGCGACACGGAGAGCGAGATCGTCGCGCGTCTCATGCTCGGGAGCGCGCTCGTCTACATCGGCCGGCTCGACGACGCCGAGCGAACGTACGAACGCGTCGTCGCCGAGTGCGAGCGCACGGGCGATCTCTTTCACCTCGCCGTCGCGAGCAGCAACCGACTCGGCCTGTGGACCAAGCTGCGTCGCCACGATCGCGCACGAGCCGATCTCGCGCGAGCGCTCGCCGTCGCGCGCGACCTCGGCAACGTGCAGCTCGAACGCGTCGCCTCGCACAACCTCGCCGAGCTCCTCTACTTCCGCGGCGATCTCGACGCGGCGCTCCCACTCGCCGAGCGATCGCGCACCTTGCAGCTCCGCTTCTTCTCCGCGCACCCGATCGCGAACGACGCGCTCCTCCTCGCGCGAATCCTCGCCGCGCGCGACGAGCGCCACGGCGACGTGCGTTCGCTGCTCGCGTGGGTCGAGGCGAACGTCGACGCGCGCGCGTTGACGCCGTCGTCGCGAATGCTGGCGCGGATGGTCGAGCTCGTGCTCGAGCCGCGCCGCGACGCGTGGCGTGCGCTCGGCGACGAAGCCGCGGAGGTCGCGCTCCTCGACGAGCACGCCGAGGTCCTTCACGCGGCCGTGGTTGCGGCGACGCGCAGCGGCGACGTGGAGCTCGCGCGATCGCGCGCAGAGGACGCGGCGACGAAGCTCGCCGGGGCGCCGGAGTGGCTCGCGCGCATCGACGCGCTAGCATCGCATCGATGAGCTTCGACGCCGAAGTGTCCGAGGCGCTCCCCGCGGGCGCTCGCGTCGGCGCGTGGATCATCGACGGCGTGCGCTCCGAAGGCGGCTTCGCGCTCCTGCACCACGCGCATCACGCCGACAGCGGCGAGCCGGCCGCGATCAAGGTCCTGCGACGCGCGCTCTCATTCTACGGCAACGCCGTCATGCGCTTCCATCGCGAGATCGACGCGCTCCTCCGCATCGTGCACCCCAACGTCGTTCGCGTCCTCGCGCACGGCGATCTCCCCGACGGACGCCCATGGCTCGCGATGCCGTGGCTCGACGGCGAAGATCTGCGCGTGCACATCGGTCGGGTCGGCGCGCTCTCGATCGCGGATGCGTCGGCGATCGTGACGCCGCTCGCGAGCGCGCTCGACGCGGTGCACGCACACGGTCTCGTGCATCGCGACGTGAAGGCCGAGAACGTCATGCTGCACGGGACACCGCACGCGCCCGTCCTGGTCGACTTCGGCGTCGCGCGCGACAACGATCCGGTGACGCCGATCGCCCTCACGACGCACAGCGTGCTCGGCACACCGTCGGCGATGGCGCCGGAGCAGATCATGAGCAGCGTCGTCGACGCGCGCACGGACGTCTACGGGCTCGGCGTGCTCGTGTTTCATCTCGTCACGGGCTCGCTCCCGTTTCGCACGAACAACCTCGCCGAGCTGCTCGAGATGCATTTGCACGCCGCCCCGCCGCCACCGAGCTCGCGCCTGCCGGTGCCGCCCGAGCTCGACGCCCTCGTGCAACGCTGCATGGCGAAGGAACGGGCAGAGAGGCCGGCGAGCGCGCGCGAGGTCGCCGAGGAGCTCGCTGCGATCGCGCTCGATCGACCGCGTCCGTCGAGTGCGATCTACGTCGAGGCGCGCATCGATCCCGACGTGGACGATCCCGATGACGCCGCGCTCGACGACGTGCACGCGGCGATCTCGCTCGCGGCGACCACGTTGCGCGCCGAAGGGATCGTCGACGTGCATCCGAACGCCGTCCTCGCGCTGCTCCCTGTCGACGCGGAGCGCGCGCGCACGCTCACTGCGCACCTCGGCGTGGTTCTCGCCGCGCGCGACGGTCGTTCGCCGATCGTGCGCGTCACGTGGACCGTGCACTTCGCCGTCGCGCGTGACGATCTGCGCGCCGCGGCCGCGTGGGCGGCGCCCAGCACCGAAGGAGGCGCGTTCGCGACGTTGGCCGCAGCGAACGGCGATCCGGCCGCCGGCACCACGCTCGTGCGTGTCCGCTGATCCGCGCTAACCTCGCCGCGTGTCGTCACGCCGAACGAAGCCGCCGCCGCCCGAGACGGCGCCGCGAGCAGACGAAGTCGCGCGCACGATCGCGTACGGTCCGAGCAAGTCCACCGCGCAGACGCTCGCGGTGCGAGGCTTCCGCCTCGAGGTCGTCGAAGGTCCGGGCGTCGGCGCGTCGTTCGAATCGTCCGGCGATCGCGCGGGCGTCGGCGCGCATCCGTCGAACGATCTCGTGCTCGACGACGAGACCGTCTCGCGCTTCCACTGCGAAATCGCCATCGGCACCGACGGCGCACGCGTCCGCGATCTCGGCAGCATGAACGGCACCGTCGTCGACGGCGTGTCGGTGCGCGACGCCATGCTTCGCAACGAGAGCCTCGTGCGCCTCGGCGCGTCGGTCGTGCGCTTCGGTTTTCGCGCCGCACCCGCGAAGATCGCGCTCTCGACGTCGACGCGCTTCGGCTCGCTCTTCGGGCACTCGGCGGCGATGCGCGCGGTGTTCGCGCTCCTCGAACGGGCGGCGCAGTCGAACGCGACGGTGCTCCTCGAAGGCGAGACCGGCACCGGCAAAGGACAGGCGGCGGCGTCGCTCCACCGCGCGAGCGCGCGCGCGTCCCGTCCGTTCGTCACCCTCGACTGCAGCGCGATCCCACCGAACCTCATCGAGAGCGAGCTCTTCGGTCACGAGAAAGGCGCGTTCACGACCGCTCTTCGCGATCGCGCAGGCGTCTTCGAGGCCGCAGCGGGCGGGACGGTGTTCCTCGACGAGATCGGCGAGCTGCCGATCGACGTACAGCCGAAGCTCCTCCGCGTCCTCGAGGAACGCCACGTGCGGCGCGTCGGCTCGAACGATCAGCGTCCGATCGACGTGCGCGTCGTCGCCGCAACGAACCGCAATCTCCGCGCCGAGGTCAACGTCGGACGCTTTCGCTCCGACCTCTTCTTCCGCCTCGCGATCCTCCGCATCCCGATGCCGTCGCTTCGTCGCCGCCCCGAAGACATCGTGCCGCTCGTCGAGACGCTCCTCGAGAGCCTCGGCGCGACGTCCGAAGAGAGCGCATCGCTCCGCACCGACGCCTTCCTCGCGCAGCTCACCGCGGCGAGCTGGCCCGGCAACGTGCGCGAGCTTCGCAACTGCCTCGAGCGCTGCCTCGTCTTCCGCGAAGCGCGCCTCGACGACGACGATGCGCCCGAGCCGTCATCGACGTCGGCGCCCGGCTTCACCATCGATCCGACGCAGCCGTACGCCGCCGCGCGCGATCACTCCCTCGCGCAATTCGAACGCGCGTATGTCGAGGCGCTCCTCGCGCACCACGCCGGCAAGGTCACCGCCGCGGCGCGCGGCGCCGGCATCAACCGCGTCTACCTGTACAAGCTGATGCGCCGCCACGGCGTGAAAGCCGTGTGACGCACGTTCGACGAGTCACCGACCGCTGAAGAGATCGTTCGGCCCGTGCAAGTAGGTCGTGAGCGGCGGGAACGATACGCCGTTCGGCGCGCGGCACTCGCGGAACGATCCATCCGCGGCGACGGAGGGGCTGCAAACACCCTGCTGGCAGACACCGAGCGGCGTCGCCAGACACTCGCGACTGGTCGTCGTGCAGACACGCTGGAGCGTGCGCGCCGCCGCGTCTTTGAACCCGCGATCGCCGCACGCCCACATGTTCTGATACTGCGTGGGGTACCGCCCGAGCTGCCGCCGCTGGCGCGGATCGATGCCGTCGTTCCCGTTGAGCGTATAGGTCCACGTGAGCGCGTCGCGGTCGAAGATGTTCCCGAAGAACGCACCTTCGCGGATCGAGAAGACATCGACCTCGGGCGCCGGGTACTCGAGCGTCGTCGTTCCGGTCGCCGCCGTCAGGTCGTTGGCCAAGGACCTCGCTTCGAGGCCGAGGCTGCGGTTATAGCTCGCGATCATCACGCTGAACGACCCGAGCCCGCGCGGCCCCGATGCGCCCGGCACCGGCGCGTTGCTCGGGCAGGTGAACGTCATGTACGACTGAAGCCCGCACGAGTCGTCGTTCGATCCGATGATGTCGCCGGCGGCGTCGCACCCGCGGAGCCCGTTGCAAACGCGGATGACCGTGTCGTTCGGCGACGATCCGAGCCGCTCGCCGGCGCACGCCGAAGGCGCCGCGCCGCCGGTCCCGATCGCGATGAGGTGCCCCGGTGTGCAGAGCCCGACGTACGCGATCGCGCTTGGTGTTCCCCATCCGCAGTCGGGCCCCGTGCCGAATCCGGACGCGCACGTCGCGAACGACGGGATGAGATCGATCGCCTCGGTGCCGCTGTCCTTCTCCGCGATCGAGACACTCGGAACGCGGGGGCGGAGCGGCTCGGAGTCGACCTCGATCGCGCCGCGAAGCGAGATGGGGATGTGTTTGTTCATCGGGTTGTTCTCCGCGAGGAGGCACGCGCTGACGCGCTGCTGGCAGGCGACGTCGGCGCTGCTGAACGCCCACTCGGGACAGACTCCAGCGACGCCCTTCTCGTCGATCGTCCACGAGACGCCGAAGGGGGTGACGCCGGACATGTGAAACGATTGGCTCGGCGCCAGCGCGCAGCGCAGCGTGTAGCGAAGGAAGGTACGCGTGTCCTGATGGCCGAGCGCGGCCGACAGCGCCGGGATGCTCGAGAACGCGTCGACCGAGAGCGGCCGGTTCACGAAGATCTCGCTGTTCTCCCAACTCGCTGACAGAAGGTTCGCGGCGAGAGCGCGCGTCGACAAACCGTTCATCGGGATGTCCTCGTTCGGCGGCGCCGAACCGCAGCCACTGCCGTAGGCAGCGATGCACCCTTTGCCGCCGAGTTGGCCTTCGACCGTGTTCGTGTCGACTCCGTCGGACGTCGCGTGCGTGCACGCCGCGAGCGCGGCGATCGAGAGCACAGTCGTGAGCGTCTTCACCATCACCGTCTTCGTCGAACCGTCACGCATGGAGTCTCCCCGGGGTCGCCTCTCGCCGAGCGCGGCTCTTCTAGCCTGCGTTCCTGCGTTGTCGAGCGACTCGCGCGAGAACCTTCCACGGATGGTTCGCGCGCGCCCGTCACCCTTTCGGACGACGAGCGCGCATGCACCCAACCGCTACTGGCAGCGCTCCGACCAGCGGCCGAGGAAGACGCCGCGTCCGTCGTCGCGATCGTAGCCATCGGCGTAGAAGCCTTCGAGCGTCCCCGCGTCGCGCGGATCGCGCGTCCCCCAGAGACCGGCGAAATGCCCGTCGCCGTACTTGCCGCCGAAGAGCCCGTGGTGCGTTCCGTCGACGCTGATGTACTTGCCGAAGAAGACGTCGGCGTCGCGCCGCGGCGGATGTCCCCACACGCCGCGGATGTGGCCGAGCGGATCGCCGTTGCCGTCGACGACGTGACCGCGGAAGACGCCGATGCTCGCGTGGAGCTTGTTCCACCGTCCGAAGAGGAGTCCGCGCGCGCAGCCCGGCGCGTCGGGATAGCCGATGAACGCGAGGCCGTTGTGTCCGTCGCCGAGCCGCACGACGCCGCCTTCCTTCGTGTCGAGCTGCGCGAGATCGACGTCGGTCGTGAGCGCCGCCGTCTTGAAGTGGAGCACCGACGAGCCGCCTGCAGGGACGACGACGCTCACGAAGAGACCGTCGACGAACGGCAGCGTGTGCGACACGAACGCGACGCTCTTCGGATCCGTGCGCGGCGTGACGTGGTCGTTCAAATCGAACTTGAGCGTCTTCTTCAGTCCGATCGCGCCCGCGTCGACGCCGATCGATCCGGTCCAGTCCACCGCGGTCGGCTCGACGTCCGCGTTGTCGGCGTCGTGCGGCGTCGGCAGGTGTCCCCACAAGAGCGCGACGTGGT
>JBBQXV010000014.1:0-60876 GCA_038209335.1 Polyangiales bacterium | reverse complement strand
AACCGCCATGGCTCGGCGCGGCCGAGAGTCTGTCGTTCGTCGTCTCCGTGCTCCACGAGCCTGCCGCGCCCGAGCCGCTCTTCGCCGTGTGCCCCGCGCCCGTCGCGCGCGCCGTCCTCCGCGCGCTCTCCAAAGATCGCGCCGACCGCTTCGCCTCGATGAACGACGCCGTCGCCGCGCTCGCACAACGAAAGCCCACTTCGCGTCGACTCTTCGCGGTGATCGCCGTCGCTGCGATCGTCGCGGTCGGCGCGATCCTGGTGACGTCGTCGCGCGCGAGCTCGTCGTCGTCGATCGCATCCACCGCGTCCGCGTCCGTCGCGCCTGCGCTCGCGCCGACACGCATGACGGATCTTCCGACGCCACCGTCGGAGATCGCCGAGGCGAAGGCGGCGTACGTCGCGGGGGTCCACGCGATCCACGACGGATCGATCGTGCCGGGCGTTCGCCAGCTCGTTCGCGCGACGGAGCTCGATCCGTCGCTGGCGTCTGCGCACCTCCGGCTCGTCACGCACGGGCGCGGCTTGTCGGAGGTGGACGCGCGTCCGCACTTCGCGAAGGCGCGCGAGCTCCACGCGCTGCTCACGTCGCGCGATCTAGCGCTCCTCGTCGCACTCGAGCCGTCGTTCCTCGCGATCCCTCCCGACGAGAAGGAGGTCACGCGGCGCCTCGGCGATCTCGCGATCTCCTTCCCGCTCGACGCGGAGATCCAGTACCTCGCCGCCACGCGCGAGCACGACGCCACGCGCGTCGCGGAGCGGCTCGACGGTGCGATCGCGCTCGACCCGACGTTCGCGCTCGCCCTCTGGCGCAAGGCCAACGCCTATCTCCTCGCGTCGGATTTTCCGAGCACGCTCGCCTCCCTCGATCGATGCATCGCGGTCGCGCCGTCGTCGACGGCGTGCCTCACGGTTCGCGCGCTCGTGTACGAGGAGCTCGGTCGCTGCGCGGAGATGGAGCGCGACGCGCGCGTCGTCGAGCTCGTGAGCCCGTCGCCGCGCTCGCACGATCTGATCGCGCGCGTCCTCCTCGCGAACGGCGCGCCGATCGCCGCCGTGCGCGATGCGCTCGCGCGCAAGTGGGCCGCGGCTTCGGAGGCCGATCGCGCGACGTACCGGCTCGACGACGAGATCCACCTCGCGATCTTGGGAGGCGACTTCGTGACCGCCGAGCGCCTCGATCGCGAAGCGCTCGCGGACGTCGAGTCGTCGACGCGCGAGGAGGATCACGCGAGCACGATCGTGCCGCTCGTCGATCTGCTGATCGAAACGGGAAGGACGGCCGAGGCCGCGCGACTCGCCGATCAGTTCTTGAAAGCGCGCGCGGCGTGGCAATCCGCGGGAGCGTGGGCGCCGGTTCCACAGCTCATGGCCATCGCCGTGCGCGGCGGCGTGCGGACCGAAGCGGAACGAAGGCGCGCGCGCGCCGAGTGGTTGCCGCTCTGGGAGTCGGTCGACCCGCAGTTCCGCGCGCAGTCGTGGATCGCCGGGTACGCGGTGCCGGCATCGACGGAGGCGGATGGCGTCGCCGCGATGGCCGCCGCTCCGCCGACGCTTCCGCGACCGCACCTCAACCAGTTTCATCGCGAGTGGCTCGGTGTCGTCGGAAACACGGTGCTCCTCGCCGGTCGCGCGGCGGACGCCGTTCCGCTCCTCCGCGCCGCCGCCGCGACGTGCAGCGCGCTCGCGGCGCCGCTCGAGCACACCCAAGCACACCTCCACCTCGCGGAGGCGCTCGACAAAACGGGTGACGTCGCCGCCGCCTGCGCCGCGTACCAAATCGTGCTCGATCGCTGGGGAGCCGCGAAACCTCGCAGCACGAGCGCCGACCGCGCGCGCGACCGTCGCCGCATTCTCTCGTGCCCCCGGTAATCATTGGATCCTCAGGAAATGATCATGATCGGCGTAGGGCCGTTTGCTGCACCCTCTCGTCCAACGTCGGACAAAGGAGATTTCCCCCGTGAAGCTATCCCTCAACGCATCGATGCTGTTTGCCGGCGCCGCTGCGCTCGCGGCACTCGCCATCTCCTCCGACGCACGCACCGCCCCCACCGCGCACCCGCCCGTCTTCGTTCCGCCGAAGGTCGACGTCGCCGGCGTGACGAATCCGTCGGAGCTCCTTTTCCGTCGTCTCGCCGACGGACCCGTCCGTCATCACGCGCAAGAAGACGGGAACCCGAACACCGCGGGACCGCCGCTCACGGTGACGTTCAAGAACACGTCGCACGCGCCGCGATGGAACGTGCTGCGCGACCTCGGCGAGCAGCGTCTCCAGCTCGGCGCGCGTCAGGCGACGCTCGCGAGCCTCGGTCTGACCGAGCCCGGCCCGGTGACGGTGAAGAAGGGGACGTTCGAAGGATCGCTCACGTGCACCGCGCCCGACCTCATGGTCATGGCGTCGAACTGCTGCAGCTACAGCATCACCAACCAGGCGACCGGCAACGCCGAGATGTACCGCCGTCCGAAGCACGCGTTCTCCGACGAGGCGAGCGCGATCGCGTTGGCGAAGAGCGTGCGCGCGAGCATGCCGATGTCGGTGCCGTACCGCGACTCGGACGTGCGCCTCGGCCAGGGATGGATCTACGAGAGCGGCGGGTACCACGGCGCCGGCGACTACGGCCGCGCGTCGTACACCGCGGGCGTCGATCCGTCGTTCAAGGTCTACGCGGTCGCCGACGGAAAGGTCATCGCGACGTACTGGGACAACCTGATGGGGAACATCGTCGTCATCGAGCACAAAGCTCCGAACGGCGATCGCTACCGCAGCTTGCACGCGCACATGCGAAACGGCTTCGATCACGATCTCGCGAAGGCGCGCGCGATCAACATCCCGCCCGATCAACGCTACGTCGACGGCAAGCCGACGCGCCCGTGGAAGTACAGGCAGTACGCCGACATGCCCAACCCGAGTCAGCTGCAGTGGGGCACCAACGCGCAGACGATTCAGGTGAAGCTCGGCGACACGATCCACATCGGGCAGTGGCTCGGATGGAGCGGGAACACCGGCGACGGCGGCGCGGGCAACGGCCTCGACGACAAAGGCGTTCCGTACGATCCGATCACCGCCAACAACCACCACCACTACATGCTCGCGGTGCCGCATCCGACGGCCGGCGAGAAGGAGTGGGTCCAGGTCGATCCGTACGGCGTCTACGCGAAGTTCAGCACCGGTTGCTACGATCTCGGCGACGACACCGCGTTCGTGCGCCTCATCGCGCCGTTCCACTCGTCGTTCCACAACGTGCCCGTCGAGTACGTCGCGAAGTACTTTGGCTACTACCCCGGCATGGGGATGGGGCTTCAGACGCTGAGCGTGCACAAGAAGGACTCGAAGGTGCTCGCGTCCGGAGCGTTTTTGCATGGGCTCCCATCGGATTGGTACGCGCGATTCTGGATGTCGAGCGCCGACTACCAATATTGGTTCACCGAGTACGACAAGCAGGGCTACCGCCCGCGGCAGATCCAGGTCGCGCCGGACCCGAGTGGCACGCCGCGCTTCAACGTGATCTGGCAGAAGCGCAGCGGCGAGTCGTACGTCGCGATGCACGACCAGGACGAGTCCGGTTGGAATGGCGTGTGGAAGGAGTGGGCCGATCAGAAGGGGTACCGCGTCGAGGATCGCGTCGCGTACACGCACGGCGGCAAACAGAAGTACGCCGTCGTCTTCGTCAAAGACGGCGCGCCGTTCTACGAGTTTCACAACATGGACACGACGGCGTTCCAGGCGAAGTTCAACGACCTCTGGAGCAAGGGGTACACGCCGACCTCGCTCAGCGTCCTCGACGGCGGCGGATCGTACGGCGCCGTCTGGCGTCACATGAACGGCTATTGGATCACGCAGGCCGGTCTCAGTGCGTCGGGCTACCAAGACAAGTTCACCGAGCTCGCGTCGCAGGGCTATCGCCTGCATCGCGTCGAGGGGTACCAGAACTCGTCGAGGTTCGCGGCGATCTGGACGAAGTAGCATCGACGTTCGGTTCATTGTTCGGGCGCGTACAACACACTGTTGTGCGCGCCCCGTCCGTTTGTACGAACGCATCTCATCCTCCAACAACCCAGGAGGATGTCATGGCGCTCGAAAATTGGAACATCGACACGGTCCACTCGACCATCGGCTTCACCGTCCGGCACCTCGTGGTGTCGAAGGTGCACGGGCTCTTCACGAAGTGGGAGGGGACGTTCGCGTTCGACGAAGAGAGTCCGGCGAAGTCGAACGTCGAAGTGAAGATCGACGTCGCGAGCATCGACACGCGCGAGGCGCAGCGCGACGCGCACCTTCGCTCGGGCGATTTCTTCGACGCGGAGAAGCATCCGCACATCACGTTCAAGAGCACCGCGGTCTCCCGCGCCGCGAACGATCACTTCGAGGTCACCGGCGATCTGACGATGCGCGGCGTCACCAAATCCGTCGTCCTCGACGTCGAGCTCGGCGGTCGTCAGGCGCACCCGCAGATGGGCGAGCGGGTCGGCTTTTCGGCGCGCGCGAGCATCAACCGCAAGGATTTCGGCGTGAGCTTCAATCAGGTCCTCGAGACCGGCGGCGTCATGGTCTCGGAGAAGGTCGACATCAGCATCGACATCGAGGCGACGAAGGCCGCCGCGTCGAAGGCGGCCTGATCGGCGAGAAACATTCGCCAACGGTGATCGCTTTCGGTCGCTGACACGCACTTCATGGGCAAGGCAGCTCGACGCGAGCCCGTCAATCACTGACGGGCTTCGGTGTCGTCTCGCCCGACGGAGTCGCCATGTCTTTCGATCAGAAGAGCCGATCCTATTTCCATTCGCCCCTGCTCACCGCGCTGGTGAGCATCGGAAGCGTGACGTACGCGGGTTGCGCCGGGCAGGTCGACACGTCGTCGACGCAATCGCAATCCGAGTCGATCAGCGCGGATGCGGGCGCTGGCGGCGCAGCGCTCGCGGGGTGCCTCACGACGTACGTCGGTTGCGTTCGTGCGGGCGATGACGTGCGCGTGTGCCGCGAAAATCTTCGCGCGTGCCTTCCGCCTCCTCCGCATCCCGGCGGTCCGATGGGCCACGGCGATTGCGACGGCGACGGTGGTCCTCCGCGGCCTCCGCCTCCGCTCGACGGCGACGGCGGTCCGCCGCCTCCGCCCGACGGCGATGCCGGTCCTCCGCCTCCGCCCGACGGACCGCGCGCGTGCCTCGACGCCGCCGATACGTGCGCGCACGGATCGGACGCGATCGACGTGTGCGTGACCGCGACCGTCGCGTGCTTCCCGCCGCCGCCGGATCATCGTCCGGGCGATCACGGCCCGGGCCCCGGCCCCGGAGCTCCGCCCCCGCGCTGACACGCCGCCGCGGTGGTACCGTCGGCCATGCTCTTCCCGTTCGATCCCAACATCGAGACCGCGTCGACGCTCCCCGCGCGCCTCTATACGGATCCCGTCTGCCTCGCACTCGAGAAGGAAAAGATCTTCGCGCGCACGTGGCAGGTCGTCGGGCGAACGGATCAAGTCGCGACCGACGGCGATTACTTCACCGCGCAGATCGGCGATGAAGCGATCGTCGTCGTGCGCGACGGCGCGACGCTTCGCGGGTTTCACAACGTGTGCCTTCATCGCGGCGGGCCCGTCGCGCAAGGCTGCGGCAAACGCAAGACGCTCCAGTGCCGCTACCACGGATGGACGTACACGCTTCGCGGCGAGCTCCATCGCGCGCCGGAGATGGAAGGGGTGCTCAAGTTCGCGCCCGCCGAAATGAAGCTTCATCCGGTGCAGGTGTCGACGTTCGGCCCGCTCGTCCTCGCGAACCTCGATCCGAAAGCGGCGCCGCTCGCGACGTACCTCGAGGACATTCCCGCGCGCACCGAACGCTTCGCGCTCGACCGCATGAAGCACGTCATGCGGCGCGACTACACGATCGAATGCAACTGGTAGATCTACGTCGACAACTACCTCGAGGGGTACCACGTGCCGATGGTGCACCCCGGGCTCAACAAGGAGCTCGACTACGACGAGTACCGCGTCGACACGCATCGTTACTACTCGATGCAGCACGCGCCGCTCCGCGCGGTCACGCCGGCAAACGCGTCGACGCGAAAGTACGTCGCCGACGGCGCGAGCGCGGACATCGCGTACTACTGGCTCTTCCCGAACCTGATGCTCAACGTCTACCTCGGGCAGATGCAGACGAACGTCATCGTGCCGCTCTCGCACGATCGCACGCTGACGATCTTCGAGTGGTACGCGGCGACGCCGCCTGCCGATGACGACGCGAACGCGAAGGCGGAGTGGGCGAAGCTCTCTGCGTTCAGTCACGAGATCCAAGAAGAGGACATCGCGATCTGCGAAGCGGTGCAGAAGAACCTTCGCTCGCGCGCGTACGATCGCGGGCGGTATTCGGTGAAGCGCGAGAACGGCGTGCACCATTTTCACGGGCTGCTTCACGAGTTTCTCGCGTGAGCGCGGACCACACGGTCCCCGCATTCCCACATGCAAGATGGTTCGAACTGTGTAACTCGGTTGCGTAACACCGTAACAATGCCGACGCGGGCGACGCGCCAAATGCGCGTCTTTCCTCGGGCGTGTTCGGGATGAATGCCTGGCGTGGCTGTTGCTCCACAAGAACGGGAACGAGCTTACGTCCCTTCCGGAGACTGCCATGACCCCCGCCCCCGTCCGCGATAGCCAGACGATCCTCTGCGCGAACACGCGCAAGCTTCTCACCAGCGGTCTCCTCGACGAGCTCCACGAGCTCGAAGCGCGTCAGGAAGAAAATCAGTGGGGCGAGGCCGAGGCGCTCGCCGCCGATCTCCTCGATCGTTGGCCCGATGTCGCGGTCGTGCTCATCGAGGTCGCGCGGTTACGTGCGCGTCAGGGTCGTCACGACGAGGCGATGGATCTGCTTTACAGCGAGCACGTCGGCCACAACGTTCGCCTCATGAACACGAAGATGTGCGCGCGGCTCGAAGACCACTACGGCGCGACGGCAAACGCGTAGAGCTTCTTGTTCGTCGTGCCGAACTTCAGGCGCGAATTCGGGTAACCCGATCCCCAATACACGACGCCGTTCGCGATCGCCGGTCCGCCGTACACGGTGCCTCCGCTCGCGAAGGACCACAGCACGTCGCCGCTCGCGGCGTCGAGCGCGTACATCGTTCCCATCGCGTCCATCGATCCGGCGAAGACGATGTCGTTCACGACCGTGGTCGGTCCGTTCACGCTCGCGCCGTTGAGCGGCATCGCGTGCGCGGGGTTCGCGATCTGCCAGAGGATCGCGCCCGTCGTCGGATCGAGCGCGGCCCACGCGCCGACCGTCGACATCTCACCCGCGTGCTTGCCGGTGCCGCCGAGCGCGAACGGCGCGCCGGTCTCGTTGTTGACGCCGACGTAGACGCGCTTGCCGTCGACGGCGGTGCCCCAATGAATCCCGCCGAGGTGTCCGCCCGGCCCGACCTGCGTCTTCCAGACGACTTCGCCGGTGTCCGCGTCGAGCGCCCAATAGACGCCGCTCTTCTGACCGGCGCCGACGAGATCGCGCGTCTTGCCGCCGATGGTCACGGTGAACATGTTCGCGCCGCAACCGAAGTCTGCGTCGGGTCCGACCATGTTGGCGAACGTCCAGACGTCGAGATCGCCGAGCGCGCGCGACCACTTCACCGCGCCGGTGTCGAGATCGATGGCGAGGATCGAGTTGACGTGGTTGCCGTCGACGATCGACGTCGCGCCTGCGGGCGCGCTGTAGTCGTCGCCGGTCGTGACGTAGAGCTGCTTGCGTTTGCGATCGATCGCGGGTGCGCTGCTCCAGATCGCGGCGCCCGAGTAACCCGACGGCGTCGTGCCGCCGTCTTGGAAGTAGACGTCGTCGCGGATCGTCTTCGTCTGCCAGACGACTTTTCCCGTCGCGACGTCGAGCGCGACGATGCTCCCGCGGAACGAGCAGCACGTGTACCCGCTGACGTTGCCGTCGAAGACCTCTTCGAGCGACGACACGCCGACGTAGAGTCGCGAGCCGTCGAGGATCGGCGAGCCGGTGATGATCGCGGCGGGATGATCGTCGTGGAGGGGCGTCCGCCACTTCACCGCGCCCGTGCTCTTGTCGACGGCGACGACGAACGCGCTCGGCCGCGGATCGAGGACGATGAGCGGCACTTGGCGCATCGTTCCGACGATCACGGAGTCGCTCGTCACGATGGGTGTCGTACGCGACGCGAAGCCGAGGACCGGCGCGCCCGCGTCGTTCGTCTGCGCGACGAGATCGGCGATGTTCTTCGACCAGACGACGCTGCCGGTCGCCGCGTCGAGCTTGTGGAGCATGCCGCCCCAGTCGGGGACGTACACGTTGCCGCCGACGATCGCGGGCGTCGCCGAGACATCGCCCTTCGCATCGAACGACCATTTGACGGCGAGCTTCGCTACGTTGTCTTTGCTGAGCCCGCCCGCGGTCCTCTGCGAGCGCGTGTTGCACAGGTTCTGACCGAAGCTCGTCCACTCCGGCGAGTCGTCGGCGCAATCGAGCGATGGAGGCGTCGCCGCGTCGACGACGGAGGCGTCGGGCTCGGGCGGGGTCGTCGACGAGGACGACTTGCTACACGCTGCGACAGCTACGAAGAAGACGAGCATCCATCGGCGCATGAATTCCCCCGCGGCGAAGCGATGATACCTTCGTGACCCATGGAACGGTTCGAAGGTTTCGCCGACGCCGACGCAAAGTTCTTCAAGGCCCTCGCGAAGAATCAGAAGCGCGAGTGGTTTCAGGCGCACAAGGACGAGTTCGAGCAGGGATGGAACGAGCCGATGAAGCTCCTCGCCGCCGAGGTGCGCGCGGCGATCGATCGCGCGTACCCGCGTTGCGATCTCGCGGAGCCGAAGGTGTTTCGGATCTTCCGCGACGTGCGCTTCTCGAAGGACAAGACGCCGTACAAGACTCACATCTCGTGCGTCTTCCCGGTGAAGCGCGCGGGCGAAGTGCAATCGGTGCCGGCGGCGCTCTACGTGCAATTCGGAACGGAGACGTTCGCGGGCGCGGGGCAGTACATGATGGATGGACCGTCGCTCGCGCGCTTTCGTGACGCGATCGTGGACGATCGCGGCAAGGAGCTCGTGAAGATTCTCGCGCGTCTCGACAAGAAGGGATTCAAAGCGGACTTGCACGAGCGCTATAAGCGCGTGCCGAAGGGATTCGATCCGGAGCACCCGCGCGCGGATCTGTTGATGCGAAAAGGGTTGATGGTCGAGTTTCCGAAGATGCCCAAGGGATTGCTGGCGTCGAAGAAGCTCGCCGCTTGGCTCGCGGACGGCGCGAAGCAGGCGGCGCCGCTCGTCGAGTGGCTCGTGTTCGCGACGGCATGAGCGCGATGCCCTTCGGATGGCTCGTCTTGTGGGTGCTCACGGCGGGCGCCGCGCTCGCGGCTGTCGCCGTCGCGATTCGCGCGTCGCCGTCGGGGCGCGCCGAGCTCGCGATCGTGTCGGCGCTCGGTTTCTTCGCGCTCATCGAGACGCCGGTGCTCGTCCTCGGCTACACGGCGCAGCTCTACGCGCCGCGGCTCGCCGTCGCGTCGTTCGTCTTGTCGTCCGTCACGTTCCTCGCGTCGGCGCGCGGTCGCGGCGTCGGCCCGCACGCGCGCGCCACCGGACGCGCCGCGTTCACGCTCGTCCGGATGCCGCTCGACGCGATCCTCGAAGCCGCGCGCGCACGCAGCGCCGTCGTCGTCGGGCTCGTCGCGTGCGTCGTCATCGTCGCCACGACGCTCTGGCTCTCGTACCTCGCGCCGGCCGAGGGCTGGGACGCGCTCTTCTACCACGAGCCGATCATCGGCTTCGCGATCCAGGAGCACAGCTTCGCGGTCATCGACCTCCCGCCGAACCCGATGGTGCAGCAGGTCAACGGCTACCCGCGCGGCGCCGAGGCGGTGCCGATCTGGTTTTGCATCTTCACCGACCGGACGTTCATCGAGATCGGAAACTCGCTCGCGGCGCCGTGGCTCGTGGTCGCCGTCTTCGCGATCGCTCGCCGCTATGGCGACCGCGTGTCGGCGATGGGGTGGGGCACTGTCACGTTGCTCATTCCGGCGCTGTGGTCGCAGATGCGGCACGCGTACATCGACATCGAGATCACCTTCTTCGTGATCGCCGCGCTGCACTTCGCGACGCGCATGGAGCTGCGGGTCGTCGACGTCGGGTTGATGCTGCTCGCGATCGCGCTCCTGGTCGCGGGGAAGGGGACGGGGCTCGTCATCGCGCCGCCGATCGCGCTCGTCGCGTACGTGCGCCTCCTCATGCATCACCGAAAGACGCGAACGTGGGCCGCGCTCGGTCTCATCGTCGGCGGGACGCTCGCGGTCGCCGGTATCGCTGCGCTGACGATCATGAAGAACATCGTCGTCTTCAAGAACCCGGTCTGGCCGGTCACGTACGACATGGATGCGCTCGGCGTTCACTTCAAAGGGCTCATCCAATACAAAGCGATGAACCCGGCCCCGCCGATCGCCGAGATGCTCAAGATCAAGTACGCACCTCCGTCGGGCGACGTCGGCGACGTCATCCATCGCGACTACGGACAGGCGGTGCCGTGGATCGTCGTTCCGATCGGGCTCGTCGCGCTCGCCGTCGCGTCGCTCGCGGCGATCCGCGACGCCGTGCTCCGTCAGTTCGGCGCGACGACGAACCTCGGGCTCGTCGCCGTGCTCGGGTTCGTCGCGATGATGTCGTCGAACAGCTGGATGAGCGCGCGCTTCAACATCCAGCCGATATGCGTGCTCATGTTCGCGATCGTCTGGCTGTGCCGCCGACCGCGCTGGGTGCGCTTCGGCGAAGCGACTGTCGCCGCCGCGATCGCGTTTTCGATCGTCCCGATGATGTGGATCAAAGATTGGAACTGGGGGCTCAGCGCGCAGAAGATCCACGATCTCCGAAAGGCGTCGTCGCTGGAGCGCACGTACATGTACTCGGACCCCGGCAACATGCCGACGCCGATCGGTCGACTGCGCGAGACGCAGCTCGGTCCCGGCGATCGCGTCGCGTTCACGCAAGACGAGACGTGGATCGGCACGTTGTGGAACTTCCAATTCTCGAACCACGTGAAGTACATCCCGTTCGACGACGCGCTGCAGTTCACGAAAGCGATCGAGGACTATCGACCGAAGTGGGTCGTCGTGGGCGCGGGGAGCGGCGCGCGTTCGGTGCTCGAACAGCGGGCCCTCGAGTGGGAGCACCTCGGCGTCGCCACACCAAACGACAACACCGTGGTCTTTCAGCGACGCGCGACGCCGAAGCCCTAGCTAACCCAGCGTCAGCGCAGGTTGTACTTGAGGATGCAGCGGAGCGCGCTCACGCCGTCCTTCCAGGTGATCTTCTTCCCCTCTTCGTAGGTGCGTCCGCTGTACGAGATGCCGACCTCGTAGATGCGGTACCCCTTGCGACGCGCGAGCGCCGCGACCTTCGCGGTGATCTCGGGCTCGATGCCGAAGCGGTTCTCTTCGAGCGTGACCTGTTCGAGGAGCTCGCGGCGGAAGACTTTGTAACAAGTCTCCATGTCGGTCAGGTTCAGATCCGTCAGCATGTTCGACATCAGCGTGAGCACGCGATTGCCGACGTAGTGCCAGTAGTAGAGGACGCGACGCGCGTCGCCCGACATGAAGCGCGAGCCGAACACGGCGTCGGCGCGGCCGTCGGCGATCGGCTTGAGGAGGCGCTCGTAGTCGGCGGGATCGTATTCGAGGTCGGCGTCTTGAATGAGCACGACGTCGCCGCGCGCTTCGGCGAAGCCGCGACGCAGCGCCGCCCCCTTGCCCGCGTTTTGTGGCTGCAAGACGACGCGAATGCGCGAGTCGCCGCGCTCGGCTTCGGCGAGGACGTCGCGCGTCCCGTCGGTGCTGCCGTCGTCGACGACGATGATCTCGATGTCGAATGGCTGCGCGAGGACGCGATCGAGAAGAGTGCGGATCGTGTCCTTCTCGTTGTAACAGGGCACCACGACCGAGAGCTTCATTGGACGCGGTCGAAAGCTATCACGTCCCCTGATTTTTCGTCTGGAGGCGCGCGCGAAAATTCTCGAGCGTCTGGCGGATTCCGTCTTCGAGCCCGACCTTCGCGCTGAAGCCGAGCAAGCGCTCCGCCTTCTCGATGTTGGGACAGCGACGCTTCGGATCGTCGGGCGGTAGCGGCTTCTGCACGATCTTCAGCGGCTCGCCCGCGACCTTGTAGACGATCTCCGCGAGCTCGATCATCGTGAACTCGCGTGGGTTGCCGATGTTGATCGGCGGATCGAACACGTCGACCCGCCCCGCGCGCACGAGGCCGTCGACGAGATCCGACACGAAGCAGAACGCGCGCGTCTGCTTGCCGTCGCCGTACATCGTGACCGCTTCGCGCGAGAGCGCCTGCATGATGAAGTTGCTGACGACGCGGCCGTCGTTGAACGCCATGCGCGGGCCGTACGTGTTGAAGATGCGCACGATGCGCGCGTCGGCTCCGTGCGTGCGGCGCGCGTCCATCAAGAGCATCTCGGCGGCGCGCTTCCCTTCGTCGTAGCAAGCGCGCTCGCCGATCGGATTGACGTGGCCCCAGTAGTCCTCGCGCTGCGGGTGCTCGAGCGGATCGCCGTACACTTCGGACGTGCTCGCGTGGACGATGCGGCACTTGTGCGCGCGCGTGTGCTCGACGAGGCGGAGCGCGCCGAGGATGCTCGACGTCGCGGTCGCGTACGGATCCGACTGGTAGTGCACGGGCGATGCTGGGCACGCCATGTTGTAGATGACCTGCGCGTAGACGTGGAGCGTCTCGCGGACGTCGCCGATCTCGAGATGAAAATGCGGATCGCGCCCGGCCGCCTCGAGGTTGCCGAGATCGCCCGTCATCAAGTTGTCGAGACCGACGACCTCGAAGCCGTCGGCGAGGAGCCGATCGACCAGGTGCGATCCCAAGAAGCCAGCGGCGCCTGTGACGAGTACGGTCTGTCGTGTCGATCCCAAGCCCATGTCGTTCGTTCTCCGCCCTTTGAAGTGGCGGACGATAGTCGCGCGCCGTCACAGACGCCACAGCCGAGGACCGGCACGCTGAGTGCACGAGTTCTCGTCATGATGTCCGAAGCACCCGTGCTGGTGGTCGACGACAATCCCGAGTTCCGGCAGATTGTCTGCAGCGCACTCACTCGTAACGGCTACTTCGCGCTGGGAGCGGCCGACGGGGCCCAAGCTCTCGAGATCCTCGAGAACGTGCGGCCCGCGCTTGTCCTCGTCGACGTGAACATGCCGTCGATGTCGGGCCCGGAGTTTTTGCGCCTCGCGGAGGCGCGCGGCTCGATCGATCCCCGTCGCGTGGTGATGATCTCCGAGGTCGCGCTCGGCTCTGCCTCGCCCGCCAGCTGGCGATTGACCAAGCCGTTCGACATCGACTTGCTCATGCGTTTGGTCGCCGACTTTTGCGGCACGGGGCAGCTCGGCTCGATGTGGCAGAGGCCCCCGATCCCGGCGCTCGGAAGATGAGTGGCACCACGCCACATGGGACGCGAAGGGGATTCATGAGCTCCACGGCGCAACGTGCGATTCGGCGAGGACGCGTTCTCATCGTCGACGACGACGAAGATCTGACGCAGCTCATGCGCGCCGTGCTCCTGGACGAGAACGACGTCGCGACCACGACGAGCGCGCAGATCGCGCTCGAATGGTTGGAGCGCGGCCATCGCTTCGACATCGTGCTGTGCGACGTGATGATGCCGGTCATGAGCGGCCTCGCGTTTCACGCGGCGGTTCGCGCGTCGTTTCCCGACATGGCGTCGCGCATCGTCTTTGTCACCGCGGGACCGCCACAATCCGAGCTCCGACAGGCGCTCCTCGAGCTCCCGAATCTTTGTCTCAACAAGCCGATCGAGGCCGAAGGGCTTCACGCGCTCGTGCGACGTCGCGTGCGCAAGTAAGCGGGGTCGCCGAGCGTCTGGCTCACCCCGAGCCCGATGAGAATGGACGCGGCGAACAGATAGACGGCGGTCATCGTGACGCCGATGACCGCGAGCCCCGCGAGGTACGCGTCGCCGTTCCCGACCGTGAAGACGAAGAGCTTGTAGCCGAGGCCGAGCGCGACGTGCAGGGCCACGACGACGATCGTGCCCGGGACGAGCTGCAGCTCTCCGCGCGCCTTGCGCGGAATGCCGACGCGGAAGAGCGTAGCGACGAGGCCATAGAGAAGGAGCAAGCCGGCGATCCCTTGGGCGATGTCTGCCCATGCCGAATCTCTCGGGAGGGCCCACGCGATCGCTCTCCCGAGGAGAGCGACGACGGCGCCGGCGCACGAGAGCACGACGCACGTGCCGAGCGCGAGGAGGCGCTTCGTGACCCACGAACGCTCCGTCTGCGTCTGTGCTTCGAAGGCGTCGAACACGGAGTGGATCCCGGTCGACGCGAGCCAGAAGAAGAAGAGCGCTGCGAGCGGCGTGACCGATCCGCCGTTCCACGCTGCGACTCGAAAAAGCTGGCTGCGAAGGATCTCGGCGGTGTCGCTGGGCATCGACTCGAGCAGCGGCGCGACGAGCGACCAATCGCGCAGCGCGAGCCTCGCGGCGAGGAACGCGACGACGACCGCGAGGGGGAGCAGCGCAGAGAAGAGCCAAAACGCCATCTCCGCGGCGAGACCGAGCGCGCGCGTCTTCACGAGGTGGCGATAGAGGCACTGGAGGAACGCGATCGCATCCGCGGGGCGCCGTCGTGCCGCGTTGATGGTTCGCATGAGCCGCGCCAGAGCGAGGACCATGCCGCACGCGCGCGGCGCTTCTGGACGAGATGCGGCGCGCATTCGCCCCGAGCGTGGCATCGCTGCGAGCACAGTCCGAGCTCGAGTGTGGCTACGCGGGGGTTCGCGCGGCTCGCGCGTCGGGCACGGTGGTTGCTCCACTGCTGCCCCGCCAACACGCATCTTGGAAGGAGCACCCCATGAAGGTTCAAGAAACGATTCGTACGCTTCGCCACTTCGCCGACACGCTCGACACTTCGCAGGTCCTCGGCTCGGTAGGCCTCCAGCGTCGCCACGGCTTCGTCGACTACGCGCTTCCGGCGGTGGGCATTCTCGCCGTCGGAATCCTCGTCGGGGGCGGCCTC
Organism: Polyangiales bacterium; assembly: GCA_038209335.1. Taxonomy (GTDB): domain Bacteria; phylum Myxococcota_A; class Polyangia; order Polyangiales; family Polyangiaceae; genus JBBQXV01. The sequence continues at coordinate 45,828 of JBBQXV010000014.1, read as the reverse complement.
GCGCTCCTGTTCGCGCGTATGGACGGAAGCAAGCTGCGTCGCGAAATCGCGATCGACCTCGGAAAGACGACGGACAAGGTTCAAGCGGCGGCGGCGAGCATCGCGCACGCCGTGACCCCCGACGGCGTTCAGCCCCCGCGCGCTGCGAGCGGCGACGGGTTGCACGCGTCGAAGCGCGGCTGAGGCGTTGGCTTCGGCGGGCGCGGCACGTCGCCGCGCTCGCAGTCGTCGGGCCGAACGCCCGCGCTCTGGAGGCACGCCGCGTATTGCGCGGTGCACTGCGCGTCACCGTCGAGGCGGCAAACGAGAAACACGCGCGTGCAATGGCCGCAGACGTAGCGGAGCGCGCGTTGGCGTCGCTCCGTGTCGCGTTTCTCGACGCGATCGCGAAGCTCTTCGTCCGCGATCGCTTTTCGAAAGAGCTGCACGCGCCACGTCCCCTTCGTGGTCGCGTTGTGCGTCTTGTCCGGCGCGATGCCGACGACGATCGTCCCGGACTGCTGCGGGCAGAACGGCCTAAGCGCCGCCGCGCCCGTGTAGACGAACATCCATTCGCCGCCGTCCTCGAGGAAGCTCGCCTCCGGCGTCGCGACGGCGTTGAGCGCGTAGGGATCGTCGACGTCGTAGCTCGTGCGAAACACGAGGCCGTAGCAGTAGCCGCGACGTACCGGGATTCGCACGACGCGCGCGCCGCCATCGACCTTGGTATCGATCGGCGTCCCCTCGGGCGTGAGACCGCGCATTCGTTCGCCGAGGAGCTCGTGGATGCGAGGCTCCTCCTTCGCGATGTAGAGCGACGGATGGCACGACGACGGAGTGAAGCCCGCGCTGCACGAGCCGGGGTACGCGCCGTTCGCGTCTTTCGGGACGCACGTCTTCGTCGCCATGCAGAAGCCGCAGCGACCGTAGTTGTTGCAGACGCCGCACTCCTTGGCCTTCGCGCAATACGGCGGGTAGCCCGCGAGATCTTCGGCGGACGGATCGGTGCCGGGCGGACGCGGCGGTGTCGGCGCGAGCGCGATCGGTCCGGCGGGCGGCGCCTCGAACGGATCGGTGCCGCGGTACGCGACGTGCGGCGGCTCGGGAGGCGGGGGCGGTGCCGTGGGCGCGGTCGGTGACGACGATGGCGCCGGGAGCGGCGGAAGCGACGACGCCGGCGGCAGCGGTGAAAGCGGCGACGCCAACCACGCGGGGATCGACGACGACGACGGCGAGGCCGACGCGATCGGCGGATCGTCGGTGGACGCGTCGGCTCCTACCGCCGTTCCGCGCGAAGCCGCAAGAGGCGGCGCGCTCGCGCAACCCGCGGCGTGCGCTCCGCCCATCATGAGCGTCGCGGCGATCGTAGCGTGAGCGAGGGATGCGAGTCGCAAGATGGCCTCGCCGATCCTACGTCAGACGTCGCCGAAATCTCCGCCGCGCTTCGCCCGACCTTCGGCTCGTCGCGCTCCCCGGTTTCGGCTACATTCCCGCGACCCACGAGGAGCCCGATGGATTTCGATCTCACCGAAGAGCAGAAAATGATCCGCGACACGGCGCGGGATTTCGCGACGCGCGAGGTCCTCCCGAAGGCCGCGGAGCTCGACAAGACCGCGCGCTGGCCCAGCGAGATCATCGCGAAGATGGCGGAGCTCGGCTTCCTCGGAATGGCGATCCCGCAGGAGTACGGCGGCGCGGGGCTCGACGTCGTGTCGTACGCGCTCGCGATGGAAGAAATCTCGGCGGCGTGCGCGTCGTGCGGCGTCATCATGAGCGTCAACAACTCGCTCTTCTGCGACCCGGTCTACAAGTTCGGCACCGACGAGCAGAAGAAGACGATCCTCACCGCCGTCGCGAGCGGGAAGAAGCTCGGCTGCTTCGGGCTCACCGAGCCGATGAGCGGCTCGGACGCGCAGACGATGGTGACGAGCGCGAAGAAGACGTCCGACGGCTGGGAGCTGAACGGCGCGAAGAATTGGATCACGAACGGCCCGCACGCCGACTTCATCATCGTCTTCGCCGTCACGGAGAAGGACGAAAAAACCGGCAAGGTGAAGCACACAGCGTTTCTCGTCGAGAAGGGAACGCCCGGCTTCACGACCAACGCGCGCGATCACAAGCTCGGCATTCACGCCGCGCACTCGTGCACGGTGTTCTTCGAAGGCTGCCGCGTCCCGGACAGCGCGATCGTCGGCAAGGTCGGCGAAGGATTCAAGGTCGCGATGGCGACGCTCGACGGCGGGCGCATCGGCATCGCGTGCCAGGCGCTCGGGATCGCGCGCGCCGCGCTCGAGTCGAGCGTGCGTTACGCGAAGGAGCGAAAGAGCTTCGGCGTGACGATCAGCAATCACCAAGCGATTCAGTTCAAGCTGAGCGACATGGCCGTCGAGCTCGACGCGGCGCGCTTGCTCACGTGGCGCGCGGCCACGATGAAAGACGCGGGGAAGCGCCACACGATGGAGAGCGCCGAGGCCAAGCTCTACGCCAGCGAGATGTGCACGCGCGTCGCGCACAAGGCGATTCAGATCTTCGGCGGATACGGCTACTCGACCGAGTTTCCGGTCGAGCGTCACTACCGCGACGCACGCATCACGGAAATTTACGAGGGCACGAGCGAGATTCAGCGCATCGTCATCGCGGCGAACCTTCTCAAGTGACCGGCGCGCGTCGTAGAAAGAACGGATGATGCGAAGCCTCGCCGCGATCGTCCTCTCGTCTGCCGTGCTCGCTGCCTGCGGCGGCACCACGCCTCCGGCCAAGGAGCCCGATCCCGAGCCGACCGCGAGGACGCGGCCGGTGAACAGCGGCATCAAGGTCGCGAGCGAGCTCGGCACGATCGATCCCAACGCGACGAAGGCTGCCTTCCGCGCGCTCTTCCCGAAGTTCATGGCGTGCCAAAAGGAGCGCCTGTCGGAGATCGAAGTCCTCAGCGGCAACGTGAACTTCTTCTTGCGCGTCGCGAACGACGGCACCGCCAAATGGGTCTACCTGCTCGAATCGGATCTCGGCGATCGCGAGACGGAGAAGTGTTTGATCGGCGTGATCAAGAACGCGTCGTGGCCCAAGCCCGACGGCGGCGACGCCGAGGTGCAGTTCGCGATGGAGCTCCCGCAGAACGCCGCGCGCGAGGCGACGCCGTGGTCCGTGGACAAGATCGCCGCGCTCGCCGCGCCCGCCGAGAAGTGCAAAGCGGGATCGAACGCGACGTACACGGTGACGGTCTACGTCGGCGAAGGGGGAAAGGTCATCGGCGTCGGCGTCGCCGCGCCCGAGAAAGACGCCGACGAGAAGATCGACTGCGTCGTGAAGATCGTGAAGAAGCTGAAACCGCCGAGCCCGGGCCACTGGACCGCGAAGGTGAGCTTCAAGCTCTGAACGGTCAGCGATCGCCGCGAGGCAGATCGTGCGCGCATCGGAATCCCATCGCGTCGCCGCGTCGATGCGGGCCATAGATTCCGTTCGCGTCGTCGGCGCGCACGCTCTTCGCGGTCGAGATGGCCCAGCTCCCGCCGCGGTACTCGGGATCCCCACTCCCATCGAGCATCGGCGTCGACGTGAACTCGACGAGGTTGCCCCCGAGATCGACGACGCCTTGCGGTGAGACGTCGCGCGGGTGACTTCCGACGGCGCACGTCTCGTGTCCACGCCAGCAGATGTGCGCGTCGTCGGGCTCGTCGTCGCCCCACGCGTACGCGGTGCCGCGGTCGGCGCCGCGTCCTGCCCACTCCCACTCCATCGAGCTCGGAAGTCGTTTGTCTTGCGCCGCGCAATACGCAGCGGCCTGCGCCGGCGTCACGCAGTTGATCGGGTGGTTCTCTTTGCCCAGGGCGCGGTACGTGTGGACGTTGTCGCAGACGAGATCGGTGTCGTCGCAGCGTTTGGCGTCGACGCACGACGCGTACGCGGCAGCCGTGACCTCGGTGACGTCGAAACAGAACGCGGCGATCTTCACGTCGCCGCGTCTCGCCATCGTGAACGATCCGGCGGGGATCTCGGCCGTGCCGACGTCGCACGCGCCGGTTCTCTTCGCCGGCGCGCGGTCGCGCTCGCGCGTGATCGTCGTGCTCGGTGCGGGCGCGGCAGTCGCGGTCGCGATCGGCACGATGATCGGCGCGACCGCCGGAGCTTGCGGCGTGCACGCGACGACGAGCGCGAGGAGGGCGACGCGCGGAAGACGCATGGCTTCAGGATAGGACAGACCGACGATTCGCTGTCTTGGCTCGTCGCGCCCTTTACGCGCGTGCCCGCGGCATCTAGACAAGTCGTCGATGGATCTCGCTCTGAACGAAACGCAGACGCTCATTCAGCAGACCGCGCGCGATTTTGCCACCCGCGTGATCGCGCCCCAGGCGGCGGAGATCGACGAAAAAGAGCGCTTCCCGCGCGAGATCTTGAAGGGCCTCGCCGACCTCGGGCTCATGGCGGTCAACGTCCCCGAAGAGCTCGGCGGATCGGCGGCGGGCGTCGTGTCGTACGCGCTCGCGATGCAGGAGGTCGCGAAGGCGTGCGCGTCGACGGCCGTGACGATGGCGGTCACCAACATGGTAGGCGAAGTGATCGCGAAGTTCGGCACGCCCGAGCAGAGCGCGCGCTACTGCCCCAAGCTCGCGAGCGGCGAGTACGTCGCCGGCGCGTTCGCGCTGAGCGAGCCCGACGCCGGCAGCGATCCCGGCGGCATGAGCACGACCGCGACGCGCGACGGCGAGGAGTGGGTGCTCACCGGCGCGAAGCAGTGGATCACCAGCGGCGCGCACGCCGGCGTCTTCGTCGTGTGGGCGCGCACCGGATCGCGCGAGACGCATCCGGGGACGCGCGGCGTGTCGTGCTTCCTCGTCGAAGGCGGAACGCCGGGCCTGAAGATCGGGCGCGCCGAAGAGAAGATGGGGATCCGCGGATCGAACACCGTCGCGCTCGAATTCGACGCATGCAGGATCCCGGCGAGCGCGCTCCTCGGCGATCCGAACGGCGGCTTCAAGATCGCGATGATGGCGCTCGACGGCGGCCGCGTCGGGATCAGCGCGCAGGCGCTCGGCATCGCGCGCGCCGCGCTCGAAGAAAGCGTGCAATATGCAAAGGATCGCAAAGCGTTCGGCAAGTCGATCGCCGAGTACCAAGCGATTCAGTGGAAGCTCGCCGACATGAAGACCGAGCTCGATGCCGCGCATCTCCTCTGCATGCGCGCGGCGTGGCTCAAAGAGAGCGGGCGCGTCTTCACGCGTGAGGCGTCGATGGCCAAGGTCTTCGCGACCGAGGCCGCGAACCGCATCTGCAACGAGGCGGTGCAGATCCACGGCGGCTACGGATACATCCGCGAGTTCGCCGCCGAGCGGCACCTTCGCGACGTGCGCGTGACGATGATCTACGAAGGGACGAGCGAGATTCAGCGCATCGTCATCGCGCGGTCGCTGCTCGGGCCCTGAATCAGCGCGCGCGCATCGCGTAGACGCCGAACACTTCCGCGCGCTCGAGCACGTGGTTCTTCATCGCGCTCTCGAGCTCGTCCTTGGTTGCCTCGCCGAGCGTCGTCGGGAGCACGACGTCGAGCGCGAACACCTTGAAGAAATACCGATGCTGTCCGATGACCGGGCAGAGCGGCGCGTAGCTCGCTTGGTGCCTGTCGTTCTTCCCTTGCACCGCGCCGGACGGAAGCGTCTGGATGCCTTCGGGCAGCGCGTGAGTCGATGCGGGCAAGTTGTAGACGACCCACTGCACCCACGTGCGGACCGGCGCCTTCGGATCGGGACTATCGGGATCGTCGACGATGATCGCGAAGCTCTTCGTTCCGCTCGGCGGATCGGTCCATTCGAGCGTCGGAGAGACCCCGATGCCCTCGCACGAGTGGATGCTCGGTATCGCCGTGCCGTTCGCAAAGCTCGCCGACGCGATCTTCATCGTCGACGCCGCGCTGCCGTCGCCCGCGGCCAGCGCGAGCACCGACACGACGATCCCGATTGCGATCGCCCAGATGTGGCAATGGTTCGTTCGCATGTACGAGAGCTACGCATCTTTCGTACCGGTCGCTGCGCGCGGCGCGGCGCGCGCGTTCTCGCGATCTCTGCGATCGCCTTGGAGCGGAGACGATGAGCAAGGTCGCCTCGCCGAGGCACATTGGGGCGCGCGCCGTAGCTAAGGCGTACCGGTGAACGAGAGCCAGAAGTCGCGGTCGGCGCCGACGGAGCTCCCCGCATGCCACGCCGGATCCGCGGTGCCCGTCATGCGCCGCGTGATCCGCGCGAGGTAGCACGTCGGAGCGGCGGGGGGCGCGCCGGGGATCTTGCTGATGGGTACGTCGAACGAACCGTTGTCCGGAAGCGCGACGTCATCGGACGAGGCGCTCGCGCTGAACGAGCCGCACGGGTGCACGAAGACGAAGACCTTGGAGCCGGCCGCGACGTTCGACCACGTGAACGTGACCTTGCCGCTCGCGAACGAGATCATGTCGTCCTGCTTCGGCGCCGTCATCATCACCGTCCCCGGCACCGCCACGTGCGAGCTCGGCGCGGACGTTCCCGACTTTCGCGTCAGGATGAACGTGACGTCGGTGAGCTTGGCGAAGTCCGCCTCGTGCGTGTCGTAAAAGCCGTGGAGCGCGCGCGGCACCCGCGTCGACGCGACGAGGTTCGTATTGATCGTCAAGTCGTCGCCGTCGCTGAGATCGACGAGGTCGGTGAGGCTGTCGTCCTTGTAGAGATCGGCCGCGATGAAGCTTCCGGAGTCGGGCGCGCCGCCGTCGCCTCCGTCTGCGCCCCCTTCCGGCACGCCGGTCAGCTTCGACGGATCGTTGTCCGAGATGTTCACGAGCATGCTCGCGCGGATGTCGGTCGTCTTGAGATCGCTGCTACTGGTCGTCGTGCACGCGGCGATGGCGAGCGGGGCGAGCAGGGCAGGGGCGGCGAAGACGAGGATGTGGGCAGCGCGCATCTCGTGAGCGTATCGCGATCCTCGGGTACCTTGTCTCGAGATGAACCGCTTTACTCGCACCGCCGCTCTCGCCGTCCCGTTCGCCGCGCTCTTCTTCGCGCGCTCCGCCGCTGCCGTTCCGGCGCCGCTGCCCGGAGAGCCCGTCTTCGCCGGCGTGCCCGCGCCGCGACCGCCCGTGCCGATCCTTTTTCTGACGCGAAGCGAGGCGCTCGCGCAGCTCGGACGGGTCGTCGCGTGGGACAAAGGAATGCAGTCGACGGCGTGCGTCGATCACGACGCGGGGGTCGACGGCGGCCAAGAGCAGTGTCGCGCCGGCGGGATCATCGAGGTCGAATCGGGCCCCGGCAACAACGTCGTCGAGAGCGACAACACGCAGGAGGCCGTCTTCACGTGGAGCTTCCACAGAAGCCTCACAATGGACGCGACGTACAAGCCGCAAGAGGACAACGCGTTCGAGTACCTCTCGACGCATCCGGGATACCTCGAGTGGCGCGACGGAAACGGGACCGGGCCGAACTCGTACAGCATCTACAACTGCGGGTGGGGCGTGCGCGCGGTGCTCGAGTACGAGGCGGCGACGGGCGACATGTCGAAGCACGCGTACGGCGATGCGTGCGCCATGCACATTTACGACAACGCGGGCGTCGGCGTGAACGGGACGCTCATCGACGCGGCGACGAGCGGGTGGGCTGCGGCGGGGCTGTGGATGTGGGGCGATGCGACGGCGCAGGCGACCGTGAAGGCGAAGGCGTCGGCGATCGGCGGGCTGGTGAAGGCATGGATCGATACGTCGCCGTCGCGCGTGGCGTCGCGCACATGGGCGGTCACGGGCGGCGCTGCGTTCTACGGCGTGATGGGCTCGTACATGAAGGATCACCAAGGGGAGCAAGCGTCGTGGGTGGCGACGGTCGCGCCGCAGCTCGCCGGCTGGATCGATTCGTCGCAAGCGATCACGAACGACTGGACGGATTGGCGCAACGCGCACAGCGCTTGGAACATGCTCGCGCACTTCACCGCGGCCGATGCGCTCGGCAGCGGAGGCGACGGCGACATGCACAAGGCGATCGCGCTCGACGTCCTCGCGAAGCTCCTCGCGCAGGACACGGACAACGACGGCGCGATCCCCGGGAGCGAGAAGCGTCCGGCGACCGAGGATCAGTCGTGGATCACCGCGTACCTCGTCTACTTTGGGCTGCGGCCGGTCCTGCTCGCGGCCGATGTGGGCGACGCCGGCGCACCCGACGCGAGCGGGCCCATCGATGGATCGGCGGGCGGCGACGCAGGTGGAGTCGACGGCGGCGGCAACGGCGCGACGGGCGGCGGATCGTCCGACTCGGGATGCGGCTGCGCGACGACCGGCGCGGATGGCAGCGCGTGGGGCGCGATCGGCGCCGCGATGCTTCTCGTCGGAGGCGTCGCGCGGAGGCGACGGCGCGAAACGAATCGCGCGCGCTGATCGTGCGGGGGCTACGCGAGCTCTGCGAGCGCTTCGTCGCGTAGCGCGGTGGCTTCGCGCTCGGCATCTTCGTCGCGTAGCGCGCGCGAGAGCGTGACGGCGCGTTCGGCGTCGTCGCGTGCCTTCTCCGCGTCGCCGAGGTTCAGGTACGCGCGCGCGACGTGCCGGAGCGCCGCGCACTCGCCGCGGCTGTCGGCTAGATGACGGAACGCGACCAGCGCCTCTTCGAAGCACTCGCTCGCACGTCGCGAGTCGCGCTGCGCGAGGAACGCTCCGCCGAGGCGCGTGCGCACTTCGGCTTCGCTGCGGTCGTCGCCGCGCTCGCGCAACGTCGACAGCGCGTCCTCGAGCCGCGCGGTCGCTTCGTCGACGTCGCCGGATGCGAGCGCGACGACGCCGAGGTTGGCGATCGCGAGCGCTTCGTTCGCGCGATCACCCATCTTCGCGAAGAGCGCGCCGGACTCTTCGTACTCCGTCGCCGCCGCCGCGCGATCCCGCGCGCGTCGCACGTTCGCGAGCGCCATGCGCCGCCGCGCTTCGAGCTCGGGCGCGCCGGACGACGCGAGCACCGCTTCCGCCTTCGCGGTGTTACCTCGACGCGCCTCGGCGACCGCGCGCGCGAGCACGATCTCGGGCGTCGACTCGACCTCGCCGAGCACTTCGATCGCGTCGTCGATCTTGTTTCGCGCCACGAGCGCCTCCGCGAGCGCGCACGCGACGCGCGCGGCGTTCTTCGCGTCGCCGTGACGTACAGCCGCGTCGAGCGTCTCGCGCAATCGCTCCGGCGGATCCGGCACCCACGTCGCCGGCCAGAGCGGCGGCAAGCTCGCGCGCTTCGCGTCGTCCTCCACGCGGAGCGGCAGCGCGCGGATCGACCAAAAATCCGGCGCGCGCTCCCACGTGAGCTTCATGAGATCCGGCGGTCCGCACCAGAGGAGCGGCCGCGAGAGCTTGCGCGCAATGCTGTCGCGACGTTGGTTGATGAGTCGCATGGCCGCGTAGATCCCGGGCGGCGGCTGACGCGCGCCGATGAGCATCACCACCGAAGCGTCCGTCGACGCCGCCACGAAGAGCTCCGCGACGACGTCTCCCCAAGCGTCATCGTCGAGCGGCTCGATCACGCGGCACGAACGCCCACGCTCGTCGAGCCACGCCGCCAGCGCGCGCGCCACGTCCGGTCCGCTGACCTCGACTGGCACGAGCGCGAAGCCGTCGGAGAGCGACAGCGTGCGAAGCGCTTCGCGGAAACCCTCGCCGCTCACGTCGCCTTTTCTTCTGGGACCGCGTCCAAGAACGCGCGCACGATCGACGCGCGTCGCACCAGCGGATGAAGGTCGTACCACTCGTCGCCGTTGCGGTACGCCAGGACGAGCCATCGTTCGAGCAGGCGACCGAACTGCGCGACCTGCTCCGCGCTCTCTTGCGGCAACACGTGCGTCGTCGCGATCTGCTTCAAGAGCGGCAAGTTCGTCCCGCGCACCACGAACGCGTACTGCTGGGTAAGCTCGTCGATCACGCGCTGCGCCGCGTGCGCGCCGATCGGAAACTGACGCGCGTCGATGAGCACCTGCCTCACCATGCGAAGCAGATCGCGCGGATACCCGCCCGACGCGTGAATCAGCGGCATCAGCGTCGCGTCGAGATCTTTTCCGAAGAGCCGCGGTAGATCGAGCCGCCGCTCGACGAGATCGCGCAGCTTCTGGATCCCCGCCGGATACGGCGCGCCGCTCTGGTCCGCGATCTTCACCATCGGCAAGACGGCGGGCTGACCTTCGTAGAGCGCGCCGAGCTCCGCCGCGCGAAATCGCAGCCACAGCGGGAACGTGTAGATGACATGGCACGGCATCGCGAGCAGCCCCGCGTGCTGAACGAACACCGACTCGACGCTCGCCTCCATCGCCTGGCGATCCTCTTCGCGCAGCGGCGCGAACTTCTCGAGCCCGTCGGCGATCACGACGACGCGCATCGCGTGGAGCGCCGACTTGATCCGCACGATCGCCTGCACCATCGCGCTCTCGGCTTCCTTCGCGAACTGTTGGAAGCGCACCTTCAGCTGCTGCTCGGCGCGCTGCCGCATGCTCGGGTTGTTCTTGAGCTCGAGCATCAGCGACGCGCCGTACGCGTGGAACCCGATCTTGTTGAGCTCGACGTCGGTCTGCGACAAGAACTCGAAGAAGCGCTTCAGGTACCCGGGCTCTTGTTCGGGATCCTTCCCCTCGGCGATCGCCGCCTCGCGATCGAGGCAATACGCGAGCACGCGGAGGACGTCGGTGATCGACACCGGCGTGTACCTGTCGAGCCACTCCTCGAAGTCGATGTAGATTGCATGCGTCGGGAGATCCTTCGCCTCCGACAGCTTCACTTGAAGACGTCGCAGCTCGGTCGTCTTGCCGGTCCCCGGAAAACCGGTGAAGAGCTGGCGCGTCTCGTCCTTCAAGTAGATGAGGCGCTGGAGCGAATCGATGCAGCTCTGGCCTTCGCCGCCGCGCACCGGGGTGCCTTCGTCGAACGGTACGTAGAGCGGATCGCCGGCTTCGAGCGGGCGCATCGGATCGCAGAGGCTGATGAAACGGCGGAGCTCGTCGAGCGAAAGGTTCGCCATGGCGACGGCATCTTACGGCGGGAAGCTTCGGCGCGCGCGGCTCGTTCTACTGGCGAATGCACGCGATTCCGACACTGCTCGCCGCGGTGATCCCGGCTCTGCTCGGGATCGGCGGCTACCGTTACGTCGCCGCGGGCGATCCGTGGTGGTTGGTCGCGGCGGCGGCGATGGGACTTCTTCTCGCGGCGGTCGTCACGCGACGCGAACGCGAGCTATAACAAGCGCGCGCCCATGGGTTTTCGCCTCGGATCGATCCCCGTCCAGATTCACTTGTCGTTCTTCCTGACGGCGGTGATCCTGTCGGCGGGGCGCCTTCAGCAGAACCCGGTGCTCGTCGTCGAATGGGCGGCCGTCGTGCTCGTGTCGGTCATGATCCACGAGCTCGGGCACGCGCTCACGGGAAGGGTCTTCGGGCTCTCTCCGCGCATCGATCTTCACGGCATGGGCGGCACGACGTCGTGGACGCAAGCGCGCGGGAAGATCACGCCGACGAAGAGCGTCCTCATCAGCGTCGCGGGGCCCGGCGTCGGGATCGTGGTCGGCGCGATCGTGTACGCCGTAGTGCTCGACAGGTTCGGTGCAGAGACTCTCTCTCTCTTGCTCGCCGGAAAATTGGAGCCGACCCTCACGCAACAGATCGCGCTCGACGTCATCTGGGTCAACGCCGGATGGGGCTTCGTCAACTTGCTCCCCGTGTTGCCGATGGACGGCGGCAACGTCCTCCTCACTCTCCTCAACGCTGCGACCAAAGGGCGCGGAGAGCGTCCGGCGCGCGTCATTTCGATCGTGACGGCGCTGCTCGGCGGCACCGTCGCCTGGATCGTTTTTCACGACTGGTGGCCCGCGCTCCTGGCGGCGATGTTCGCCTACGACAACTTCCGCGCGCTCCGTGCTCTCTCGGCCGCGGCGGATCCCGCGCCGACGCCGCTCCGCTGATCCGATCCGTCCGCTAGGTTGGCGCGTACTTCTATTGCCGAGCTTTGCGCGTCGGCGGAGGGCGCCAAGGCCGTGGATCTTTCCAACGAAGCAGAGCAGCTGTTCGTCTCGGTCCCGACGTCGGAGATCGTGCGCGAGCAGGCGCATGCGCCCGAGCAGGCGCGTCTTCGCGCGACCATCGCCTCGCTCGGCATGGCGCTCGAGCCCGCCGCGCCCGCGACGAATCTGCGTGTCCGCATCGTCGCGTCCATGAGCGTCGGCGGCCGCTACGGCGTCTTCGCCGATCGAATCGCGCGCCTCTTCGATCTCTCGCTCGACGCCGCTCGCGACTACCTCGCGCGGATCGAGCGCGCCGACGAGTGGGGCCCCGGACCCATGGAGGGCGTCGCGATTCTTCCGGTGATGACCGGCGCGCGTTACGAGGCCGCCGCCGCCCTCGCCACGTTCACGCGCTTTGAGCCCGGCGTCACGTTCCCGCTCCACGCGCACGTCGGCGGCGAGGTGACGCTTGTCGTCGAAGGCGGATTTCGCGACGCGAGCGGCACCGAGATCTGGCGCGGCGACGAGCTCTACAAGCCGCCCGGCAGCGAGCACGACTTCGTCGTCTTGACCGGCGGGATCTGCATCGCGGCCGCGGTCGCGATCGGCGGCATCGATCTGCGCTGAGGGCTAACCTTTCTTCGTCGGCGGCTGCGACGTGTCCTCGATCACTTCGATCGACACGCGCGACAGACCTTCGACGACCTCACGCGCGCGCTGGCGTTCGCGCTCCATCGCCTGGGCGTGCTCGTCTCCGAACATGACGTCGACGACGAGGCTCGGCGGCTCTTCGTGAAGCGATATTTCGACGTCCGTCGAGAGCGATTCCGGCATCGGCGTTGGCGTGCGCTTCGACCGTTTGATGTGATCGTAGACGGTGCGCAGCGCTTCGAAGAAGTCGCGCGCGGTCTGCCAGCGATCCTTCTGATCGAATGCGAGTGCGCGATCGATCGCCTCGACGAGAATCCGCGGCGAGTTCTCGCGAACCGTCGCGAGAGACGGCGCCGGCTGCGACATTCCCATGATCATTCGATCGTGCGGGTTGTCAGCGACGTGGATCTGCCGCCCCGCGAGCGCCTTGAACATGACCGCGCCGACCGCGAAGACGTCGCTGCGCGCGTCGACCAGGTCGGTCTTTCCGCGCGCCTGCTCGGGCGCCATGTAGCCCGACGTGCCCATGACGATCCCGGCGGCGGTCGGCACGAGCGACATCGTCGCGTCGCGAATCCGCGCGAGGCCGAAGTCGAGGAGCTTGGTGTGCCCGGTCGTGGTGACGAAGATGTTCGCCGGCTTGATGTCGCGATGGACGATCCCGTTGGCGTGCGCCGCGTCGAGCACTTCGAGCACCTGGCCCGCGACGGCGAGCACCTCGGTCGTCGGCAACGTGCCGCCCGACTTGTCGAGCCACGCGCTGAGCGAGTCGCCGAGCAACAGCTCCATCACGAGGAACGCCGAGCCGTCCTCGCTGATGTCGTCGTCGATGACCGAGACCGCGCCGGGGTGATCGATCTTGTTGGCGACGTAGCCTTCGCGCAAAAAGCGATCGCGGATCTCTTTCTGCGTCGCGAACTCGCGATGCAGGATCTTCACCGCGACCCGTTTGCCGTTCCGATGCGTCGCCGCGAAGACCGCGCCCATCCCCCCGATGTCCAAGAGCCGGTCGATCTGCCACTTCCGGTTGAGGACCGTCCCGATCCGCTCCATCGCGAGCGCACGCGGGTCCCGGGTCTTTCGATTCATTGTCCGTCAGAGTCGCAACCCGAGGCCCGGTGCGTCAAGGTCGGCGGCATTGCTAGAGGACTATCGTCGCTTTTGCGCCCACAAGAGGATGCGTTTGAACGGGTAGAGGTAGGGGCGGGTGTCCTTCAATTGGGGCAAAAGCGCGGCTCTGTAACGGGTGAGGAACATCGGCCAGAGCTCGGCCGGAAGCGCGGCTTGGTACTCCGTGAGCAACGTTCCTTCGACCCACGTGACGACGTCGTCGCGCGAGGCGAGCTCGTGCGCATAGACCTGGAGGCGGACGTGCTGCGGCTCGAAGCCGAGGTCGTACAGGAGCGTGGCGTACGCTTCGGGCGCGAGGACCGGCCACGACGATCGGATCTTGCCCGCGACGCACGCGGCGAACGGCTCCTCGCTCGCGAGCGCCGTCGCGACGACGTGCGTCGGGTGATCGACGTTGGCCGGCATCTGCACAGCGAGCTGCCCAGCGGGAGCGAGCGCGCGCGCGAGCCGCGCGAAGAGCGCGTCGTGTCCTTCGATCCACTGCAGCGCCGCGTTCGAGAAGATCAGATCGCGATCGCCGTCCGCTTCGAATGCACCGGCGTCGCCGCGCTCGAAGCGGAGCCCGCTCACCGCATGCTCCGCGGTGCGCGCCAACATCTCGGCGGACGAATCGATCGCGAGCGTCTCCTTCGCCGCGAGTCGCTCGTGCATGGCGCGCGTGAGCGCTCCCGTTCCGCATCCGAGATCGACGACGCGCATGTCTGGCTTCGGTCGAACGAGATCGAGCAAATCGAAGAACGGTCGGCTGCGCTCGTCGCGGAAGCGCTCGTAGCGATCCGGGTTCCACATGCAGTCGAGCGTAGGGTCAGGCGTGCGTCGCGGCGAGAGGTTCGACGGCAACGAGCGGTCGCTCGGTGCGCGCGGCGCCGCTCCGCTCGAGCTGCGCCGACGCCGCGAGGACCGTGGCCTCGTCCCACGCGTCGCCGACGAGCTGAAGTCCGATCGGAAGCCCGTCGCGATCGCGTCCGACCGGCGCCGTCGACGCCGGGAGCCCAGTGAGGTTGCCGAGAAAGCTGAAGCGGCACATCGCGTCGAGCGCGCGCGAGTCGAGAAAGCCGAGGCGCATGTCGGCGTCGGTGACGCGCGGCGCTGTCGTCACGGTCGTCGGAAGCGCGAAGAGATCGAGATCGCGAAAGAGGCTGGCCATCTCGGCGCGGAGGCCGCCACGAAGACGAAGCCCGTCGCAGTACTCGACGACGCCGAGTGCACCGAGCACCGCGTAGCTGATCTGCAGGTCGAGGTTGTACTCCGTGAGGCGCTCGCGAATGTTGTGCCGCTGCGACGCGCGATCTTCCATTCCGATCGTCAGGTAGCCGATCGCCGCCGCCCATCGCGCGAGCTTCGGCTTCACGTCGACGAGCACCGCGCCGCCCTGTTCGAGAACGCGCAGCGCCGTGCGTCCGGCGTCGGCGATCGCGGCGTCGCAGCACGACCACTCGTGCTCGTCGACGCCGATCCGAAGCCCCTTCACGCCGCGCGCGAGCGACCGCTCGAACGCGCCGGCCGCGAACGTCGGCGCGAAGTCGGTCTGCGGATCGCGCGGATCGGGCGCGGCGATCGCGTCGAGCACGCGCGCGAGATCGAGCGTCGACGACGCGAGCGGTCCGACGTGCGCGACGGTGCCTCCGGAGAGATCGCCGAAGCGGCTGACGCGTCCCCACGTCGGTTTGATCCCGAACACGCCGTTCAACGCGGACGGAACGCGAATGCTCCCGCCGCCGTCCGCGCCGATCGCGAACGGGACGAGGCCCGTCGCGACCGCGACGCCCGATCCCGTAGACGATCCGCCGGCGACGCGATCGGTCGCGTGAGGGTTGCGCGGCATCGCGCGCTTCGGGTTGTAGCCGAGCGGGTTCATTCCGTACTCGGTCATCGGCGTCGTGCCGAGGACGATCGCGCCCGCCGCACGGAGGCGCGCGACGATCGTCGCGTCGTCCGTGCGCAGCGCGGGATCTTCGAACGTCGTTCCACCGCCGCGTGCGAATCCCGAAACGGAGGTCTGCTCTTTCACCGCGAACGGAACGCCGTCGAGCGGACCGAGCGACGCGCCTGCTGCGTAGCGCGCGGTGGACGCGTCCGCTTCGCGGCGCGCGACGTCGTCGGCGTACGCCATCAGCGGTCCCATCGTCGGCGTGCGCGACGCGAGATCACGCGCGGCCGCGAGCCGAGCGTCGACGACCGCGCGCGGCGTCGTCTTCGTCGCGCGGTACGCATCGGTCAACGTCGCGCTCGTTCCGCTCCACGGCGCCGGAGGAAGCGCGTGCTCCGCGTTCGACGACGCACGCGGCGCGCGACCGGCGAGCGCGCGGTTGTCGATCGGCATGTCGCCGAAGAGCTCGTCCGGCAGCTTCACGATCTCGCTGACCTTGAGATCCGACAAGAAGAGCTGCTTCAGCGCAAGCGCGCCGACGCGGGTGCGAGCGAACCGCGCGAGCGAACGAAGCGCCGCGCCAGAGATGCGAGGGGGAGCGGGCATGAGAGTGGTCGATTAAAGGCGAAGGGCCCGCCGATGTCGAATCAGCACGCCCGAAGGCTGCGCCGTCTCAATCCGCTATCTGGACGATCGCCTCGATCTCCACGGCGATCCCCGAAGGAAGCGCCGCCGTGCCGAACGCGCTTCGCGCTGCGAGGGCGCGCTCGCCGAAGATCTGCACCATCAGATCCGAGAAGCCGTTGATGACCTGCGGGTGCTGGCCGAAATCGGGTGCAGACTGCACGAGACCGAGTACCTTCACGAACCGCACGACGCGATCGAGCGAGCCGACGTGCGCGCGGATCGTCGCGAGCATCGCGAGGCCGGTGAGGCGCGCGGCATCGCGACCTGCGGCGACGTCGAGGCCCGCGCCGAGGCGACCCTCGACGTACGTCCCGTCGGCGCGCAGCGGTCCGTGGCCGGAGAGATAGAGAAGATCGCCGTGACGCACGGCCGGCGAGTACGTCCCCATCGGCTTCGGTGCGGCGGGCAGCTCGATCCCGAGCTCACGCAAACGTGCTTCTCCCATGTGACCTTCCTCGTTGGTTGTGAGGCGAGCCTAGACGACACCGAAGCGCTTGGAAGCCTCCGGGTGGGGATGCGAGACGTGCGCGCACCGCACGAAATGCTCCCCGCCTCCCACGGAGACGCTGTAGCTTTACACTGCGCGCATTTACGTCGCGCAACATATTGGCCGCAGTTGCCTGGGGAAGGACGGATCATGGAACGTCGTCGGAACGAGACTTGGAAGTGGCTCACGTCGGTCGTCGCGATCGCGGCGGCGTCTGCATTTGCCGTTGCGGCGTGCTCGAGCGGCGATTCGAGCACTACGCCTGGGCCGGAAGCAGACGCGGCCGTCACGACGGACGGAACGACTGGCTGTCCGTCCAACCAAAAGACGTGCGGCGGGAGCTGCGTCGATACGAGCAAGGACGTCGCGAACTGCGGCACCTGCGGCACCAAGTGCGCCGACGGCCAAGTCTGTACCACCGGGGTATGCGCGCTCACGTGCGGCGGCGGCGCGACGAAGTGCGGCACCGCGTGCGTCGACACGAAGGTCGATCCTGCGAACTGCGGCGCCTGCGGAACGGCGTGTGGCGCGGGCAAAGTCTGCAGCGCTGGCACCTGCCAGGGCTCGTGCGGCGGTGGCCTGACGATGTGCGGCGGCGGCGGCGACGCGGCGGGTCCGTACTGCGCGAACACGCAGACCGACAACGCGAACTGCGGCACGTGCGGAACGACGTGCGGAGCGGGCACGGCGTGCACGGCGGGACACTGCTCGACGACGTGCGGGACGGGCGAAAGCATCTGCACCGGCGACGCGGGAACCTACTGCGCGAGCCTCCAAGGCGATCGCGCGAACTGCGGGACGTGTGGTCACACGTGCAGCGTCGGCGAAGTGTGCTCGACGGGCACGTGCGCGACGTCGTGCCCGGGAACCGAGGTCAACTGCGGCGGTGTCTGCGTGACTCCCGCGACCGATCGCGGTCACTGCGGCGCGACCGCTGGATGCGGCGTCAGTGACGCAGGTGGAATGGCCGGTGCCGTGTGTGGCGCAGGGCAGGTCTGCACGGCAGGCACGTGCACGCTCTCGTGTCCGTCGCCGACGATCGCGTGCGGTACGACGTGCATCGATCCGGCGTCGAACCCGACGTACTGCGGCGCCACCGCTGGTTGCGGAGCTGGTGGAGGCAGCGCGGGAACGACGTGCGCTTCAGGCCAGGCGTGCTCTGCCGGCGTCTGCAGGTTCATCACTACGCGCGGTACGATCTACCTCATCAAGGACTCGACGCAGACGCTTCAGCAGCTCGCGAATCCGGATGGCGCCGCATCGCTCGTCGACATCGGTCCGCTCGGCGTCCCGTACGCGTTCGGCGACTGCGCGTGGAACTCGGGCAACGGGAAGCTCTACATGGTCGAGGGCCGCACGACGAAGAGCCTCTACACGGTCAACACGACGACCGGCGCGGCGACGCTCGTCGGCGTCCACGGGATCACCGACATGTTCGCGATGGCGTACTACGCACCGACGAACACGCTCTACGCGAACGGAAACGGCACGACGCTGTACACGCTCAACACGACGACCGGCGCCGCGACGGTGGTCGGCGCGAGCGGATACCTCAACGGCATGGCGTGGGATCCGATTCGTAACAAGATGTGGGCGATCACGTCCGGCGGCAGCGTCAACACGATCAACATCGCGACGGGCGCGTTGACCGCGGCGACGGGCTCGGTCCTCACGGACAACAACGGGCTCACGTACGATGCGTTCCTCGATCGCTTCTGGGTCTCGAACTACAGCGGCGGCGCGGTCTCGAAGTACGACGCAGCGGCGAACTGGGCGGCGACTCCGGTCCTCACGGCTCAAGGACCGCACACGTCGATCTGCTACGTGCCGTAGGGCACATCACGTAGGACGGAGACCGCGCGACCGGCTCACGCCGTCGCGCGGTGTCGGCCGCGTCGCGGCGACGGATGCGGCTGGCGGCCCTGAACCGCGCTCAGAGGGTTTCTTGGCAGTCGCGTCGTCGTCGTGGCGACATGAGCGCATGGGGATGCTCGGCGTTCAAGGCGCATGGGTGCTCGCCGCCGTCGCCGCGATCGCTGTCGGCGCGGCGGCGCTCCAGACGTTGCGACTCTGGTGGCGTGGGGCGGCGCCGGCGTGGCGACTCCGCGCGCAGGCGCGTCGAGCCGTCGAGGGCGAAGCCCGCGCGGAGCTGCTCCTCGCGCGCCTCGGCTACGAGATTCGCGCGCGTCAGGTCGCGTGCGCGTGGACCGTGACGGCGGACGGCGTGCCGGTGGAGGTCGAGCTCCGCGCGGATCTGATCGTCGCGCGAGGAGGGCGCGCGTTCGTCGCCGAAGTGAAGACCGGCGAGCTCGCGCCGCGGATCGAGAGCACCGCGACGCGCCGCCAGCTCCTCGAGTACCGCTGCGCCTTCGACGTCGACGGCGTGCTCCTCGTCGACGCCGAGAGCGATCGTGTCCGCGAGATCGTCTTCCCGTTCGATCGCTTCCGCGAGCGCACGCCCGCGCGAACGTCGCCGCTCGTGTGGCTCGCGCTCGGCGTCGCGCTCGGCGCCGCCGCGATCTACTTCGCCTTCGCTTTGAGGCTGTCGGCGATGTGCTTCGCCATCGGCCCGAGCTGATCTCTCACGTCGGCGTCGTAGTGGATCTCGACGCACACCACGACGTCCGCGCCGAAGACGCACCGCGAGTAATACTGCTTGCCGCGATCGGTCCCGGTGACGACCCATCCGTCCGCGCTCTCTTCTTTCGTCGCGACGCCGTTGCGACGCGCCCAATCGTCGAAGAGAGACTTCGCGGTGAGGTGCGCCGAGTTCGCGAACCCCCACGCGCGCATCGATGCTTTCGATTTCCATGAGAACGATTGCCCGGCGTCGTTCGCGGACGCGGGATTCTTGCTCCAGAGGACGGGGTGGTCGATCGAGAAGCCGTAGCGCGCGTTGGTGTAGCTGGCGTACTCGGAGACGGACGCGTCGGCGCCCGCGTCCACGCTCGCGCTCGCGCTCGCACTCGGACTCGCGCTCGCACTCGCGCTCGCACTCGCGCTCGCACTCGCAGTCGGACTCGCGCTCGCACTCGCACTCGCGCGCGCACTCGCGCTCGCACTCGAAGTCGAGGTCGAGCTCGGACTCGAGGTCGAGCTCGACGATGGCTTGTCGCAAGCCGCGATGAGCATCGCCATCGCCAGCGCAGTCACTCCACGTTGCATGCGCGGCAGGCTAGCAAACCTCGGCGAAGGATCGTCGCCGTGCCGCGTTGAATCGCGTTATCCTCCGCGCGAGGATGGGGGAGAGATGACGGCCGGTGATCCCCGCGTGGGGAAGACCCTCGCGGGGAAGTACAAGCTCAAGCGGCTGCTCGGCACCGGGTCGATGGGCACGGTGTACGAGGGGGCGCACCTCGAGATCGGCAAGCGCGTCGCCATCAAGCTCATGAACCAAGAGTTCGCCGACTCGCCCGAGGTCGTCGCGCGGTTTCGTCGCGAAGCGCGCGCCGCGAGCGCGATCGAGAGCGACTACATCGTCCAGGTGTTCGACGCGGGGCAAGATCCCGAGCTCGGCGTCTTCATGATCACCGAGCTTCTCACCGGCGAAGATCTCGAAGTGAAGCTCTCGCGCGAAGGTCGCCTCGACATCACGCTCGCCGTCCGCATCGCCTACCAAGTCGCCCGCGGCCTCGCGAAGGCGCACGCCGCCGGCGTGGTGCACCGCGATCTCAAACCCGCCAACATTTTTCTAACTGTGCGCGACGACGACTCGTTCCTCGCGAAGATTCTCGACTTCGGGATCTCGAAGGTCACGCTCGACGACGGGCCGGCCAGCCGCAGCGTCGACATGAGCATCACGCAAGCCGGCATCGCGATCGGCACGCCTCAATACATGTCCCCCGAGCAGGCGCAGGCGCACGCGATCGACGGGCGCACCGACGTGTGGTCGCTCGCGACCGTGCTCTACGAGATGGTCGCGGGCGTCCCCGCGATTCCCGAGCGTGGCTCGATGTTCGACATGATGGTCGCCGTCGTCCGCGAAGACATCGCGCCGCTCACGACCGTCGCGCCGTGGGTGCCCGCGGCTCTCGCCGAGGTCGTGCACGCCGCGCTCGTGAGGGATCGAAACAAGCGCATCCCCGACCCTTCGATCCTCGCGCAACGTCTCGTCGCTGCCGTTCCCGACGCGGCGCTCGGAACGAGCGGGCGATTTTCGCTCGTCGACATTCCGATGCCGGTCTCCGAGCCCGCGCGCTCGAATCCGTTCGCCGATTCCCAGCGAACCGTCACGGCGGACGACGACATTCCCGTCTCGGTCGCGTTCGACCCCGCGCCTGATACACCCGCGCCGCCGACGCTCCGCGATCCGCGCAACGCCACGTCCGTGATGCCCGAAGCTCCGAAGGCCGAGGCCTCGTCGCCGCCCGAGTCCGAGCCGCCGTCCGCGCCGCCGAGCTCGACGGAGGAAGGCGTCGAAATCTTCCAGCGCCTGTCGCCTCCGCCGGCGAAGAAGAAGCGCCGCTGATCTACCAGTCGCAGACGGCCGAGCCCCACGTGAAGCCCGAGCCGAACGCGACCATCGCAATCTTCATCCCGCGCTTCAAGCGCCCGCTCTCTACGGCCTCCGCGAGCAGAATCGGAATCGTCGCCGCGGTCGTGTTTCCGTAGCGCTGGATGTTGTGCACGACGCGATCGTCGGAGAGCCCGAGCTGCTTCGCGACGTACTGATTGATGCGCATGTTCGCTTGATGAAAGAAAAACAGATCGATCTCTTTCGAGTCGATCTTCAATTCCCAACATGCCTGCATCACGCTGAGGCACATCTTCTCGACGGCGTGCTTGAACACCGTCTTTCCTTCCATCTGCGCGAACATCATCTCGGGCTCTACTTGGCCGACGCCGTTCGCGTCGACGGGGATGAACGGGCGCTTGCGGATGTCCCAAACTTTTTGCGCGAGGTTCTCGGCGAAGCGTCCGTCGGCGCCGAGCCACGCGCCGCGGATGCCGCGATCTTCGTCGGTCGCGCTGACGACGACCGCGCCTGCGCCGTCACCGAAGAGCGACGACACCGTGCGACCGCGCGTCGACAAGTCGAGCGCCGCGGAGTGCGTCTCGGCGCCGACCACGAGCACGTGCTTCGCCGCCGTCGATCTCACCATCGCGTTGGCCGTGTACAGGCCATAGAGAAATCCCGAGCACTGATTGCGGACGTCGAGCGCAGGCACGAACTTGGGTGACGGCGCCTCGCACAGGCCGAGCTTTTTCTGAAGGAGCACGCCGCTTCCCGGAAAACAAAAGTCGGGCGAGAGCGTCGCGAACACGATCATGTCGAGGTCGTGCGGCGTCAGGTTCGCCTTCGCGAGCGCCATCTTCGACGCGTCGACAGCGAGGTCCGAGCTGCCGACCCCTTCGGCCGCGAAGCGACGCTCTTCGATGCCGGTGCGCTGAACGATCCAGTCGTGCGTCGTGTCGATCTTGTAGTCGCGAACGAGGTCGTCGTTCGTGACGACGCGCGGCGGGACGTAGAAGCCAGTTCCAGAAATGTAGGCGTTGGGGGCGGGTGGCACGATCGTCAGATTAGCTTAGGATGCGCCGCCATGCGCACCCTCAAAGGCAAGACTCTCTTCATCAGCGGCGCCAGCCGGGGCATCGGACTCTGCATCGGTCTTCGCGCGGCGCGCGACGGCGCCAACGTCGTCATCGCGGCGAAGACGACCGAGCCGCACCCGAAGCTCCCCGGCACGATCTACACGGCGGCCGAAGAGATCGAAAAAGCGGGCGGCAAGGCGCTCGCGTGCGCGGTCGACATTCGCGACGAAGCTGCGGTTTACGCCGCCGTCGCGCAGGCGGTCGCGAAGTTTGGCGGCATCGACATCCTCATCAACAACGCGAGCGCGATCAGCCTCACGGGCACCGTCGAGACGCCGATGAAGCGCTACGATTTGATGCACTCGATCAACACGCGCGGCACCTTTCTCTGCTCGCAAGCGTGCATTCCGCACCTGAAGAAGAGCGAGAACCCGCACATCCTCAACAACTCGCCGCCGCTCAACATGGACGAGAAATGGTTCGCGCCCCACGTCGCGTACACGATGGCAAAATTCGGAATGAGCCTCTGCGTGCTCGGCATGGCGGGCGAATTCCGCGGGGCGGGGATCGCGGTCAACGCGCTCTGGCCGCGCACGACGATCGCGACGTCGGCGGTGCAGAACCTGCTCGGCGGCGACACCGTGGTCGCGGGGAGCCGCAAGCCGGAGATCATGGCTGACGCCGCGCATTGGATCCTCACGCAGCCGAGCCGCGAGTGCACAGGCAACTTCTTCATCGACGAGCAGGTGTTGAAGAAGGCCGGCGTGACTGATCTCGAGAAGTACTCGGTGGTCCCGGGCAGCGAGCTGATCCAGGATTTCTTCGTCTGATGCGCCGCTCGCCCCTTCTTCTCGTCGCGCTCGCCGCGCTCGCCGCGTTCGGCGCGATCGGTTGCGGCTCGGGAGGGGGATCGAGCCCCGCGGGCGACGCGTCGGTCGCCGATGACGGTTCGACGATCGACGGCGGTGCGACCGCGGACGCCGCGCCGCCTGCCGTTGCGATCTCTTGCAACGACGCGATCACCGACGTCTATGTCACCCCGCAAGGCCTCCCCGCGTTTACCGACGCGACGCGCGGCGACGTCGTCAGATGCGCGGCCGACACCACGATCGACGTGGCGACGATGACGTCGCGCCTCGGGACTGCGGGCGTCACCGGTGTCACCGCGACGAGCGGCGCGGTCACGTACCGCATCGCGTTCCGCACGAAGCGATTCGACGGCAGCGCCGCCGCGAGCAGCGCGCGCGTCTACATTCCGACGACGCCGCGCAGCGGTCCGCTCCCCGTCGTCGTCGCGACGCACGGCACGACCGGTCTCAGCGATCTCTGCGCGCCTTCGCGCTACGACACCGTCAGCGACTACCTCGTCCTCCCGTTCGTCGCGCACGGCTACGCCGTCATCGCGCCGGACTACGCGGGCCTCGGCAACGAAGGGGTCCAAGGCTACGGCGACAACATCGACACCGCATACTCGACGCTCGACGCGGCGCGCGCGCTTCGCAAGCTCTCGACGCCCGGGAGCTTCGCGGCGAAGGTGATCGTCGCCGGACACTCGCAAGGAGGCGGCGCGGCGTTCTCGGCGCAAGCGCTCGCGCGCACGTATGGCGACAGCGACGTCGTTGGCGTCGTCGGCTTCGCGCCGGGATGGCAAGTCGGCGTGGACGTCAGCGGCTACCGCGCGGACATGGTGCAGACGACGTACGGCGCCGGCGTTCCGGCCGCGCTCGCGTCGCTCTTCGTCGAGGCGTACTTCACGAACCGCGTCGGCGCGACGCACGCGGGCGACGGCTTCGCGGCAAGCGCGCGCGCGCAGATCCTTCAGCTCGTGTCGACGCAGTGCGTGTTCCAGCTCGCGCAGAGCGTCCCACCCGTGGCGCCGACGTTCGGTCAGCTCTTCGATCCGACGTTTCGCACGTCCGTCATCGACTGCGCGGACGGACGCACCTGCGTCGAGCCCGGAATGAGCTACCTCGCGTTCCTCCGCAGCAACGTGCTCACGGCGGACAAGCTCGGCGCGAAGGTCCTCGTCGTCCAAGGGCTCGCCGACACCATCGCGTCGCCCGCGAACGTCAAATGCGAAATCGACAAGATCGTCGCCGACGGCGTGACGCCGCAAGTGTGCGTCGACATGGCCGCGCAGCACCTCGACGTCACGCAGCGAAACGCGGCGTTCGTGTTGAAGTGGATCGACGCCCTCGTCGATGGCGCGGCGTTGCCGACGTGCGATGGGTCGGGGCTTCCGGCGTGTCAGTGAGTGACAGCCGCGACTAGGTGCACGATCCGGCCACGCACAGGAGCGGGCACTCGCGACAGTTCGCCTGTTTGCAATCGAGAACAGGATCGCAAGGATCCAAGAGCGCCTTCTGCGCTGTGCAGGCGCCCCCGCCGTCGCAGTAGAAGCCGGTCGCGCAATCGGTGTCGCCGGTGCACGCCATCGGGCACGACGTCGCGCCGTTGCACACGAACGGCGCGCACGTCGGCGGTCGTCCCGCGCTCCCCGCGACGAACGTGCCGCACGTTCCATTCGTGGTCGCGCCCAAAGCGATCGAGCAAGCCTGGCACGATCCGCTGCACGCGCTGTTGCAGCAGAACCCGTCGGCGCACGGATTCACACCGCACTCACGGCACCCGGCCACTTTGCAATCCGCGCCGGCCGCGAGGTTGCACGTCCCGCCTTGCAACTTGATCGCCTGACACGCCCCACCCGCGTTGCAGAAGAACCCCGCGACGCAGTCGGTGTCGGTGCCGCATCCCGCAGGACATCCCGGTCCGCCGCCGCACACGAGCGGCGAGCACGACGGTCGTCCCACCGTTCCGGTCAACCCCGCGCACGTCCCGTTCGCCGTCGCGCCTTGCGCGATCGAGCATGCTTGGCACGCGCCGCCGCACGCGGCGTTGCAACAGAAGCCGTCGACGCATCCGCCGACGCTCCCGCTTCCGCACTCGCGGCATCCCGCGACCTTGCAGTCCGTCGACGTGTTGCAGGTTGCGCCCGTCGCTTTGCGCGGTTGGCAAAGGCCGGCTTGATCGCAGTACGACGTTGCGATGCACCCCGCGTCGTTCACGCACGTGGTCGCGCACGCCGAGGCGCCGCAGATGTACGGCGTGCAAAGCTTCGTCGGCGCGGTGCACGATCCGCCGATGCAGGTGTGATCCGTCTCCGTCCCGGAGTTGCACGACGACGCGCCGCACCCCGTGTTGTCGGCGACGTTGCACGTCCCGTCGCCGAAGCAGTTGTCGCTCTTGCAGTTGGCGACGTTCGCCGTGCATGCGTTGTGAGGATCGCTCCCCCCCGGCACGTTCGCGCACATGCCGCCGCCGAGGTTGCACGCTTTGCATCCGTTGCACATTGCCTGCGTCAGGTTGCAGCACGTGCTGTCGACGCAGTTGCCCGACCCGCACGCGACGCCCGAGCCGCACCCCGTGCCGAGCAGTTGCTTCGGCGCGCAGTGCCCCGTCCCGTTGCAGAAGCTCCCCGCGAGGCAGTCGCCCTGGACGACGCACACCTTGCCGTCGATGCACATGGCGCACGTGCCGCCGCCGCAGTCGATGTCGCTCTCGTTGCCGTTCTTCGCGCCGTCGGTGCACGTCGCCGCGCACTTCATCGCGGTGCAAACGCCGCCGCGGCAATCGCCGCCGATCGCGCACCCCTGGTTGAATTGGCACTTCGCCGCGCACGTCGTGCCGCCGCAGTCGACGTCGGTTTCCGTGCCGTTCTTCACGCCGTCGCCGCAGCCCGGCGCGGAGCAGACGTTCGCGTTGCAAACGCCGCTCGCGCAGTCGCCGCCGACCCCGCACACCTTGCCCGTCGCGCATCCGCCGCACGTTCCACCGCCGCAGTCGACGTCGGTCTCGTTTCCGTTCTTCGTGGTGTCCGTACACGTCGGCGCGCGGCAAGTGCCGGTCGTGCAGACCTTGCTCTGGCAGTCGGTCGTGACGCCGCACACCTTGCCCGTGCCGCACGGTCCGCACTGCGAGCCGCCGCAGTCGACGTCCGTCTCGCTGCCGTTCTTCACGGTGTCGGTGCACGACGCCGCGACGCAGACCATCCCTTGGCAGTGACCGCTCTGGCAATCGCCGGCGACCTTGCACGCCTTCTGGTTCGCGCACGACGGACACGAGCCGCCGCAGTCGACGTCCGTCTCCGTTCCGTTCTTCGCGACGTCGGTGCAGGTCGGCGCCGCGCACTTGCCCGCGTTGCACACGTTGCTTTGGCAATCGGGGCCGGTCGCGCATCCTTTACCGTCGCCGCACTTGGTCGTGCAGGTGCCGCCGCAGTCGACGTCGGTCTCCGTCCCGTTCTGCGCCATATCGGTGCAGCTCGGCGAGCGGCAGATCTTCATCACGTCGTCGCAGCTCTTGCTCTGGCAATCGCTCGCGACCTTGCAGTGTTGTCCAATCGCGCAGCGCGTCGGGCACTGGACGCCGCCGCAATCGATGTCGGTCTCTTCGCCGTCTTGGAGCGTGTCGCTGCAGGTGCGCGGCGCGGCGTCTCCGGTCGCGTCGATGTTGCCGCCGTCGGGGAGCGGCGGTTGGAAGACGTCGTCGGACGCGTCGGCATCGATGAGCGTCGCGGTGCCGTCGAGGTCGAGGCTGCACCCTGCGTACAGCGTCGACGCGAGAAAGAGAGCAGTGACGCTGGCGAGAAGGGAGCCGACACGGTGGCCCATGAAAGCGATCATATCTCGCACGCGCTACGGATCGCCACCGCGTATACTGAAAAGGCTCGATGCGCATGCTTCAGTCCGTCGCATCCTTTGCTGCGCAAGCTCGCAGTCGGGTCCGACATGCGTCATTCACCTACCCGGCCGCGCTCCAGTGGGGCGCCGTCGATCGCGCGCTCCACGCGATCGCGCGCTTTGGCTACCTCGTTCCGAACGAGAGCCACCCGCGCCGCGCCAACGTCGCCGTCGAGCACGACGTCGTCTACGGACCTTCCGATCACGCGCACCATCGCCTCGACGTCTACATCCCGACGCGCGCGCAAAAGCCGCTCCCCGTCGTCATGTACGTGCACGGCGGCGGTTTCGCGATGCTGTCGAAGGACACGCATCGCGTGATGGCGATGGCGATCGCGCGTCGCGGTTACCTCGTCTTCAACATCAACTACCGCCTCGGACCGCGTCACACGTACCCGGCGCCGCTCGAGGATGCGTGCGCGGCGCTCCTCTGGGTCGATCGCAACTGCCAACGGTTCGGCGGCGATCGTTCGCGCATCGCGATCGCGGGCGAGTCGGCGGGCGGCAACCTCGTGACCGCGCTCGCGGTCGCGCACGCGTTTCGGCGACCGGAGCCGTTCGCGCGCGCGCTCCACGACGCCGACGTGAAGCTCCGTGCGGTCGTCGCGACGTACGGCTTCCTCGACATCGGTTACATCGATCGTTACCGCGCGCATCCGAAGATCCCCGGCTGGATGAAGTCGCTTCTTCACGACGCCGCGCGCTCGTACGTCGGCGCAGATCTCGTCGCCGGCGTCGCCGCGTCGCCGCTCGCGAGTCCGCTCCGCATCCTCGAGGACGACGTCGCACCGGCGCGCGCGGTGCCGCCGTTCTTCGTCTCGGTCGGCACGCGCGATCCGCTCTTCACTTGCTCGCGCCGCTTGAAAGTCGCCCTCGATCGCCGCGGAGTCGCGTGCGATCTGCACGTATCGCCCGGCGAGATCCACGGCTACGACGCGATGACATGGCGGGCTCCGGCGCGCGCGAAGTGGCGCGCGGCGCACTCGTTCCTCACGCGCCACATGGTGGCCGAGGACGCGCACGACGAGAACGCCGAACGGCTGATCCGCGAACACGCTTGAACGCGGCGCGCGCGCGTGGCAATCCGTGGATGCGATGTCGAACGCCATCACCGACGGGATTCGCGTGACCGTCAAGTCCACGTACGTGCCCGATCAGTCGGCGCCGCTCTCGCAGCGCTACGTGTTCGCGTACACCGTTCGCATCGCGAACGAAGGCGCCGAGCCCGCGCAGCTTCGCACGCGGCATTGGATCATCACCGACGGGACCGGCAAGGTCGAAGAGGTGAAGGGGCCCGGCGTCGTCGGTCACCAACCGATGCTCCGTCCCGGCGAGCACTTCGAGTACACGAGCGGCTGCGTCCTCCGCACGCCGCGCGGCGAGATGCGCGGCACCTACCAGATGCATCGTCCCGACGGGCGGATGTTCGACGCGGCGATCGCGCCGTTCTCGCTCGCGTTGCCGCACTCGCTCAACTGACGCCCGAGGTCACTCATGGAAGAAGCCGCGTACCAGCTGCTCGCCGATGAAACGTTTCGTCGGATCGGCGACGTGTTCGACGACGTCGATCCGGACGCAGTCGACTGCGAGATCGCCGGCGACGTGATCACGCTGACGTTCGCCGACAAAAAGCGCTGCATCGTGAACACGCAGCGGCCGACGCGGCAGATCTGGATGGCGGCGAACGCGCGCGCTTGGCACTTTACGTACGACGACGCGAAGCGCGTGTGGATGGACGACAAGGGGCAAGGGAGCGAGCTCTTCGCGACGATCGCGCGTGTAGTGAAAGAGGCGGCGGGGATCGACGTGAAGGTCTGAGGGGGTCGTCGGCACGGAGTGCCCGCGTGCGATACATTCGACCGGGGGGACATGGCTTCCGAGCGCCCGTCGAATCGCCCGCAGGAGGATCTCGTCGGCCAGACGATCGCGCAGTTCCGCGTGGTCGCGAAGCTGGGCGAGGGCGGCATGGGAATCGTCTACAAGGCGATCGACGAGGAGCTGCGTCGCACCGTCGCGCTCAAGATGCTTCCGCACGGGGTCGTCGGGAACGACGAACGTCGACGGCGATTCTTGCGCGAGGCGCGCGCGGCCGCGGCGATCACGCACCCGAACATCGCCGCCGTGTACGAAATCGGAGAGGTCGGCGGTCGGCCGTTCATCGCGATGGAGTTCGTGCCGGGGGCATCGCTGCGCGAGGTGCTCGCGCGCGGTCGGATCGATCTCTCGGAGGCGCTCCGAATCGCGAAGGCGGTCGCGCGCGCACTCGTGAAGGCGCACGCGAGAGGCGTCGTTCACCGCGATCTCAAGCCCGACAACGTGATGATCGGCGAAGACGGCGAGATCAAGGTGCTCGACTTCGGTCTCGCGAGGTTCGACAAACCCGACGAAGTGTCGAAGAGCGTGCTCGAGACCGACGAGACGGCGTCGCACGTGACGGCCGACGGGCACATCGTCGGGACCGCGGGGTACATGTCGCCCGAGCAGGCGCTCGGCAAGGACGTCGATCACCGAACGGATCTCTTCTCGCTCGGCGCGATGCTCTTCGAGATGACGACGGGCGTGCGGCCCTTTCGCGGGGCAGGGATGTTGGAGATCGTCATCGCCGCGACGCGCGACGATCCGGGGCCGGCGTCGGCGCACAACGCCGAGGTGCGACCGCGCCTCGATGCCGTCATCGCGCGGTGCCTCGCGAAGCGCGCAGGCGATCGCTTCGCGACGGCGCGTGATTTCGCGCGCGCTCTCGACGAGGTCGACGGCCTGAGGTTGTCGATCCCCGATGACACCGGGTCCGCCCCGGCGCTCGACGCGGACATCCTGCCGTCGAGCGTGCCGTCGGTCGCGTCGCAAACACGCGGCGCGCCACTCCCGGCGACGACGTCGCTCGTCTCTGCGACCGCACCGGTCGCGCCGGCGCGATCGAAGAGGCTGTCGGCGTGGGCGATCGGCACCGCGCTCGCCGTGGTGGTCGGCTCCGCCGGTGTCGCGACCTGGCGCTTCACGGCGACGCCGCCGCAGGTCTCCGCTCCGATCCCGTCGATGAGCGCGAGGCCCTCGCCGTCGACGCCGATCATCGCGGACGCGGAGGCTGTCCAACTGTACGAGCGCGGCGTGCAGAAGATGCACGGCGGCAACTGGCGCGTCGGCTGTGCGCTCGTGCGGCGCGCGGCGGACCGCGACGTCGCCTTCACGATGGCGGCGTATCGCTTCGCCGTCTGTTACGCGCGCGTCGGTCCGTCGGTCGGGCGCGAATACTTCCGTCGCGCCTTCGAGCGACGCGATGAGCTCGACGACGAGTCGCGCACGTTCCTCGGCGCGCTCGAACCGATTTACCAACGCTACCCGGCGGACTCCGTCGAGCACGTCCGCCGCCTGCGCGCGGCTCTCGAGCGCCACCCGCGTTCGGCTCTCATGCGCCTCTTCTACGGCAGCGCGCTCGCGCAGGACGACTGGGCGCTCGGACTCGCGGAGCTCGAGCGTGCGCGTGAAATCGATCCTCTCTTCGTGCGACCTCTGCAACTCGAGGCCGAGTACCTCTCGTATATGGGGCGCATCGACGAGGCGCGATCGATGCTCGCGAAGTGCCTCGAGCTCGCGCCGGGGGCGAACGACTGCACGCGCGAGCTGCTCGAGCTCGATGTGTCGTCGGGCGATTGCGCCGCCCTCGAAACGCGCGCGCGCGGAATGATCCTCGCCGAGCCCGACGCGCTTCCGGCGTACGTCGAGCTCGCGAACGCGCTCGCCGCGCGAGGCGGTCCGCTCGAGGCTTCGCGCGAGGTGCTGCGCCAAAAGCGTGAGCACATGGACCCGCGCGATCGTCCGACCGAAGAGCTGCGCGACGAGGCGGCGCTCGCCATGTTCATGGGCGACTTCACCGCGGCCATCGCGGCGGTCGGTCGTCTCGAGGCGCTGGTCGCTTCGGTACCGGCGATCGGCGAGCACGCCTGGCCGGCGCGCGCTCGATGCGAGGCCGCGTTGGAATCGGGCTCGCTCGTCCAAGCGTCGGCCGCGGCGACGTCGTTCCTCCAGCGGCGCGACGCATGGGAGAGCGACGCGCGCGCGGAGGACTGGGCGATCTCGGAGGATCCGACCGGCTCGATGCTGTGGACGCTTCAGCACGCGGGCGCGCTCTCGCCGGAGGAAGCGTCGAAGCGGCGCGCGGCGTGGCTCGTCGCGTGGGAGGCGCGCGTGCAAACGACGGCGCACAATTTCCTCTGGCTTCATCAATGGGCGGCGGGCGTCGAGACCGCGGACGACGCAAGCACGGCGCTCGCCGCCCTCCCTCGGTTTTCGCCGCTGCCTCCGCACAAGCCCAAGACGCTCGCGGACGCTTACGCGGGACGGACGTTCCTCGTCGGCGGGCGGGTCGACGACGCGCTGCCGTACTTGCGCGCGGCGACGCGGTCGTGCGCGGTGCTCGACTTCGCGTACGACGGAACGCGCGCGCGGTTCGATCTGGGCCGCGCGCTCGAAGCGAAGGGCGACGCCGCGGGCGCGTGTGCCGCGTACGCATCGGTGCGCGCGCGTTGGGGGGCCGCGAAGCCGCGATCGATCACCGCCGAGCGCGCGAAGGCGCAGATGACCGCGCTGCGATGTCCTGCGCCATCCGGAAAGTAGCTGCTCACATCGCGTCGAGCGAAATCCCGATCGCCCCGCGCAGCTCCGCGTACTCGTCGCTCACGGCGAACGCGAGCACCTCTTTGTGCCACTCGTCCGACGCGATGTCGCCCGGCGACCGCGACTCGCGCTGGCTCGCGCGCCACGCCGTATCGACGTCGCCCACCACGAGGAGCCCCGCGCGCGCGAGCGACACGTCGGCGAGCTGAACCCAACGCTTTATGTCGGCGCGATCGCCGGTGTCGATGATGCTCGATACGGCCGCGCGGAGCGCTTCGAGATCCTTCGGGTCGAGCGCGCGTGCGAGCGCGAGCTCCGCTGGCTTCGCGCCGCTTCCGACCGCCGCGCGCATCGCCGCCTTGAGCAGCGACTTCAGCTCGGTCACCGTCGGGAAGAGCGCGTGCGCCGTGAGCTCGGGGCGCAGCTCGGAGAGTCGACGCGCGACGATGTACGTGAAGAGCTCTTCGGGGATCGCGCTCGCCGCGTCGATCGAGACGAACAGCGCGGGCGTCGGCGCCGGTGCGACGGCGAGCGCGAGCGGCATCGTCGGTCGCTCGAAGAGAACGGGCGACGGCAGCGAGAGCACCTCGGCGACGTTCGCGACGATCGCGAGGATCCGCGCCGCGGCCGGCGAGTCCTCGGCGCGAACGACGCGACCGAGGAAGCCCGCGCGATCGCGCTCCGGAATCGCCGCGAGACGCATACGGAGGATCGCAGGGGCGACGATGCGGAAGATCGCCGTGAGCCGCGGATCCATCCCGGGATGCATCACGTGCGACGCCCACGCGCCGTGGGCCAGCGTCCCTGGAACGTTCGCACAGTGGTAGGGCGGGTAGTCGCGCAAGAAGCGCGTCTGCTCCGCGTCGAGCGCGCTCGGGTCGAGGTGAAGCAGCACGTCGGCCGCGCACCAGGCTTTGTCGACCGCGCGTTGGCGGAGGAAGAGCCCGTAGAGATCCTTGTAGACTGCAACTGCCCGCGGCGTGCGCCGGAGCGACGTGCGCGCGGTCGCGACCGCGACGTCGAGCTGATCCATCACGACCAGGAGCTCGAGGACGATCTTCCGATCCTCTTCGGAGTCGGGATCGAGGCGGCTCGCGCAGCGGAACGCATCGAGCGCGCGCGCGGCGTCGCCGAGGCGATCGCGATAGACGAGGCCGAGTTGATGGTAGAGCGCGTGCTTGAGCGCCGAGTCACGGCTGTCGTGGACGCGGCCGATCATCTTGCAGTACGCGAGGCGCAGCTCGTCCCAATCGCGGAGCTCGGTCAAGATGCGCACGGTGCGCTCGAACGCATCGAGCCGCGTCTCGTCGAGATCGAGCACCTCGTCGTAGACCTGCGCGGCGCGATGCGCGTCGCCGATCTTCTCGCGCATCACCTGCGCCATCGCGTAGAGGCTCTTCGCCTTGCGCCCGGCGTCGTCCTCCGCGTTCGCGATCGCACGGAGCGCGTCGACGAGCTTGTCCCACAAGGACAGCTCTCCGTAGAGAACGACGAGGCGGCGGAGCGCTGCGAGATCCCCAGGCTTCGCCGAGAGCGCCTCTTCGAGGACGTGCGCCGCGCGTCGCGGGATGCCTGCCTGCTTCTCCCAGATGTCCGCGGTCTCGACGAGCAACGCGAAGCGCTCGTCTGCGTTCTCCGTTGCGCGCGCGACGCGGAGCTTGCAGCCCGCCGAGCGCTTCCAGTCGCTCTGCGCGGCGAAGGCGTCGGCGAGCTCGCTCAGCGCGGCGCGGTTGTCGGTCTCGATCGCGAGCGCCTGACACAACAGCGAGATCGCCCCGTCCAAGTCGCCGTCCGCGCGCCGGAGCTGCCCGAGCTTCGCAAGATCCGCCGCGCGCAGCTGGCCGGCGTCCGCCACGATCTCGCCGATCGCGTCGCGCGTGCGCGTTCGCGCGTCCACGTCCGAACGCCGTCGCCAGCACACGTCGATGAGCGCCGCGCGCGCCTTCGGATCCTTCGGACGCATCTCGTACGCCGCCGTCGCCGCGAGGAGCGACCGCTCCACGTTGCCGAGCGCGAGCGCCACGCGCGAAGCGAGCCGCATCAAGTCGAACACGCGATTGTTCTCGCCGTCGCGCGTCGCCGCGTTGAGGAGCAGCTCGCACACCGGCTGCGCGTCGGCCCACCGCTGCGCGCGCACGAACGGATCGAGCAGCGCGCGCGCCGCCGCTTCGTTGTTGGGGTCGGTCCCGATCGCGTACTCGTACGTCGACAGCGCGCCGCGCGTGTCGCCGAGCGACGCCTTCATCTTCGCGAGCTCCACCAGCAGCTGCGCCTTGAGCCGCGCCGACTCGGTGTGCTCGCAGCGACGCTCGAGGCAATGCACCGCGAACATCTGATCGCCCGTCCGCGTCGCGATCCGCTGGAGCGCTTCCCACGCCGACACAGCGCCGTGATCGAACGCGACCGCCTTCTCGAAATGCAGCCGTGCGCACACCGGATCGCGATCGTCGGTGATCAGCATCTCGCCGATCTGAATGTGGATCTGCGCCGTCACCTTCGCCGACTCCGCGAGATCCGCGAGCCTCGCGCGGTACGCCGCCGCCGCCGCCCAATCGCGCTGCCGTTCGCAGATGCGCGCGAGCTCCGTGATCGCCTGCACGTGCCCGTCGTCGATGTCGTAGACGCGCTTGAGTGCGTCGAGCGCCGCGTCCACGTTCGCGAGCTTCTCCTCGTGAACCGTCGCGACCTTCATCAAGCAATCGCACTTCTCGAACGAGCTCACCGTGACGCGCGCGCGACGCTCGAGCGCCCTCACGAGCTCGGTCCAATCGCGCATCGCGCGGTAGCAACGCTCGAGCCCTTCGTGCGCGCCGGTGTGCGTCGGATCGAACACCAAGATGAGCTCGAGCTTCGGCGCCGCGTTCTGCGGCTTCACGAACAACCGCTCGTGCACGTCGACGAGGCGCAGGAGCGCCGCGATCCGATCGTCGTCGCTCTCTGCGGCGTCGACTTGCTTCTCGAGCACGCGCGTCAGCTCCGAGAAATCTTCCGCGCGCCGGCAGATCCGCTCGAGCCCGCGCAACGCTTGCATAGCGTTCACGTCGAGCACGAGCGCCTGCTCGTAGTGCTTCTTCGCGCGTGCGTCGTCTTTCGCGCGCTCTTCGTACAGATCACCGAGCGCGAGCCGGACCACGCATCGGTCCGTGTCGTTGGTCGCGCTCAGCAGCGCACGCTCGAGCGCGTCGCGCTGCGCGTCCCACGCGCCTGCTTCGCGGTACTGGCTCGCGAGGCGTCGATGAACGAGCGCGTGACCCGGATCGATGCTCTGCACGCGCGCCATGAACGGATCGGCGCCCGCAGGATCCTCGAGCGGGCCGCGGTACCACCGGACGAGCATGACCGCGTACGCCAGCGCACGCGCGTCGTCTTTCTCGGTTTCGAGCCTCGTCTCGACGGCGCCCGTGAGCGACACCCACTTGCCCGTGCGCCGCGCGATCCCTTCGAGCGCCTCGACCGTCTCGCCGTCCCGCGGTTCGATCACCAGCGCTTCGAGCAACGCGTCGTGCGCTTGCGCCGGATCGTCGAGCTCGCGCAAGAAGACTTCGGCGATCCGCTTCAGCAGCTCGACCCGCTCGCCGTTGTTCGACGCCGCCTCGATGCGCCCGAGGTAGAGCTCGACGAGCTGCTCCCACGCGCCTTCTTCTTCGTACCGCTCCGCCAGCGCGTCGCGCACGGTGGCGGTCGAGAGGCGAATCTTGCGGCGCGGTCCCGAGCTCTGACGAATGACCGGCAGCGCGAACGCGCACGTCTCGTCGGAGTCGACCAGGGCGTCGAGCTCCGCGTTGTCGATCACGATCGACTGCGAGCTGTCGGCGTCGGGCACATCGTGTCGGCTCGTGTCGTCGGCACCGAGCGTCGGACCGGACTCGGGTGGATCATTGCGGTCTGAAAGTGGATAAGGCGTTGCCCACGTAGGGATCTCGTCCCCCGCCCAGGTTGGATCGACATCATCTCTAAGTGCTCGCAAAACCATCGACGCGGTTCCCCTCGCGTTCGTCTGCTCAGGACGAGTTGCGAGCCGCGTGCCGTTGTCCGCGTGCGATCCCGCGCGATTAGGTCGCGCTGTAGGTGGTGCTCCGCTTGTCGCCGTGCTTCTTCACGCGGCCTGCGTCGCGGAGCTCTTTGAGGGGACCGGCGAGCCGATCCGGAGCGATGCCGAGGGCGCTCGCGAGCGCGCGCACGCTGAGCGGATCGCTCGACTTTCGAAGCGTTTCGGCGAGTCGCTCGGCGACCTCGGCGCGCTCGCCAGCGCCGCGGCGAATTCGGGTTCCGGCGGGCTTCGCGCTCACGGCCGGCGCGGAGCGACTCGGCCGCGGGATCTCGACGCGCGCACGGTGCGCCGGCATCGGCGCGAGCGCCGCGACCTCGCCGAACGATGCGTTTCGAAGCGTCGTGACGATGCGCGCGACGAACTCCGCGGTGAGCGCGGTGAGGTCGGCTTCGAGCGAGGTCCTCTTCGGCATTCGCTCCTCTTACCAGATCAGCTTGACGCCCGGGTATCGGAGGACTTACAGACACTTCTGGACAACTCGATCCCGCACGTCAGACTGCAAGGTACGAGTTGCCCACAATCACTGGAACCCATTGAAATGGCTACCGTTCGCCTCCCCATCATCGCCTCCGACGCTCCCACGGCGTCCGTCTCGACGGCATTCCCGTCGGCGAATGTCCGTTCGCTCGACGACGCGCGGACACATCGCGACGACGAGCTGATGCAAATCGGCGATCTCGCGCGCGAGTCGGGCAAGACCGTGAGGGCCATCCACCTCTACGAAGAGCTCGATCTGCTGCAGCCCGCCGCCCGCAGCAAGGGTCGCTTTCGGCTCTACGGTCGCGAGTCGCTCGTTCGCATTCGTTGGATCGGCAAGCTCCAAGAGATGGGCTTCAGTCTCTCGGACATCCAGACCGTCGTGCGCGAGTGGGGACAGCAGAGCTCCGCGTCGGGATCGATGGTCAAGATGCGCGACGTCTACAAGGCGAAGCTCATCGAAACGCGCGAGAACATGCGACGTCTGAAGGAGCTCGAGCACGAGCTCGAAGCGAGCCTTCACTACCTCGACACGTGCGACGTCTGCGATCCGGCTCGGCTCCTCTCCGCGTGCAGCGGCTGCGAGCTCCACGACTGCGAGACCACGGTGCCCGCGCTCGTCGCTGGGTTCCGAGCGAAATGAGAAGCGAGAGAGAGAACGTCATGGCTATCAAGCTCCCCATCTTCATGGATTACCACTCGACGACGCCGGTCGATCCGCGCGTCCTCGAAGAGATGCTCCCGTACTTCACCGAGAAGTTCGGCAACGCGGCGAGCCGCAGCCACGCCTTCGGATGGACCGCGGAAGAATCCGTGGAATATGCACGCGAGCGGATCGCGAAGCTCATCGGCGCGCAGAGCGAGAAAGAGATCGTCTTCACGTCGGGCGCGACGGAGAGCGACAACCTCGCGATCAAAGGCGTCGCCGAGTTCTACAAAGACAAAGGCAACCACATCATCACGACGGTGCTCGAGCACAAGGCGGTGCTCGACACGTGCAAGCGCCTCGAGAAAGAGGGCTTCGTCGTCACGTACCTCGGCGTCGGCAAAGACGGGATCGTCGATCCCGACGCCGTGAAGAACGCGATGACCGAGAAGACGATCCTCGTCAGCGTGATGCTCGCGAACAACGAGATCGGCACGATTCAGCCCATCGGCGAGATCGGCAAGCTCACGCGCGCGCGCGGGGTTCTGCTTCACAGCGATGCGGTGCAAGGTGTCGGCAAGACGCCGTTCGACGTCAACGAGATGAACGTCGATCTCGCGTCGATCACCGCGCACAAGATGTACGGACCGAAGGGCGTCGGGGCGCTCTACGTCCGTCGCAGCAAGCCGCGTGTTCGCATCTCGGCGCAGATGGACGGCGGCGGGCACGAGCGCGGCAATCGCTCGGGCACGCTCAACGTTCCGAGCATCGTCGGCTTCGGCAAGGCGGCGGAGATCATGCGCCTCGAAGGGGCGGCAGAAGCGAAGAAGCTCTTCGCGCTCCGCGAGCGTCTGCGCCTCCGCTTCGAGAAGGAGCTCGACGAGGTCTACGTCAACGGATCGCTCGAGCGCCGCCTCGCCGGCAACTTGAACATCTCGTTCGAGTTCGTCGAAGGCGAAGGCTTGATGATGGCGATCAAAGACGTCGCGGTGAGCTCCGGCTCGGCGTGCACGTCGGCCAGCCTCGAGCCGAGCTACGTGCTCCGCGCGCTCGGCGTCGGTGACGAGCTCGCGCACTCGAGCATTCGATTCGGCCTCGGCCGTTTCAACACGGAAGAAGAGGTCGACTTCGTCGCCGATCTCGTCATCGCAAAGGTGAAGAAGCTGCGAGATGTCTCGCCGCTCTACGAGATGCACAAAGAAGGAATCGATCTGAAGAGTGTTGCCTGGGTTGCTCATTAGTCGCGTGCGGGTTTGGGTCCCGTCCCAAACCCATGTCGTGTTTTTAGGAGAACGATCATCATGGCCTACAGCGACAAAGTCGTGGAGCACGCGGAAAACCCGCGCAACGTCGGGACGCTCGACAAGAACGATCCCAACGTCGGCACGGGTCTCGTCGGCGCGCCTGCGTGCGGCGACGTCATGCGTTTGCAAATCAAAGTGACCGACGACGGCGTCATCGAGGACGCGAAGTTCAAGACCTTCGGCTGCGGCTCGGCGATCGCATCGTCGTCGCTCGCGACCGAGTGGCTCAAAGGGAAGACGATCGACGAGGCCGCCGCGATCAAGAACGTCGACATCGTCAACGAGCTGAACCTCCCGCCGGTGAAGATCCACTGCTCGGTCCTCGCGGAAGACGCGATCAAGAGCGCCATCGAGGACTTCAAGAAGAAGCGCGCGGCGCGCGGCAAGTAGGGAGCGAGCTTTAGCGATGACGACGACGAACACGGCACAGCAAGCGCCGGCGACGGAGAAGAAAGCGACGGCGATCACCGTCTCGGCGAAGGCGGTCGAGGCGATCCGGCGTCAGATCGCGAAGCGCGGCGTCGCGGATACTTCGCTCCGTGTCGGCATTCGCGGCGGCGGCTGCTCGGGATTCTCTTACGTCATCGAATTTCACGATGGCGCGCCGCACGCGCGCGATCGCGTCTTCGACTACACCGCGGAAGACGGCACGCCCGTCCGCGTGGTGAGCGATCCGAAGAGCCTCATCTACTTGAACGGCTCCGAGCTCGATTGGGAGCAGACGCTGATGTTCCAGGGTTTCAAATTCCGGAACCCGCAGGAGAAGACCAGCTGCGGCTGCGGTCACTCGTTCACGGTGTGATGGTCCCGTGGATCCCTTCGCAACACTCGGAATCGCGCGCACCTTCGACGTCGATCTCGCGGCCGTGGAGAAGACGCATCGCGAGCTCTCGCGCGTGCTCCATCCCGACAAGTACGTCGCGGCGCCGCCGGGCGAGCGTCGCGCTGCGCTCGAGAAGGCGGTGCAAGTGAACGAGTCGTGGCGCACGGTGCGCGATCCGATCAAGCGCGCGGAGGCGCTGTTTTCGCTGGCGGGAATCGCGGTCGGCGAGACCAACGAGCCGAAGGCGTCGATGGAATTCTTGATGGAAGTGATGGAGCGACGCGAAGAGCTCGCCGACGCGCGCTCGGCCAAAGACGCGGCGGCGGTGCGGCGTCTCGCCGCGGACATCGAAGCGCGTGCGGCGGGCGTCGAGCGCGCGCTCGGCACAGGCTTCGCGAACGGCGGCGACGTGAACGCGCTCTTGCCGCTGCTCGGCGAGCTCAGGTATTGCCGACGCTTCCTCGAAGAGGTGAGCGTCATCGAAGACGAAGCGTCATGACCCTCCTCGAGATCTTCGATCCCAAAGCGCCGCCTCGTCCGATCGGCATCGATCTCGGAACGACGAACTCGCTCGTCGCGTACGTGCGGAGCGAGCGACCCGTCGCGATCGCCGACTGCGATCAAGAAATCTTGCTGCCGAGCGTCGTCGCGTACCACGAAGCGGGTGACGTCGTCGTCGGGCGCCGCGCGAAGGACGAAGCCTCGGAGCGACCGCGCGACACGATCGTCAGCGTGAAGCGTTTCATGGGACGCGGCGCCGACGATCCGGAGACGCGTCGACTCGGTCCGTACGCGTTCGTCGAGGCGAAGCCGGGCGACGCGAACGTCGTGCGCTTTCGCGTCGCGGGCGCAGGCGGCGTCGAGCGCGAGGTCACGCCGGTCGAGGTGAGCGCCGAGATTCTGCGCGCGCTCAAGCTCCTCGCGCAGGACGAGCTTCGCACGGTGGGCGGCGCGGTGATCACCGTGCCGGCGTACTTCGACGACGCGCAACGCCAGGCGACGAAAGACGCGGCGCGCCTCGCGGGCCTCGAGGTCCTTCGATTGATCAACGAGCCGACGGCGGCGGCGCTCGCGTACGGCCTCGAGAAGAAACAGAACGGAACGTTCGCGGTGTACGACCTCGGCGGCGGCACGTTCGACGTCACGATCCTCGTCCTCGACGACGGCGTCTTCCAGGTGAAATCGACGGGCGGCGACAGCGCGCTCGGAGGCGACGACATGGATCGCCTCATCGCCGAAGAGATCTTCGCGCAGCTCGAGCAACGCGAGTCACCGTCGGCCGAACGACTCCGCCGCGATCGCGACGCGAAATCCCGGCATCCAGGCTTCGTTCGCATGGTGCTCGACGCCGCGCGAAAGATGAAGCACGCGCTCACGGAGGCGCGCGAAGTGGAAGCCGACATCGAAGGCCACGGCAAAGTTCGCCTCACGCGCGAGCGCTTCGACGAGGTGATCCATCCGCTCCTCGATCGCACCGGCGTCGCGTGCAAACGCGCGCTCAAAGACGCCGGGCTCGAGCCCGAAGCGCTCGACGGCGTCATCCTCGTCGGCGGATCGACGCGCGTGCCGGCCGTGCGCGCGTACGTCAAAAAGCTGTTCAAGAAGGATCCGCTCGGCGACATCGATCCGGATCAAGTCGTCGCTCTCGGCGCGGCGATCCAGGCCGATCTGCTCGCAGGCGAAGGGCGCAGCGACGAGGTCTTGCTCCTCGACGTCATCCCGCTCTCGCTCGGCATCGAGGTCGGCGGCGGCGTCGTCGACAAGATCCTCCCGCGCAACACGACGATCCCGTCGGGCGCGCGCGCGACGTACACGACCCAAGAAGACAACCAGACCGGCTTCGAGATCCACGTCGTGCAGGGCGAGCGCGAGATGGTTCTAGACTGCCGTAGTCTCGCGCGCTTCACGCTCAAGGGAATTCCGCCAATGCCCGCGGGGCTCGCGAAGCTCGAGGTGACGTTCGAAGTCGACGCCGACGGCTTGCTCGCCGTGCATGCGAAAGAGGCGACGACGGGCATCGAGCAAACGGTGAGCGTCAAGCCGTCGTACGGGCTCGATGACGAGGCGGTCGAGCAGATGCTCATGGACGCGCTCGATCACGGCGAGGACGATCTGCTCCTTCGTCGCCTCGCAGAGAATCGCGTCGAAGCGCATCGCATCCTCGGCGCGACGCGAAAGGCCGTCGACGTCGATCGCGCGCTCCTAGAGCCCGGCGAAGGCGAACGCATCGAAACGGCCGCGCTCGCGCTCGAAGCAGCGGCGCGCGGCGACGAGCCGGCGCGCATCCACGCGCGCATCGAAGAGCTCGACGCCGCGAGCAAAGAGTTCGCTGGACGCCGGATGAACCGCGCGATCGCGCGCGCGATCGGCGGCAAGAAGCTCGACGACGTCGCGAAGGACGTCGAGCACGCGCTCGGCATCGACGCGGCGCACGCCTTACCCAGGTGAATGAGATGGCCATCGTCAGGTTCAAAGGCTTCGGCGAGATCGAAGCGAAGGTCGGCACGAGCATCCTCGAGGCCGCGCAAGCGCTCCACGCTCCCGAGGGGTACGCATGCGGCGGCGTCTGCGCGTGCTCGACGTGCCACGTCTACGTGACCAAGGGGAGCGAGCTTCTCTCCGAGGCCGACGACGACGAACAAGACATCATGGACAAGGCGTTCGACGTCCGCGCGACCTCGCGTCTCGGATGCCAATGCAAGATCGAGACGGACGGCGAGATCGAAGTCGAGATCACGCGCGAGAGCCTCGAGGCATACGAGAACGAGCACCCGCAAGAGCGGGGAAAATACATCAAACGCGGCTGAGGAACTTGCGCAGGTACGAGGTAGATGGGAGGCTTTCCGCACTGCTTGGAATTTCGGGAGGCCACATGTCCGTCAAAAAATCGGTCGCGTTCGTTTCGTTGGCAGCGCTCTCGGGCGCCCTCATCTACGGTTGCTCGTCGAGTTCCAGCAGCCCGGCTCCCGGTGACGATGGCGGCGGTCATGTCGATGGCAGCTCCGGCGACGCGGTCAGCGACTCGCCCGTGAAGTTGGACTCGAAGGCCGAAGCCGCCCTCAGCTGTGCGCCGGTCGATGTGTCGGGTTTCACGCCGCCTGCGTTCGTCCCCGTGAAGCGCGTCGTCGGCGCGTGCACGGCGCAGAACATCAGCGACTTCAACACCGCGTGCCTCGCCCAGGGCCACACCAAGGCGATGTGCGACGCGTACAAGACTGCGTCCGCGGCCTGCGCGGCGTGCCTCGAGACGCCGTCCACGGCGGCGGGTTGGGGCGCAGGCGTCTTCCACAAGAGCGCCGCCCCGGGCAGCACGCTCGGCGTCATCTACGCCAACATCGGCGGCTGCTTCGAAATCTTGGGCGGTGCCGAAGGCCTCGACTGCGCGAAGAAGGCGCAAATCGCGGAAGCATGCGAAGGCACTGCGTGCGACGCGAGCTGCCAGATCACCGACGACGCTTCGTTCCAACTTTACCAAGCGTGCCTCACGCAAGCGGCAATGAACGGGTGCTCGGCCCAGGCGACCGCGCGTTCGCAATGCTTCCAGGCCCTCTCGGGGGCCGACGGCGGCGTGTCGATTTGCACGAGCGGCACGGATTTCCAGTCCAGCTTCGACGTCGT
This sequence comes from Polyangiales bacterium, assembly GCA_038209335.1. GTDB lineage: Bacteria > Myxococcota_A > Polyangia > Polyangiales > Polyangiaceae > JBBQXV01. Next base: position 3,265 of record JBBQXV010000014.1, on the reverse strand, counting down.
CGCGCCGATCATCTGCGGCGGCGGCATGACCGACGCCGGCCCGGGCTGAGTCGTACCGTTCATCCGAACGTCATCGACGACGGCGAGGCCATCGGCGATCTGCTCGCTCACACGCGACGGATCGCCGTGCTCGGTATCAAGACCGAAGCGCAGGCGGATCAACCTGCGTTCTACGTACCGAAGTACCTCCTCGACGCCGGCTTCGACGTCGTGCCGGTGCCTGTCTACTTCCCGGACGCGACGCACATCCTGGGACGTGCCGTGTACCGTCGCGTCGTCGACGTTCCCGCTCCCGTCGACATGGTGAACGTGTTTCGGCGATCGAAGGATCTCGCCGCGCACCTGGACGATCTCCTCGCTGCCAAGCCGAAGAGCGTGTGGCTTCAACAACAGATTCGCGACGACGCGTTCGCCGAGCGCCTCGCGGAGGCGGGCATCCTCGTCGTGCAGGACCGCTGCTTGATGGTCGAGCTCCGGCTGCGCGCGGCGCTTCGTCGCAAGAGCTGAGCGCTCACGGCTGCGTGTCGATGCGCGCGATCTCGCCGCGCGGGAGCGCCGGTGCGGCGGGCTTCGGCGCGGGCGGCGGCGGCATCGCCATTCCCATCATCCCACCCTCGTAGCGCACGCGCGCGATCGGCGCGTTTGGCTCGACCGCGGCGACGCGAAAGTCGGGATACGGCGCGCGCATGATCGCCGAGTAGTACGCGGTCGGATCCTTCTCTGCGCGCTTCGTCTCGGCGTCGCGCGCCTTGTGCATGCGCTCGGCCGTGACGAGCTGATCGGCGATCCACTTCGGAACCGGACGGACGAGATGCACCTTGCCGTGCGCAGGCACCGAGAGCGTCTCGACGCGCGTGAGGAGCGTGGTCACCTCGCTTTGAACGCGCGCCATCGGTGTCGCGAACGTCCGCTCGAGCGCGGTCTTGAATTCGACTTTCTGCGCGGCGTCGCCTTCGTTCTCGGCGTCGATCACGAGCGACCAGCCCGTGCTCGCGGTCGCGTCGCGTTGAACGCCCGTCCTCACGAGGACGTGGTCGAACCGCGTGGCAGCGACCGTTCCCATCGAGTCGTCGACGTCATCGGCGAAGGTCGTGCGTGGCACGACGAGCGCGAGCGTCGCCGTCGCGGTCACGGTGGCGAATCCGACGACGGTAACGACAGTGCGGAAGAAGATGGGAATTCGCATGGAAGGGGCTCTCTTTCGGCGGAGCGTTCGACGCTCTCGAAGATCACATCGGTGGAGCGCGCCGTTTCGTGACATCGCTGGTAAAGATCTTTGGCATGAGCGACACCCCGCTCGCGCGCCCAAGCACGGGGCTCCTCGGCGCGCGGAGCCGCATGCGCGACTTCGCGATCGTCACGTACGCGGTCGACCCGATCGCGCTCGCGCGCTTGCTCCCCGCCGGGATCGCGCCAGACGTCTTCACGATGGATGACGGCGAACGTCGCTCGTTCGTCTCGGCCGTCGTCTTTCACAACGACGACTTCCGCCCCGGGTTCTTTCCGTTCTTGGGTTTTGCGTTCGGGCAGACGAACTACCGCGCGTACGTCCGGCGCGAAGGACGGCGATGCGTATGGTTCTTCGGTACGTCGCTCGCGTCACGCTTCGTCGTCGTGCCGAGGTACGTGTGGCGGCTGCCGTGGCACTTCGTGACGATGCGCTTCGCGTGCGAGTGGTCCGCGTCGCCACGATACGTGCATTCCGCAAGTGGACAGTGGGGCGACGCCGCGATCGAAGCGGACATCGACGACGAACCGACCGGGCGCCTCGACGGATTCGCCGACGCGGAGGAGACCGCGATCGCCCTCACGCACCCGTTCGAGGGATTCCTCGCGCGTCGCACGGGGGGCGGCGTCGCGACGTATTCCGTGTGGCACGAGCGGCTCGCGCTCCGTCGCGCCCGCGCGTCGCACGCGCGATTCACGGTGTTCGAGCGCCTCGGGCTCGTCGCGCCCGACGCCGCGCCCCACTCGGTGCTCGTCCAGCCGAAGACCGAGTTTCTGATCTTTCTTCCGCCGCGCGCCGCGGAGCTCGGCACCTGACTTATGCTCACGTGATCGTGGCGCGAGCGAAGGGGACCAACATTCTCAACGTGAAGGCGTACGTCGTCGCGCGCCACGGGCCGGAAGCGTGGCCCGCGATCGTCGCGACCTTGAGCGCCGAGGACCGCGCGGAGGTCGACGAGATCCTTGCCGTCGGTTGGTACGATCTCGCGCTCGTGATGCGTGTATTCCGCGCGTTCGACGCCACGCACGGCGTCGCTGAGCCGCTGCTCATGGAGCACTACGGTGCGTTCGCCGCCGAGCTCGATCTCACCCAGATTCACCGGCTGTTCTTGCGAATGGCCAATCCTGCGTACGTCATCGAGAAGTCAGGCGAGTATTGGCATCGGTTCTTCGACAGCGGAAAGTGGACCGTCGTGCGCGACACGCCGACGAGCGCGACCGCGACCCTCGCGGGATTCGGCGCGGTGGAAGCGCTCTTCTGTCGCATGCTCACGTCGTACGTCCGACGCATGTTCGAGCTCGTCGGCGCGAAGCACGTGAAGACCGAGCACAAACGATGTCGCGCGCGCGGCGACGAGGCGTGCGTCGTCGTCGGATCGTGGAAGGTGTGACGCGCGGCTGCGATTCGCGTTCGCGCTATTCGGCGACGCGCACGTCGTCGACGATGACGCCGCCGTCGGCACGTCCGCCTTCATCGACAATCTCGATCTGGATCATCGATCCGACGTGCGCGCGGAGATCGATGCTCTTCGCCTGCATCTTCGGCGGCTTCATCGGATAGAGACGCTGGATCTCTTCGCCGCCGACGAGGATGCGGACGTACGTCGTCGACGAGCCCGCGGTCGTGAGCGTCACGCGCGGTTTCTCCAGCTTGAACGCCGCGCTCGTCAGGCGCCCCGACGCGCCCTGCATCCCTAGCGTGCTCGCGGCCCAGTTGCCCTGGATGCCCGTCACGTCGCCTAGTCGCCCGCGGTAGAGCGGCGCCACGCCGAACGCGCCCGTCGCCGTCCAACCCGGGAACGTGCCCGACTCGAACGTCCCGGTGATCCCCGGCGCGAGCTCGTGCTCGTCGCGGTTCTGCGCGCGCCATAGCGACGTCGGTCGAACGGCGAAGCCCGTGCGCGGCATCAGCGATTGCGCGTCGTCGTATTGAAAGCGATCCGACTCATAGTAGTAGCGATCGAGCTCCGCGAGCTCGCACGGCGCATCGAGGATCACCGCGCGCCATTCGCCGGTCGCGAGCCGCGGGCCGAGATCC
>JBBQXV010000013.1:0-61998 GCA_038209335.1 Polyangiales bacterium | reverse complement strand
GACGTCGCCGCGACGATTCAGCCCGCGACGGTCAGCATCAAGAGCCTCGGCGCGCCCGGCACCGGTGGCGGCCTCAAGGTCCTCGAGCAGAACTACCGCTTCGATTTGCTCAGCCCGCAGACGCTCCTCGCGAAGTACGTCGGCCGCAAGATCAAGGTCTACCGCTACAGCGACAAGCTCGGCACCGAAGAGGCGTTCGACGCCGAGGTCATCTCGGTCGCGAACGGCGTCGTCCTCAAGATCAACGGCGAGATCACCTTCGACTTCCGCGGTCGCTTCGCGTTCCCCGAGGTGCCGCCGAACTTGATCGCGAAGCCGACGCTGGTGTGGCTCCTCGACAGCCAACAAGCCAAACAGAAAATCGAAGTCACGTACCTGGCGAGCGGCATGCGCTGGACCGCCGACTACGTCATGACGATCGACGAGAAGGACACCGAGGCCGATTTGCGCGGCTGGGTGACCCTCGTGAACGGCAGCGGCGCGTCGTACGAGAACGCGAAGCTGAAGCTCGTCGCGGGCGACGTGCAGCGCGTCTCGGGCGCAGACGAAGAGCGCGACGGCGACGCGATGAAGAAGCCAATGGAGAAGGACGTCGGCGGACGCTTCAGCGAAGAGTCGTTCTTCGAGTACCACCTCTATTCCCTCGAACAACCGACGAGCGTGCTCGACAACGAGCAGAAGCAGCTGAGCCTGCTCGCGGCGAGCGGCATCAAGGTCGAGAAGAAGCTCTTCTTCTACGGCCAACAATATTTCTATCGCACCGCGAACCGGCAGGTGCAGTCGAACCAGAAGGTCAGCGTCTTTCTCGAGATCGAGAACACGGAGAAGAACCGCCTCGGGATGCCGCTGCCGAAGGGGATCGTGCGCGTCTACAAAGCGGATCGCTCCGGCGCAAAGCAGTTCATCGGCGAGGACAGCATCGACCACACGCCGCGCGACGAAAAAATCCTGATCAAGATGGGCGAGGCGTTCGACGTCGTCGGTGAGCGAAAGCAGACGGGCTACACGGTGCTCAGCTCGTGCGCGTCGGAGAGCGCGTGGGAGATCGCGCTGCGCAACCACAAGGACGCCGAGGTCGCGGTCGAGGACTTCGAGCCGATCGGCGGCGACTGGACGATGCTGCAGTCGAGCCATCCACACACGAAGAAGGACGCGCAGACGTTCACGTTCAAGGTGAAGATCCCTGCGCGCGGCGAGACGAAGATCACGTACCGCGTCCGCGTTCGGTGGTGCTGACGCGCCAGCCGCGTTACCCGCAGACGATTTCGTCCTCGACCATTTCTTCGGCAAACGCGGCGGCCTCGGCCAGCGCCGGATCGTTCGCGGGGCGATGCAGCGTTCGTTCGAGGAGGCGCGCGCCTTGGTTCGTTCGCAGGCGCACGCGCTGCTCCATCGGACCGCGGCGCGACACGGCGGGCGCGCCTGCCTCCGCCGCGGCACCGACGTCGAGCTTCCACTCGAGGACGTCGGCGTCGAGCGTGTCGTCGGGGACGCCGCTCGCGAGCTGACGATCGAGCGTCGCGCGAAGCTTCACGCCGTCGTGCTCCGCGTCGAGCCCCACGCCGGCTAGCGCGGACGGCGCGACCCCAGCCGGGCGCGCGACCGCTTCGAACGCCACCGCCACGTTGCCGCCGTCGGCGCGCCGAAAGCGGAGGTGCCCGCCGACGCGCGTCGTCTTCCATCCGAGACGCGTGCCGAGCCATCCGAGCAGCAGCGCGCCCTCCGAGCCGAGGCGCGCCCCCGGCTCGCACGCTTGCCGGATCGTGACGCGCGTCACGCGCGATGCGTGCTCGCGAAGGGCAGGGGCGTCGAAGAACCGCGCGCACATCTCTTGCCAGATCGCGAGGCGCGTCCACGCGAGATCGGCCACGCGCGGTCGCCCTTCTCCGCCGCGCGCCCACCGCGCGAGGTGGAGCAAGCTCCCGAGCGACGTGTACTCCGTGTCGAGGAGCACGCGCTGCGAGTCCTTCGCGAGCTCGAGAAAGACGTCGTCCTCGACGTGCACGCGCCCGAGCCACACGAGCGCCGTCGGCATCTCTGGAACGCACAGCGCGTCGACCGCGCTCGCGACGCGCGCGCAGACCGCGCCGCGCGCCGTCATCCGCACCCGCTCGGAGCAGATCGACGACGCAGCGTCGACGCCGCACACCGCCGTCACGTCGCCTTCGAGCGCGTCGGCGCCCTCGGGATCGAGCGCCACCACGATCGCGCGCGCCGGGATGGATCGCGTCACGTCGTCGATGATCGCGAGGTACCGCTCCGCGATTTCTTCGGAGCTCGCCACGACGACCAGGTTCATCGTGCACGCGCGCGCGCGCGGGACGTCGCCGGCGGGCGCCGCGACCGACCACATGTCGCGGAGCTCGCGCTCGATGCGCGCCATCACCGCGCTCGGCGCGGGCGCGGGCGGTGCGACGGCGGTCACGGCTTTCTCCAGCGCCGCCCATCGCGCGCGAGCAGATCGTCGGCTTGATCCGGGCCCCACGATCCCGCGGCGTACATCGGCGGCGGCGTGGTCCCTTCTTTCTGCCACGCGTGAAACACGCGATCCATGAACGCCCATTGCTCTTCGACTTCGTCTCTTCGCGTGAAGAGCGTCGCCTCGCCGCGCATCGCGTCGAGCAAGAGCCGTTCGTACGCCTCGGGCGTGTTGCTGCCGAACGACGAGCCGTAGCGAAAGTCCATCGCGACATCGCGCAGGATCGTCTGCTGCCCCGGCTCCTTCGAGATGAAGCGGAGCGCGATCCCTTCGTCGGGTTGGATGCGCATCGCGAGGACGTTGGGCGTGATCCCGCCGTCGAGCGATTGAAACAGCGTGTGCGGCACCGTCTTGAACTGCACCGCGATCTCGGTCACGCGCCGCGCGAGCCGCTTGCCGGCGCGGACGTAGAACGGCACGCCGCCCCATCGCCAGTTGTCGACGAAGACCCGCATCGCGACGTACGTCTCGATGCGCGAGTCCTTCGCGACGTCCGGCTCTTCGCGGTACGCCGGCACGTCCTCGGCGCGCACGAACCCGCGCCCATACTGACCGCGCACGACGCTCTTTCCGACGTCCGACGCTTCCATCGGCCGGAGCGAGCGCAACACTTTCACCTTCTCGTCGCGCACCGCGTTCCCCGCCGGCGAAATCGGCGGCTCCATCGCGGTCAAGCAGAGGAGCTGCATCAGGTGATTCTCGACGATGTCCTTCGTCACGCCGGTCTGCTCGTAGAACTTGCCGCGCCCCTCGACGCCGATCTCTTCGGCGACGGTGATCTGCACATGGTCGACGTGCTCGCGGTTCCACACCGGCTCGAAGAGGCTGTTCGCGAAGCGGAAGACGAGCAGATTCTGCACCGTCTCTTTGCCGAGGTAGTGATCGATCCGAAAGACCTGCGACTCGTCGAACACCGTCGCGATGGTGTCGTTGAGCGCCTGCGCGCTCTCGAGATCGTGACCGAACGGCTTTTCGAACACGCAGCGCGTCCACGGCCCGCCCGTCTTCGCGGCGCCGGGCGGCGCGACGAGCTTCGCCGCGCTGAGCCCCGCAACGATCGTCCCGAACTCCGCAGGCGGCACCGCGAAATAGAACAAACGATTTTTCCGCGTGCCGCGCTCCTCGTCGAGCTTCTCCAAGTGCGCGCGCAGACTCTCGTACGTCGACGCCTCGCCGAACGCGCCTTGCACGTAGCTGACGCCACGCTCGAAATCGTCCCATACCGCCGCGTCGAGCGGCTTCCTCCGCGAGAACTCCGCGACGCCTGCCTTCATCTCCGCGCGAAACTCGTCGTGCGACTTCGGGCGCCGAGCGACGCCGACGACCGCGAAGCCGCCGGGGAGCGCGCGGCTCACCGAAAGATTGTAGAGTGCAGGCATCAACTTGCGGCGCGTCAGATCGCCCGACGCGCCGAAGATGACGACCGCGCACGCGTCGCCCGTCTTGTCCTCGACCAGGCCGCTGCGGAGAGGGTTCGCGAGCATCACGACTTCTTGACGGCGTGACCCCCGAACTCGTTGCGGAGCGCCGCGAGCACGCGAAGACCGAAGCCGTTCTCTTGGCGCGACGCGAACCGCGCGAAGAGCGACGCGGCGATCGTCGGCGCCGCAACCGCGTGGTTGATGCACTCGCGAACCGTCCACCGTCCCATGCCGGAGTCGTCGACCCACGCCTTCAACTCCTTGAGCTCGGGATCCTTCTGGAACGCGCGCTCGGCGAGCTCGAGCAGCCACGAGCGAACCACGCCGCCTTGGTTCCACACATGCGTGAGCTTGTGCAGATCGAACCCGAACTCGCTCTGCTTCAAGAGCTCGAAGCCCTCGGCGTACGCCTGCATCATCGCGTACTCGATCCCGTTGTGGACCATCTTCGCGAAGTGCCCCGCGCCCGCCTTGCCGAAGTATTGCTGACCTTCTTTGGGCGCGAGCGTCGACAGGATCGGAAGCAGGTGCTCGTACGCGCTCTGATCGCCGCCGACCATGAGGCAGTAGCCGTTGTCGAGTCCCCACACGCCGCCCGAAGTTCCGCAGTCGAGCCAGCGGATCTTCTTCGTCGCGAGATCCGCCGAGTGCTTCATCGACTCGCGGAAGTCCGAGTTGCCGCCGTCGATGACGATGTCGTCGGCCGCGAGCGCCGTCATGAGCGTCGCCTTCGTCATGTCGAACGGCTTGCCGCTCGGGACCATGACCCACACGGCGCGCGGCTGCGTCAGCTTCGACACGACGTCCTCGAGCGACGTCGCCGCGGTCGCGCCTTCTTTCGCCAGCGCTGCTACGGCGGCGGCGTCGCGATCGTACGCGACGACCTGATGCCCTCCGCGCAAGAGCCGCTTGGCCATGTTTCCGCCCATCTTCCCGAGGCCGATGATTGCGATCTGCATGTTCCCGCTCCCTTCGAAATGAAGGGCGAGGATACACGCGCAAGCGTCGCGTGGGCTAAGTCGGATTTGCGTAGCGTCAACCCCTGCCGTCGGACCTTCGGTGGCTTGCGACGGTCGTGTCGGTGCTTAGGTTGTGGTGGTGAAGGGAAGAGACACCATGCGTGACATCGGTCATGAGTCGGCGCGTTTTCTCGGCTACTTGCAGCTGCAAGTCGGGTCGCAGACTTACGCGCTTCCCGTCCAGGCGACGCCGCTCCACAAGGCGGACGGCACGTCGGCGCCCGGAGGGTTTTTCGTCGAGGGTGTCGACAAGCTCGGCATCTTGGTCGACAGCGAAGCGTCTGCTGCCGACGTTCAAGCGCAGATTCAACGCGCGTCGCTCGACGCCGTGGCGCACATCTCGCGCCGCTTCCTGAACTAGCGATCGCCGCGTTTCGCCACGCTTCGTTTTCGACTTCGCCTGCTCGCAACGGTCCTTCGACCCACCGCATCGATTCTTAAGAGTCCAACCATCCTCCGCGACCGGCGCAGTCACGCCACGTCGCAGGTGAGCGCGTGCTCCTTCGTGGGCATGAGTCGCGTGCTCGAGCCGTTATCGAAGAAGAGGTCCCGTCATGAGTGCATTCGACACGTCGTTGGCCAGCAATCAAACCGAGTCCGTCGAGGCCGCTGCACAGCGACCTGCCGAGCCGAAGCCGTCGGCGACTCCGAAACGTCGTCGCGGTTTCGCCGTGATGGACCCCAAGCTCGTGAGCGAGATCTCGCGCAAGGGGGGCAAGGCCGCGCACACGGCCGGCACCGCGCACGAGTTCACGACCGAAGAGGCGCGCGAAGCCGGACGCAAAGGCGGACGCGCGACGCACGCGAAGCGACGCGCGCGCGCCGAGCAGCCGGCGGCCGCACCGTCGACGGAGAACGCCGTCGTCGCGCCCAACACCGCGGGCGACGCCAAGAACGAAGGCTGAGCACGGCGCGTCATGCGCGCGTGCTGCGCGTTACGAGCCTTCGCCCTCGAGAACCTTCGCAAGCGCATCGATCGCCTCCGAGATCCGTTGGCGATCGTTGCGCGGCAGGCGCTCTAGCAGCCCGGCGAACGCGTGCAGCGATTCGCCTGCGACCGAGTCGGCCGTGCGTTTACCGCGCGGAGTGAGGCGCACGTCGGTCTGGCGACCGTCGTCCGTTCCCTTCTTGCGCGTGATCAGTCCAGCGCGCTCGAGACCTGTGAGGTTCCGGCTCGCGGTGGAAGGATCGATCCCGAGAATGACTGCAAGAGAAGACGTCGAGACCGCGCCGCGCTCGGCGATGATCTGAAGTGTCTCTGCTTGCTGCGGCGTAACGTCGCCCGCGCGTGCACGTTCGCGACCGAGACGTCCGAGGCCTCTTGCCACGATGTGAACTGCGCGCGCGAACCTCTCCGAATCGGCCATGGGGAGGCCTGTACTCTACAAGTTTGAGCGCGGCGTCAAGCGCGAACGAACACGCGCGCATGCCGTGACGGACTGCGAACCAGGTTGCGCGTCTGAAAATGCGGGCGAGGCATTGCGTGACGCGCCTTCCCGCTTTAGCGTTTGGCCGATCGCGATGATGACGAACGTCGACCAGGCAGCGAAGAACGCGCTCAAGTCGCCCGCGCACCGCGCAGAGACGACGCGGATGTTCGAGAGCGATTTTCTCGAGCGCTTCTCGCGCATCCATCCTGCGACTCCGTTCATCGCGTGGATCCCCGTCGCGTCGTTCGCCGTGTGGCGAAGCATCGCGCGCCACGATCTCGCGCTCTACGCGATCGCCGGTTTGTTCTGCGCCGGTCTCTTCGCATGGACGCTCGCCGAGTACGTCCTGCATCGGTGGATCTTCCACTGGACGAAAGACACCGCGCTGGGGCGTCGCATCCACTTTCTCCTCCACGGCGTGCATCACGATTTTCCGAACGACAAAGATCGTCTCGTGATGCCGCTGGCGGCGAGCATCCCGCTCGCGATTTTTTTCTACACGCTCTTTTATCTCACGATGGGGCGCACGCTCGGCGAGCCGGTGTTCGCGGGCTTCACGATCGGTTACCTCTTCTACGACGGCACGCACTACTTCGTGCACCACTTCCGGCCGCGGTCGGCGTGGGGCAAGTTGCTGCGCCGGCATCACATGACCCATCACCACGCGGATCACTCCGGCGGGTTCGGCGTGTCGACGCCGCTTTGGGATCACGTGTTTCGCACGATGCCGAAGAAGCGCGCGCAAGCGTAGAGCGAGCGCAAGTCGCGAGCGACGCGCGCGACGACCGCTATCGCAGACAAAGCGCCGCCGCGTCTCGGGAGGCGGACCCTCCCGAAATCGCGGTGCGCACCGCGCTCGCGCGCGGTCGTGATGTCAGCATCAGCGCGAGATGATCGCCGCGGTCGACCCACTGCCGGAGTAGGTCATCACGCGATCGAGAAATGTCCCCGCACGCGCGCCGATCAAGAAAGCGAGCACGGCGCCGGTAAGGCCGACCGTACCCAATAAGAGCAGCCGGGTTGCAGAAGCTTGCATGGCATGCCCTCGGTTTCTCGCGCCGAACACGGCGCGGTGATTGGGCGGGATGTCCCGCCGAGGGCTCCATACTACGACGCGATTCGCGCGCGCGAAGGGAGAAATCGCCATCACCGCTCTGCGCGGAAAACGACACCCGCGCTGCACGGAAGAGTCACGATGTAGGTCGCTCGCGTTCCGGTCGGTGGTGATACGCTCCGGTGCTTGGGAGGCCACGAATGAGCGAGACGAAGTTTGGCAGGGACGTGTTCGTGGCGCTCGCCGCGATCGGTTGGGCCGACGGTCAGCTCGATCCGGACGAAGCCGACGCGATCGTGCGCGCGGCGGTCGACGAAGGGCTCGAGCTCGACGAGATCGGCGAAATCGAAGCGGCGACGAAGAAGCAGATCGATCTCGGCGCAGTCGATCGCGCGACCCTCTCGAAAGAAGATCGCCTGTTCGTCTACGGCATCGCGTGTTGGATCGCGCGCCTCGACGGCAAGGTGACCCCCGAGGAGGCCAGCGCGCTGTCGAAGCTCGGCGAACGGCTCGGCGTTCCGGAGAAGCCGCGCGCCGCCGTCGAGCAGATCGCGCGCGACGTGGCCGCGCTGCCCGAGGGAGATCGCCCCGCGCGTTACGACCTCGCGGCGCTTCGCCAAAAGATCGGCGAGCGGCTCCGACGCGCGGAGGACGCGAAGAAGGGCTAAGCTCGATCGAGCATGGGCGGCTTTTCCGATTCTCAAGGGGCCGTGCAAGTTGCCGGCGAGCTCGGGACGCTGCTCGCGCAGCGTTACGAGATCGTGCGCGAGCTTGGGCGCGGCGGCATGGGCGTCGTCTATCTTTGCCGCGACACGGTCACCGGCGATCGCGTCGCGCTGAAGCGACTTCGCACGCCCGAGGATGCGGCGACGCCGCGGCCGGAAGAGAGCTGGTGGTTTCAGCAAGAGGCGCGCGCGGTCGCGACGCTCGACCATCCCGCGATCGTGCGCGCGCGTGACTTCGGATCGCTCGCCGATGGATCGCCGTACCTCGCGATGGATGTGTTGCCCGGGCGAAGCGTGCACGAGTGGATGCACACGACGACGTTGCCGTGGTCGGTCGTGTGGTCGATGGTCGATCAAGTGCTCGGCGGGCTCGCGCACGCGCACGCGCGCGGGATCATCCACGGCGATCTCAAGCCGTCGAACATCATGCTCGATCTCGCGTCGAACGGACGCGGGCCGCGCGCGTACATGCTCGATCTCGGGCTCGCGTGGCTCAGGCAATACCGGCACGACGCGCGACTCGACGGATCGGCGGCGCCCGAGCTCGCGCAGCACTCGGGCGCGGGGACGGTCGGATGGGTCGCGCCGGAGCAGATTCGAAAGCTCGCGCCGTTCGTCGGACCGGCGACGGATCTCTATGCGCTCGGTTGCGTGATGTACCGCGTGATGAGCGGCAAAGAGGTGTTCGAAGGGAACGCGCAAGAGGTACTGCGCGCGCACAAGCGCACACCGGTGCCGATCCCGAAGCTCGGCGAGGGCGTGCCGAAGGAAGCTGGGATGTTCATCCAGCGGCTGCTCGAGAAGAAGCCGTGGCACCGCTTCGAGTTCGCGGCGGACGCGCGGCGCGCGTGGTCGAGGCTGCGTCCGGCGTCGGCGTCTCCGCTCGACGAGATCATGGCCGGCTCGCCGTCGTCGCAGCACACGGCGGCGTCGCAGCACACGAAGGCGCTCACCGCGGGGCTCTTGTCGCTGCGCGCGTCGCCGCTGGTCGCGCGCGACGACGAGCGACGCGATCTCGTCGCGGACGTCGACGCGATCTGCTCGGGCAAAGGGCCGCGCCAACGCATGATCGCGATGATCGGCGAAGCCGGCGTCGGCAAGAGCCGGCTCGCGGAGTGGCTCTGCGAGTACGTGCACGAGCAAGGCAAGATGCAGCCGCTGCGCGCGCGCTACGGCCGCATGCCGACGCCGCTCGACGGCGTCACCGGCGCGATCAACAGCCACTTCGGGCTCGAAGGCGCAGACCGCGCGATGGTCGAGCAGACGCTCATCGCACGCTGGGAGGTCGACAAGGACGACGACGACGCGCTCACGTGGGTCGCCGCTACGGCCGAGTGGCTTCGTCCGACGCCGCCGGGGGTCGCCGCGCCGCTCGGTCCGACCGGCAAGCGGTTCGTGCTCGATCGTCCCGAGCTCCGCTGGGTCGTCGTCCGAAAGATCATGGAGCAGATCACCAAAGATCGGCCGGTGCTGATCTGGCTCGACGATCTGCACCTCGCGTCGCCGAACACGTTCGAGATGCTCTCGCACCTGCGGCAGCACGCGACGGAGCTCCCGCTCATGGTCGTGGTGACGGCGCGGAGCGAGACGCTCGCGACGGATCTCGACGCCGCGCTGCGCATGGAGGCGATGCGCGTCGAGTGGAACGGCCGCGTGTCGGAGCTCAAGCCGCTCGGCAGCGACGAGACCGACGCGCTCCTTCGCACGGCGCTCCCGTTGCACGACGACGCGATCGCGCGCGTGGTGGAGCAGAGCCGCGGCAATCCGCTCTTCGCGCTGCAGCTCCTGCATGCGTGGGCAGGCGGCGGGTACCTCAAGCTCGACGATGGGCGTTACCGCGTGCCGGCCGAAGCGCTGCAAGGGCGCGCGATCACCACCGCCGAGCTGTGGGACGAGCGCATCCGCGCGATCCCGACCGAGCTGCGCTTGTCGGCGTACGCCGCGTCGGCGATCGGCGAGGACATTCGCGGCGACGTGCTGAAGGCGCTCGTCGCGTCGCTCGGGATGGACGCGCGCGACGCCATGGTCGCGCTCACGCGCGCGCAGATCCTGCTCGCGGCCGGCAACGATCAGTTCCGTTGGCCGCACGCGCTTCTTCAGGAGCATCTGCTCGAGCGGCTTCACGATCGCAACGACGCGCCCGCCATCTATCGGCTCGCGGCGAACGCGCTCGCGAAGCATCCGGCGGTCGGATCGCGTCGCATCATGAAGCACCGCGTGACGAACTTGCTCAAGGCGGGCGACGACGACTTCGCGGCGCAGCTCATGTTCGAGTTCATCGAAGGGGCGTGGCGGCGCGGTCGCGACACGGCGGCGACGCTCAAGGATCTCGACATGCTGCGCGGGCGCGTCAACGGCGCGAGCGCGGCGCGTTGGTCGATGTGGCGCGCGGAGGCGCTCCGGCACATCGGACGGCTCGACGAGGCACGCGAGCAGGCGGAGTCGTCGCGCGCGGCGTTCGAGCTCGCGGGCGACGTCGGACGCGAGGCGCAGGCGCTGCGGCTGCTCGGGCACATCGCGTCGGACCTCGGCGCGCCGGCGCAAGCGCGCATGCAGATCGCGCTCGCGCTCTCTCGCTTCAAGCAGATCGACGACGAGCAAGGGCAAGCGCAGGCGCAGGTCGTCCTCGGCGAGATCGACTACCTGCTCGGCGATCACGCGCAGGCGAAGGGGACGCTCACCGAAGCGCTCGAACGCTGCGGCAAGGTCGGCGACGCGCTCGGTCGCGCGCAGTGCCTCATCTTGCTCGCGCTCATCGACACCGCGCTCGGCGCGTACCCGCGCGCGCGCGATCTGCTCGTCGAGGCGCGGCGCGAGTTCGACGGCATCGGGTATCGCCTCGGCATCGCGCAGTGCGATGTCGCGCTCGGTCACGCGGATCATCGCGGGCTCGAGATGGCGCGGGGGCGCGCCAGGGCGCTGACGGCGCGCGCGGCGATGCGTGAGCTTCAGAATCCGCGCGGCGAAGCGGCGTGCGAGCGGCTGCTCGCCATGATCGCGCTCGACACCGACGACTTCACCGCGGCCGCCGCGCACGCCAACATCTGCGCGAAGATTTACGCGAAGCTCCAGGATCCTTGGGGCGAGCTCGAGTCGCACCTCCTCCTCGCGCAGGTCGCGCTCGCCAAAGAGAGCCCGGACGCCCCCGCGCTCGTCGCCGCGTGCGATGCGATCTCCGTCGACGAGGCCGAGCCGCGCCAGCATCGGCACCTGACGCGCGCCTGGTTCGCGCAGCGCGAGTCGCGGTGGTCGGACGCGGCGCTCGAGATCGACCGCGCGCGCGCCGCGTTCAGCGACCGCGCGCGCAGCGGCGATCACACGCCGCACCTGCTCGCGCGCTTCGCCAAGATGATGTGGCTCGGCCCGGCGCTCTCGAAGATCGACGCGTGGCTCCAGCAAATCGAGCGCGCGAGTACCGACGACGCGCCCGTCTCGGTCCGTGCGCGCGGGTGATACGCACTGGTTCGCAGGCGGAAGTTCGTGTACACCCCGCGGCATGACGACCCCGCAAGATCCCGCCCGCCGCAAGAAGCAGAAGGCCCGTCGCAGCAAGCAGCTCGCCCAGTGGCGCGCGAAGAACGCCGGAAAGAAGGCCGACGCGCCGGCGAAGGCTGCCGAAAAGGCGCCTGCGAAGGCCGCGAAGGCCCCCGCGAAGAAGGCGTAGCGAACGTCGCTACGTCGACGCGATCGGCGCCACGCAGCTCGGATCGTCGTTCGCGGCGCTGTTCACGCGCGTGCTCACTTCGCGCAGAATCAGCTCGTCCGACGTGGCTTCGAGGAGCCCGAGCAGCCGCTCCGGATCGCGCACGCTCGGATCGAGCCACTCGTCCCAGCGCGCCGGCGGCATGACGATGGGCATGCGGTCGTGGATCGCCTGAAGCGGAGGCGCGGACGGCGCGGTGATCACGGTGCACGAGTCGATCACGTCGCCCGACGGCGCGCGCCAGCGATCCCACAGTCCGGCGAGCGCGAACGGCGCGCCGTCGCGGCGATGAACGAGGAACGGACGCTTCGTCGTGCCGTCGCTTTGCCATTCGTAGAATCCGTCGACCGCGACGAGGCAACGCCGCTTCTCCAGCGCGTCACGAAACGGCGGTCGCGCGGTGAGCGACTCGACGCGCGCGTTGATCATCCGCGCGCCGATCTTCGGATCCTTCGCGAACGCCGGGATCATTCCCCAGCGCACCAGATGAATGCGCCGCTCGCCACGTGCGCGCGCTTCGGCGATCTCCGCTGCAGTCGGCGGGCGCTGGCGGACGACGGCGATCGGCTGCGTCGGCGCGATGTTGTAGCGAGCGGTGAGCTCGGGCGTCTCGTCGAGACCGAACAGCTCGCGGAGATCCTCCGGGGGCGTGCTCAGCGTCGCGCGACCGCACATGCGGACCAGCATAGATCGTCGGTCAAATCGCCGCGCGGGGTCGAATCACGTAGTCGAGCGTCAGGTACCTCATGCCCAGTAGCCATAGCTCGTGACGCGCGAGCACCGTCGCGCCGGGGAGCTCCGTCGCGTCGATCGCGTGCGGTGGGACGCGGGTCGTCGCTCCCCAGACTCGCACCGTCTCGTGCATCGGTAGCCGCACCGCGCCGAGGCCGCGCGCCACGAACCAGATGCCGGCGTCGTTCGGCGCGCGCGATGGTCCGCGCGTCGTCAGCTCGATGCCGAGATCCGGGCCGCCGACGAAGAGCGGGTCCATGCGCAGGACGCTGGTCAGATTTCCGAAGGGGAGAGGGAAGGCGATGTTCATGTACGCGACGGCGTCGTGCACGTGCGTCGCGTACGCCGCGACGTACATCGCGGTCCCATCCTTCGCGAACGTGCGCACCCATCCGCGGACCCTCTCGCGTCCGTCGCGTGTGTCGTCGAGCGCGACGATGCGGCTCTCGATGCGATCCGACGCGCGCTCGGCGTCTATCGGCAGCTGCAGCTGACCGACGAAGCGCGCGCCGAGACGGAAGATCCGCGCGCCGAGACGGAAGAGCGGATGCCAACGTGGGCGCACGATGAGCTCGTGATCGCCGGTCCTCTCGTAGAACGCGCGGACCGCGGAGTGGATCCGCTCGGTCGCGAGTGCGTTGCGGCGATGCTCGTCGAGCGAATCGACGAGTCCGCGCGGCGGTTCGCCCGCGCGGGTCGCGATCCCGCGTCGCTCGAAGAAATCGCCACCGACGCGAAGGGCCGCGCCGAGGCGACTGAACGGAACACCCGGCGCGCCTGCCCGCGCGTCGACCGGCGAGCTCGTCCACGCGAGCAGCCCGAGCAGCGCGAAGCCGATCGCATTCGTGGTCCCGTGAAACCTCGCCATGTGTCCGAGATCGACGATCCACGGAACGAAGACGAGGCCGCGCGAAGCGTAGAGTCCCGCGAGCACGAGCGCGCACGCGAGCGACAGCCCGGAGAGCGCGATCGACACGCGGAAGGAAGCGCGCCCCGGCATCGTCGCGATCCGAAGCTGCATCGCCGCGACGAAGCAGCCGCCGAGCGCGAGCGTCCATCCGGCGAATTGTTCGAGCATCGGGATCGACGCGCCGATCCCCGCGGCCAAGGCGACGACGCCGCCGATGACGAGCGCGACGACGAGCCGAGGCGCGCCGTCCGGAAGCCGCCGCCCCGCGAGCCCGACGAGGAGCGTGAGCGCGAAGCCGGCGTAATGAAAATGGATCGCCGTCAGCAGCCCGACGATCGGATCGAACCCGAGCGGTCGCGGAAACGCGCGCGTGAGCACCGCCCAGATCCCGCCGACCGCGAGGAACAAGTGCGCCATGTCGATGCACGCCTCTTCGGTCGGTCCGAGCCCGCGCGCGAGCCAACGCCGCATCCCGAATGCCGCCGCAAGGAACGTCACGAGCAGCCACGGGAGCGCGAGCCCGGCCGCCAGACGCCCCACCGGAAAATGAAACGACGCGGCGAGCGCGATCGCCGCCGGGAGCTGCAGCACGCGCGCCGCGCGCCACGACAACGGATGCACCCCACGCCGATCCGGCGTCGCCGCGAGCCTCAGTCCGAGCGGCACCGTCACGAACGGCGCGAGGAGAAAGAGCGCCGCCGCCCACGCCGGGCGCAGGAAGACGACGCTCGCCGTCCAAGCTGCGGTCCCGAGCAGCGCAAAGAGGACCGAGCCGGGCATCGCGAGGAAGGCTACACGAGCCTCCCGGATCGACGCATCTTCGCGGCGTTCGTCGCGCCGTTCGTCGTGACCGCGTGCCGGATCAGAACGACGCTTGCGGGAACGCGCACGTCAGCGGGTTGCCGCTCGTCGGCTTGTAGCCCGCGCTGTCGGTGTAGTAGCTGCGCGCGAAGGTCGTGTCCCAGCACTCCGACGCGACGACCATCGTCGTGACGTTGCCGCCCGTCACCTTGACGTCTGCGCGCCCGGCGCCGTCCTTCTCGTAGCGGCTGTGCATCACGACGTCCTCGAGCGTGCCGTTCTTCGGCGCGTCGATGTCGCCGTGCGCGGAGATGTCGACGGCGCCCGACGTGTCTTGGTTGTGCGTGACCGTCACGTCGAACGACTCGGCGTCGCTCGTGTGCTTCACCTCGGCGCGGATCGTCGCAGGGAACGCGCGTCCGTCGAACGTCACCTTCACGGTGCCGTTGTCCTTGCCGCGCGCCGTGTCGAGCGCCGCGAACGCATCGTTGTCGAGCAAGAACCATCCGCTGCGATGCTCGCTGCGCGTCTTGCCGAAGCCGTGGCCGGTGAGCACCGCGCGCCAATCGCCTTCGCTCGTCGACGCCTTCGGGCGCCCTTCGAGCCGGTAATCGAACTCGCTCGTCCCGACCTCGTCGACCGTCATGCGCCACACGACCGGATCCAGCGCCGTCCCTTGCCCCGGCCCCCACACCGCTTTGTGCGCGGTCACGCTCGTCGGCGGAAGGTGCACGACGAGGAGCACCTCGGCGAGGATGATCCCCGTTCCCCAATCGACTCCATCGGTCACGTTGCGCGTGAACGAGTACCAGTCGGCGTAGTTCGTCGTCGTCGGTCCATCGATGTGAATCTTCGCGGAGCTCGCGTGCGCGCCCCCTCCCGAGCTCGATCCCGGAACACCGAGCGCCGCGTCGGAGCTCGCCGGGATCGCCTCGCCGAAGCGCGACGCATCGTCGGTCTTGATCACGCAAGCCTGCGTCATCGCGAGAATCGTGCTGCCACCCACCACCATCGCCATCGTCTTGATCGTCTTCATCGCCCTATCCTCCTGTCTGGTCATCGTTGACGGAGCGACAGGGGAATAAGCGAGGGGGATGCCATGTTCCGATCCTGCGAGTTTCTCGGGCGATCGCGCCTCCCGCGACGCCGCGCCCTCCGAACGGATGACACGCCCGGCGTGAACGCGCGTTGATGCCGCTCGCGCGCGGTGGCACGCAACGCGGCGTCAGATGCGGACGCCGACCTCGCTGACGTTCGCTTGCGGCTGCGACGTCGACGCGGGCGCCGGCTCTTTGCACGAGTACTTGATCCGCGCTTCCTGCTCGTCGACGATCCGATAGCCGAACGGGCACTGCGCGCGCATGTGCTCTTCGGCCTTCGCGCGCGCGCCTTCGTTCGGACCTTCGAGGCCGACGACGCCGCCGCGGGGGGTCTGCTGGACGATCTGGATGCTGCTGCAGCCCTGGACGATCCACGCGAGACCGACGATCGACACGAACGCGAAGAAGCGAGGTGCGAACCGCATGCGCCCAAGAGAGCAGCCGGCGTGCCACGCGGGAGGACGATGTCGTACCCACAGAAAACCCGGAAATTGTCGCGGTCGAGTCGGCCGCGATCCGGATCCCACCGGGACCAGCCGCGACACGCGCGCGTGACCGAAACTTCACGGGTAGCGACGCGAAGCTAAGCGAGCGCGTCGTCGAGCGTCCGCGTCAGATCGAGGAGATCGACGAGGTTCTCGACGTAGTCGAGCTCACCCGTGTCGACGCGAACGATGGGTGAGAGATCGTAGGTCGCAAACCAGTCGTCGTAGAGGCGATGAAGCCGCCGCAGGTACGCATCCGGGATCGCCGCTTCCATCGCGCGCCCGCGTTGCGCGATCCGTTTCTTCGTCGTCCGCAGCGGGCATGTCAGCGCGATGAGCACGTCGGGCGGACGGAGCGCCGCGCGGATCCCTTCGTAGAGCCGGCGGTACACCTCCCAATCACGTTTGTTCATCAAGCGCTGCGCGTAGAGATTCTTCGCGAAGATCTCGGCGTCCTCGTAGATCGTGCGATCGATCACGACACTCGGACCGCCCTGTTTCTTCGCGGCGCGTTCGAGCTCGAGGTGAAGATCGAGCTTGTGCGCGAGGAAGAAGCACTGCGAGTGAAACGACCACGTCGCCATGTCCGCGTAGAAATCGGCGAGGTACGGGTTCGTTTCGTTCGGCTCGTAGAACGGCGTGAGCCCGTAACGCTTCACGAGCCACGCCACGAGCGAGGTCTTTCCGGATCCGATCGTGCCCGCGACGGCGACGTAGCGTTTCATGGCGAACGTGACATTACCTTGCCCGCGAGCCATCCAAGGGAAGAGACGCTAAGCTTTCGTTGTTCAAACCATGGAGAATGTCGCGTAATTTGCGCGGTCAGTCGCCTTGCTGCCTTCTAGAATCCGAAGAGTGCCTCACATCCTGACCGGCAAGAGACGATCGAATCTCTTCGTCGTGTTCTTGTTCGGGCTCGTTCCGATTTGCTCGGACCCGAGGATGGTGCGGCGCGCAGGGGCGGGGGAGCCGCCGGCGCATGCGAAGTGGGGGAGCGCGATCGGTGGCGTCGTGCCGGACGGACCGGAGGAGGCGTTGCCGCTGCGCGCAGCCGTCACGTCGGGACCGCGCGACGTTCTTCGTGTCGCGTCGATCGTGCGCGGCGTGCGCGCGACGCCTTCGCAGGCTCCGCAGACGGCCGCAGCGGCGGTCGACGGTGACGACGCGACGATGTGGCGCGGTGCGGCCGATGGAACGCGGTGGGAGTGGCGCGCGACGTTTCGATCGCCGGTGCACCTCGGGTTGCTGCGCGCGTCGTTCGGCGCGTCGGCGACGTCGGGCGTTCCGACCGCGTACAAGTGGGAGGCGCGTCTGCCGCGCGTCGGCGATCGGCCGTGCGACGACGACACGGTCGGCTTCGTCGAGATCCCCGGCGCCGATCAAGCCGCGCCGTCCAAGCCGCCGCCCAGTCCGGCCGAAGCGACGCATCGATCGTGGTTCGTCGACTCGGACGCGTGCGCGCTCCGGCTCGTCGTCGATCGCACGAACGCGGGGCCGCCCGTCGTGCGCGAGATCGCCGCGTTCGAAGGCGCGCGCGACGTCCTGCGCGACGGCGGCGCGACCGCGAGCGACGACGGCGCGCTCGACGGCTTCACGGCCGAGGGCGCGATCGACGGAACGTACGAGCGACGCTGGGTCGGCGCGCCTGGACGAGATCGCTGGACGCTCGTCGTCACGCTCCCCGAGAAGACCCCGATCGATCGCGTGCGCCTCGTGCTCGGCTTCGACGGCACCGGTCATCCGCGCACGGCACCGGTCGAGGGGATCGGACGCGCGTACGGCGTCGCGTGGGCTCCGGCGCGCTACACGCTCGAAGGGAGCGAAGACGGCGAGCGCTTCACCACCATCGCCGGATCGCCGACGCGCGACGACGGTACGGTCCTCCCGCTTCGTCGCCGCATGGTTCGGCTCGAACGACCGCGAACGCTCCGCGCGCTTCGTCTCGTGATCGACGGCGCGACGGGCGCAAACGGCCTCGTGCAGCGTGGCGCGACGCCGGTCGTGCGCGAGATCGCCGCGTACCGCGCCGACGATCCGCGCGCGGTGATTCCGCCGCCGTGGATCCTCTCGGTCAACGCGAACCCCGCTATCGCGGTGCACGCGCAGCGCGGCGGCGAGATCGCGAACGACATCTACTACGCCAAGTTTCTCCAGCAGCGCGTGGGACCGCTCTTCTCCGCGCTCCGTCGCGACGATCGTTTTGCGCGTTCGCTCGGACCGAAGGGCGAGCTCCTCGACGCCGCGACCGGCGACAGCGACGGCGAGATGCTCGAGTCGATCGAAGGGGACGACGAGCAGCTCGAGCGCGCGCTCCTCGAGCAGAGCAGCCCGCCGCCGATCACCGTCCTCTCCGGCTCGAACGACTGGGACTACGGCGCGCGCACCGAGTCCGACGTGACGACGGGGCGCAAGCGCTGGCACTGGGATCCGCTCCCCGACGCGCGTCGCGGCGGCATGGGGCGCATCCATCGCGCAGTGAAGGATCGCGCCGCGCCGCTGCTCGGCTTCTGCGGCGGCGCGCAAATCCTCGCGCTGCTCGAGGCGAAGCGATCCGACGCCGACGGCGAGACGGTCGACGCGGAGATCATCGACAGCGTGCTGCGACGCACGACGGGCGGACCCGTGCGCGGCTACGCGTCGTTCGCCGCGGTGTCGCGATCGTGGCCGGGCGAGATGCGCGAGCGCGCAGCGATTCGCTTCGACCCGACCGACCGACTCTTCTGGGACATCGCGGGACCGACGAAGATGCGCGCCGTCACGCGCGAGTTCCTCGAGTCGCACGTCGACGTCGTGCGACCCGATGCGTTCCTCGCGGGTGGTCCGCTCGCGCGCTTCGTTCTCGTTGCGAAGAGCGAGTTCTGCAGCGCGGAGGTCGTCGACGCCGGACCGCGCGATCTCTCGCGCCCCGATCCGAACGGCTGGCGTCGCTGCGCCGCGGTCCCCGAAGTCTTCCGCGCGAAGGGGGGATTCTGGCCGCTCATCGGCGTGCAAGCTCATGCAGAGCACCCGCGCGATTTCTCGGTGGCAGCGCCGGGCGATCCGCCTGAGTCGCCGGCCGATCCGCGTCTCTTCGTCGCGGCCGCAATCGAAGAGATCGTCGACGCATACGTGCGCAACGCCCGGTGACGAGCGTACAATTGGCGGATGCGTTTTGCGTCCTTCTTCGCCGTCTCTTCCCTCGCGCTTTTTCCCGTAGGTCTCTTCGCCTGTAGCAGCTCGAGCGGCGGCGCTCAGCCGAGCGCGGACGCGGGCGGCGACAGCGCCGCGACCAACGACGCCGGCGACGGCAGCGCGCCCGTCGGTTGCTCGGGGCCGTGCCCCGCATCGAAGGTGAAATACCTCGTCATCATCGTTCAAGAGAACCACACCTTCGACAACCACTTCGGTGCGTACTGCAAGGCCGCGGCGGGATCGAACCCGACGTGCAACGACGGTCCGGCCTGCTGCGAAGCCGTCCCCGCGACCGAGCCGGGCGGCGCGATGCCCAAGGTGCTCGACGACGCCCAGATGGCGACGAACGATCCGGATCACTCCACGATGTGCGAGACCGCCGAGGTGAACGGCGGCGCCATGGACAAGTTCGTCACCGGCAACGTCTGCAGCGACGCGAGCCACTTCGCGGTCTCGGCGAGCGCGCTCGTCAAGCCGTACTGGGACTTCGCCACGGCCGGGGCGATCGGCGATCGCTACTTCCAGCCGTCCGTCGGAGCGAGCGCGTCGAACAACATGTATCTTGCACGAACCCAGTTCGTCTTTCCGGACAACCAATACGCGCCGCCCGCGATCGGGCAGACCTGCGGATTCCTCCCGAGGACGAAGACCTACACCGACAAGACGATCGGCGATCTCCTCACGACCGCCGGCGTCCCGTGGGCTTGGTACATGGAGGGCTACCAGGTCATGTCGGACGCGGTCGCGGCGATGAAGTGCCCCGACGCGCCGCCGGCGGATTGCCCCGGCAAGCTCTCGACCTACCCGTGCGCGTTCGATCCGAGCGACAACCCGTTCGAGTACTACGACACGACGCGCGACAAGCCGGAGCACCTCAAGGACTACGCGAAGCTCACCGACGATCTCGCGGCGGCGTCGTTGCCCGCCGTCACCTTCGTCAAGGGGCTCGGTTACCGGAGCGAGCACCCGGGGAGCCAGGACAAGCTGTCCGACGGCGTCGCGTTCGTGCAGTCGGTCGTCGCGAAAATTCAGGCGTCGAAGTACGCGAACGACACGCTCGTCATCGTCACGTGGGACGAAGGCGGCGGCTACTTCGATCACGTCGC
Source organism: Polyangiales bacterium (assembly GCA_038209335.1). GTDB lineage: Bacteria > Myxococcota_A > Polyangia > Polyangiales > Polyangiaceae > JBBQXV01. The sequence goes on along the minus strand of JBBQXV010000013.1, from coordinate 41,862 downwards.
GCCGCCCGCGACGAACACGGTCGACATGCAACCGTACGGGACGCGCGTGCCGCTCATCGCGGTCGGTCCGTTCGTGAAGAAGAACTTCGTCTCGCACGTCGTGATGGAGCACTCGTCGCTCGTGAAGTTCATCGAGTGGAACTGGCTCGGCAAGATGACGGGGCAGCTGATGGGGCGCGACACCAACGTGAACAACATCGGGAGCGTCCTCGACCCGGCGACGACAGGCGAGAAGGTTCCCGAGTAGTCTTCTCGTTCGTGCCCGTCCGTCGCGTCGCTTTCTCTTCGCTCTCACCGCGCTCGGCTCTTGCGGCGGTCTTCGTGGCCGCGGCGGTTTGGCCGGGATGCGTGTGTCGTGGATCGGCGTCGCGCGATCCTGCGCTCGAGTCGTCGGCGTTCGGCGATCTCGCGGCGCCGCGCGACGTACCGCTCGATCCGTACCTCGCGCTCGCTCGCGCGGTCGTCACCAACCAGGCGCGCGCGTCGATGGCGAGCGCGCCGGGTCGTCGCGTCTTCCTGACGAAGTACACCGAGGGCGCGTCGCGCATCACGACGAGCGCGATGGGCGACAGCCTCGAACGCGCGGTCGTCGCGGCCGCGACCGCGATGGCGAACACCGACTCGGACGCGGGATCGTTTCGGCTCGAGCTCGACGTCGTGACGGATGCGGAGCCGATCGAGCGCGACGCGATGACGCCGGCGTGGGCGGAGCTCGGCGTCGAGGGGTACGCGATCGCGACCGGAGGCGCGTCGCTCGGGTACGTCTTGCCCAGCGAGATCCTCTTCGACAAGCGCTTCGAGCACGGGAAAAAGCCGGCGCTTCAGACCGACAAGCTCTTCGAGACGATGCGCGCGCGCCTCGCGACGAAGGGCGACGAGCGCGTGTACCGCCTGCACACGCGCGCGGTCGTCGAGTCGGTGACGCACGATCACGGGCTCGCCGTATCGCGCGGGATGGTCGTGGGCTCGACGGGGGTCTCGGCGGCGGAGCTCGTCGAGGCGGTGCGCGCAGGCGCGGATTACCTGTGCCGCGTGATGGACGACAAAGGGCGGTACGCTTACATGGTGCATCCGGTCGACGGTCGCGCCGACTCGTCGTACGGGATCCTGCGCCACGCGGGGACGACGTTCGCGCTCCTCGAAGCGTACGGCGAGCTCAAGACGCCGCTCTATCTCGAGAAGGCGGAGCGCGCGCTCGCGTACCTGAAGCAGAAGTTCGAGAGCCATCCGTCGGCGAGCGACCGAATGAGCTACATCCTCGACTCGAACGACGAGGAGCAGCAGAAGGTCGGCGGCGCGGGGCTGGCGCTCATCGCGTTCGCCGAGCACGCGCGCGCGACGGGGAAGAAGGACGAGCTCGAGACGATGCGCGCCCTCGCGCGTCTCATCGTTCATCAGCTGCAACCCGATGGTCACTTTCGCGCGAACCGCGACATCGAGAAGGAAGGGCAGGCTCCGCCCGGGCCGGCGCTGAAGAAGGAGGTCATCTATTACACCGGCGAGGCGATCCTCGGGCTCATGCGACTTCATGCGATCGATCCCGATGCGCGATGGCTCGACGCGGCGAAGAGCGCCGCGGACTATTGCGTGCTCACGCGCGACGCGACGACGACGGTCGACACGCAAGAGCACGATCACTGGCTGTCGTATGCGCTGAGCGATCTCTATCGCGTGACGAAGACGCCGCGCTACGCGGAGCACGCATTCAAGATCGCGCGCGCGATCGTCAGTCGGCAGCACATGAACAACCCGCCCGCGCCCGATTTCGTCGGCGCGTTTTATAGCGACGCGCAGTCAGCGCCCGCCGCGACGCGGCTCGAGGCGTTCGGCGCCGACATCGCGACTGCGCGCGCGGCGGGGCAAGACGACGCGTGGCTCATCGAGCCGGCGCTGGCGACGGCGCGCTACCTTCGCGCGCAGCAGCTCGGCGCGGACGGTGCGTTCTTCGCGAGGAATCCGGCGAGGGTCGTCGGCGGCGTGCGTGAGAGTCTCTTCGTCTACGACATCCGGATCGATTACGTGCAGCATGCAATGAGTGGCTGGCTGCATCTCGCGCAGCTGCTCCGCGCGAAGTGACGCGCGCTCAGTGCGGGCGGTGCGCGGGGCACTCGCCGCGGCCTCGCGCGCTCGCGTCGAAGAAGACGCGCTCGCAGCGGTGGCATACGATGAGCTCGCGTTCGTAGTCGAGCGGGTGCGCGAGGCAGTCCACGGCGAAGAGCGCGAGGACGCGATCGCGGAGACGCATCCCGCGTGCGTCGAGCGCTACCCAGGTGGAGCGGCCGTCCGCGTCCACGACGCATCGCACGTGCCCGAGCGTACGCGCGCGCGCCGCGAACGCGACGCGTCCGCGCGACATCGCGGCCGACTCGAGCGCCGCGAGGACGCGCCAACGCGCTTCGCAGATCACCTCATCGAGACGCGCAAGACCGCTGGGATCGCTCGCGCGAGTGGCCACGTCCGTCGTCGCAAGTCGCGGCGTGTCGTGTCGCACGACGAGCTCGACAGGGCGAGTCACGGCGCGGTACGGCCCCGCGAGCCACGCCGCGAGATCGGCCTTCGTCCATCCGGCGGTGACGCCGTTGAGAAACGCCAGACCCGCGACGCGGCAGGCCATGGCAGGGAAATCGAGAACCGGATCGTCGTGGCGTGAAGTCGAAAGTGGGATGGTCATCGTGGGGACTTGGAATGGAGACGCGAACCGTCTTCTCATCTGACAGCGCCTGGTCGTGTAACTTGGCTCGTCGGGAAAGGAACCAAACGTCATGCAAGTTCGCGCCGCCGTTGCTCATCGCGCCGAGAGTCCGCTCGTCATCGAGACCGTCGATCTCGAAGGCCCGCGCGCCGGCGAAGTCCTCGTCGAGCTCAAGGCCACCGGGGTCTGCCACACCGACGAGTACACGCTCTCGGGCAAAGACTCCGAGGGGCTCTTCCCGTGCATCCTCGGCCACGAAGGCGCGGGCATCGTCGTCGACGTCGGCGCGGGCGTGAAGAGCGTGAAGAAGGGCGACCACGTCATCCCGCTGTACACGCCGGAGTGCCGCGAGTGCTCGTACTGCACGAGCGGCAAGACGAACCTCTGCCAAGCGATCCGCGCGACGCAAGGGAAGGGCGTGATGCCGGACGGAACGAGCCGCTTCTCGATCGGCAAAGAAAAATTGTTCCACTACATGGGCACGTCGACGTTCGCGAATTACACCGTGCTCCCCGAGATCGCGCTCGCGAAGATCCGCGAGGACGCGCCGTTCGACAAGGTCTGCTACATCGGCTGCGGCGTCACGACCGGCATCGGCGCGGTGATCAACACGGCGAAGGTCGCGCCCGGCGACAACGTCGTCGTCTTCGGGCTCGGCGGAATCGGGCTCAACGTCGTGCAGGGCGCGCGCATGGCCGGCGCGAACATGATCATCGGCGTCGATCTCAACCCGCGTCGCAAAGAGCTCGCCGAAAAATTCGGGATGACGCACTTCGTGAATCCGAAGGAGGTCGCCGGCGATCTCGTCGCGTACCTGGTCGATCTCACGAAGGGCGGCGCCGACTTCAGCTTCGAGTGCATCGGCGACGTGAAGGTGATGCGGCAAGCGCTCGAGTGCTGCCACAAGGGGTGGGGGACGAGCGTCATCATCGGCGTCGCGGGCGCGGAGCAGGAGATTTCGACGCGGCCGTTTCAGCTCGTCACGGGGCGCAACTGGCGAGGGACGGCGTTCGGTGGCGCGCGCGGGCGAACCGACGTGCCGATGATCGTCGATTGGTACATGGACGGGAAAATCGCGATCGATCCGCTCATCACGCACACGTTGCCGCTCGCGGAGATCAACCGCGCGATCGACTTGATGCACGCGGGCGAATCGATTCGCACCGTCGTCACGTTCTGACGATCTCGACCCCGACCTCGAGCTCGAATAGAACGAAGACGTGCGCACCCTCCTCCGCTTCGCGATCGGATCGCTCGTCCTGTCGTGCGCCGCGCTCGCCGCGTCCACCGCGCGCGCGGAGTCCCCGCCGCCGCCCGACGAGCTCCTCGCGCCACCGCCTGCCGAGGCCGCGATCGCGCCGCGCTCGTGGGTCTACCTGGACGATCCGACGACGCCGGCGCCGTGGCGCGTGACGGCGTTCACGCGGATGACCGCGACGGGATTCGCGGGGACGCCGACGCGCCCATTCGGCGCGGACATCGCGCATCCAGGGAGCGTCGTCGAGATGGGCGGCGAGCTCGGGCTGACGTCGTCGCTCTCGTTCACGGCGACGGCGTACACGTCGACGCTCGCGGGCGAAGGGAACGGCGCGCTCGGAACGATGGTCGGCATGCGCTTCGCGCCGTTCGCGTCGACGTGGCTTCGCGGAACGGGCACGCACCTCGTCTTCAGCGGCGGCTTCGTGCGCGAGCTGTCGCGCGACAACGGCGCGTGGGGTCGCGTGTCGATCGCGCAAGACGTCGGGCGCGTGCGCTTCGGCTCGACGCTGCACGGCGAGCACATCTTCGCCAACGGCCGTGACGGCGTCGACGTCATGGTGATGGCGGGCGCGAGCTACAACGTGGTCGGACCGCTTCGCGCGGGCGTCGAGTATGTCGCGCAGGACATCGAGGGCGCCGTCGATCGCACGGAGGCCGAAGGTGGGATGCGCCACTTCATCGGACCGACCGCATCCGTCGAGCTGCTCGGCAAGCGCCTCACGCTCAACGGCGGGCCCGCGTTCGGATTGTCCAAGGGATCCCCGCCGTTGCTCGGGCGCGTGGGCATTGGCTACACTTTCTGACGCGCAGATCCGTTCGCGCACCGGCTGCGTAGATCGTACGGCGTCGCTCGCGTAGGTCGATTCCCTACGCGCGCGTTTTCGGCCTCGATCGGCAAGCGGTGTCGTAGACTCCTGAGCGTGCGCCTTCTTGTGCGACGGCACGCTCGTCGCTTGCATCACACGCAACGCTGGGAGGTTTCTTGAACCGTGCTCGAACGCTTGCCGTTGCCGGGTTCACGCTCGCGCTCGCGGCGTGCGCATCGGTACTAGGGGTCGAGGATCCGATCGTCGATCTCGGTCTCGACGGGAGCACGGGTGACGGGAGCGCGGATGCGCAGGTCGACGCGACGGGCGGCGACGTGCCGGGGCAGGACGCGGGGGACGCGTCGATGTCCGAAGGCGGCGGCGACACGCAGGCGGCGGACACCGGAACACCCGACACGGCGGTCGACGCAGGCCCGTGCCCGCCCGTCGCCGTCGACGAGGTCACCGGGGTGTTCGTCGATCTGAACGCGACCGCCGACGCGAGCGCGAACTGCGGAACGATAGCGAGCCCGTGCAAGACGATTCAGCGCGGGCTCGACCAAGCACGCGTGACTACGGGCAAGACGACCGTCTACGTCAGAAACGGCATCTACACCGAGCAAGTGTCGCTCTACGCCGGGCTCAATGTCGTCGGTGGCTGGAATGTCATCGCCCCCACGTGGACGAACACGTGCGTGAAGGGCGACGTCACCATCGTCGCGCCGGACACGGCGAACGTGACGGTCCTCGCGTCGTTCCTGACTACGGGGACGGCGACGCTCTCGAAGCTGACGATTCAAAGCAAGCCGAGCGCGAAGGTCCTCGGGGGCGAGACCATCTATGGAGTCTTTGCGACCGGATCGACGACGACGCTCGACCTCGTCGACGTCGACGTCACCGTTACCAAAGGCGGGACGGGCGCGAATGGTTCCGCGGCAGGCAACGGGGCGACTGGACAGGCGGACTGCTTGCCGTACAACGATGGCAACCCGGGCGCGCCCCCTGGATCCGCGGGCGTTGGCGCCGACGCCGGTGTGTTCGGCCTCGGCGGCTACGACGCAGGTCCGGGCGCGACGGGTGGCGGAGGCGCGACGGGTCACACCGGTACGCAGCCGCAAGCTCCCGCGTGCCTCAGCTGTGTGAGCTGCAGCGGCACGGTCACCTGCTCCGTCGGAAACGGCGGGACGTCGTGCGGCACCGCGGGCCATGCAGGATGCGGTGGAGGATTGGGCGGCGGCGGCGCCGGTGGCGCGTCCGGCGGGAGCTCGATCGCGCTCTTCGCGTTCGACGCGCACGTCGATGTCCAACGCGGCTCGCTCAACGCCGACGACGGCGGCAACGGCGGAAACGGCGCACCTCCTGGCGACGGCGGCGCAGGCGGCATCGGAGCCCTGGGCATGCCCGGAAATTCGTGCCCGGTCTCGTGCCACATCAGCGGCCTCAATTGCGTCCCGCTCGCGCAAGGCCAAGGCGTCGCCGGGACCGGAACGAACGGCGGCAAAGGGAGCGGCGGCGGCGGCGGTGGCGGCGGCGCGGGTGGTTGGTCGTGCGGAACCGCGAAAGCGGGCGCGGCAAACATCACGCTCGGCGGCAGCACCGTCATCACCCGCAAAAACTCGGGCGCCGGCGGCATGGGCGCTGCGCCCGGCGCGCCCGGAGTTGGCCAGAACCAATGTCCATGACGGACGAAACGCGCGTCATCGACGGCAAGTACGAAGTCGTCCGCCAACTCGGCGAAGGCGGCATGGGCGAGGTGCTCCTCGCGAAGCACATGCAGCTCGATCAGATGGTCGCGATCAAAATCCTGAAAGCCGAGCTCACGGACGAGCCGATCGCCGTCGAGCGCTTCCTCCGCGAAGCGCGCGCGGTGGCGCGCATCCAGAGCGAGCATGTCGTGCGCGTCTTCGACGTCGCGACGCTCGACGACGGGCATCCGTACATGGTGATGGAGTACCTCGAAGGCGAGGATCTCTCGAAGCGCCTCGAGTCGGGGCCGCTCCCGACGGACGAAGCGATCGACTACGTGCTCCAGGCCTGCGTCGCGATCGCCGAGGCGCATCGCGTCGGCGTGATCCATCGCGATCTCAAGCCGGGGAACTTGTTCATCGCGACACGCCGCGACGGGACGCGCATCCTCAAGGTCGTCGATTTCGGGATCTCGAAGGTCTCGCCGAAGGCGGGGCGCGCCGAAGAGAAGCTCACGACGACGCAGCACCTGATGGGCTCGCCGTTCTACATGTCGCCCGAGCAGCTCAAGGGGAGCGAGGTCGACGTTCGCACGGACGTGTGGGCGCTCGGGATGATCCTGTTCGAGCTGCTCACGGCCGAAGGGCCGTTCGACGCGCCGACGATGCCGCAGCTGTGCATGAACATCATCGGCTCCGCGGCGCGCCGCCTCTCGGAGGTGCGTCCGGACGGGGCCTTTCCGCCTGGGCTCGAGGACGTGATCGAGCGTTGCCTGGCGAAGGACGTCGCGGAGCGGTACGCGGACGTCGTCGACCTCGCTGCGGCGCTCACGCCGTTCGCGAAACGGTCGGCGTTCGACGGCACACGAACGCCGAGCAACATGCCGACGAAGCCGCCGATCGGAATGACGGCGGCGATGCCGAAGCTCGGTCTCGAAATCGTCGGCGCGGTGCCGCCCGCAGCGCAGCCTGCGTCCGTGCGCGACGACGGCGCGCGCGTAACGTCGAGCTCGTGGGACACACCGGCGCGCGGATCGGCGAAAAAGAAGAAGCGACGGATCGCGCTCATCCTCGCGGTCGCCGGCGTCTCGCTGCTGCTCGGGGTCGTCGTGCTGGTGCGGATCGTGGGATCGCACGAGGCGACGTCGAACGCGACCAGCGTGTCGAGCGAGTCGCTCCCGCTTCCGCCTCCTCCCACCGCATCGGTCATCACGACCGCGCCGAGCGCGTCTTCGAGCGCGCCCGTCGCCGCACCGTCCGTGTCGGTCGTGTCGAGCGCGCGAGCCGTTCCAGTGAAAACCGCGCCACCCAAGCCGACCGCAGCGGGCGGCGGCGACGAGTTCGGTGGGAGGAAATGATCCGATGAGCTTGCGGAGACGATCACTCGTGGCCGTGCTCGGGCTCGCTCTCGTGATGAACGCATCCGCGTCGCACGCGCAGAACGCCGACACGAAGGCGGCCGCCGACAAGCTCTTCAACGACGCGAAGAGCTTGATGGATCGAAAGGACTACGAGGGCGCGTGCCCGAAGTTCGCCGAGAGCTTGCGGATCGATCCGGGCATCGGCGTCATGCTCTACCTCGCCGATTGCTACGAGAAGCAAGGGAAGCTCGCGAGCGCGTGGGCGACGTTTCGCGAGGCCGGCGAGCTCGCGACGAAGCAAGGCGACACGAAGCGCGCGGACGTCGGCAAGAAGCACGCGGCCGCGCTCGAACCGAATTTGTCGACGATGACGATCACCGTCGCCGCGGGCGACATCCCCGGGCTCGTCGTCACGCGAAACGGAACCGTGGTGGGGAAGGCGCAGTGGGGCGTCGCGATTCCGGTCGATGCGGGGGCGCATCAGATCGCGGCGACGGCGCCCGATCGGCAGAAATGGGAGTCGACGGCGCACGTGCCAGGCGATCGCGCGCGCGTGACGATCACCGTGCCGCAGCTCGAGCCGGCGGCGACGACGCCGATCCCTCCGCCGCCCGCATCGACACCGCCGCCGCTCCCGACGACGTCGCCGAGCGGCGACGCGCCGCCGCCCGGGGTCTCGTTGCCGCAACGAAAGATCATCGCGCTCGCCGTCGGTGGCGTGGGCGTCGTCGGCGTCGGACTCGGGACGTTCTTCGGACTCTCCGCGAGCTCCAAGCTGAGCGACTCGAACGCGCCGGGCAACTGCAGCGCGGGCAACCACTGCACGGCCGCGGGCGGTCAGCTCCGCAACGACGCGCAGAGCGCCGCGACGATCTCGACGATCGCGTTCATCGTCGGCGCCGCGGCGATCGCCGGCGGCGTGGTCTTGTGGTTCACCGCACCGAAGCAAGAGATCTCCGCGAGCGCAAACGCGCGACCGCGCGTCGGCGTCACCGGCACGACGACCGGCAAGGACGGCTTCTTCGTCGTGCACGGCGCCTGGTAGCGAGACCAGGGGAGGCGAGCGACGTCAGACGTCGTCGTCGTGAATGCCGCCCGGCACCTTGCCGCGCCCAGCCGCGACGCGCTGGTTCCACGTCTCGCTCTTCGCCGCCGGAATCTCTTCCATCGTGATGCATCCCGTGACCGGACACACGATCTGGCAAAGGTTGCATCCTACACATTCCGGCTCGTCGACCCACGGGACGCGATCGCCCGCGAGCGTTCCGATCGGCAGCGGCAGCGGCGCCTTCGCTTTGCCGGGCGTGTGCGCGTGCGCCGGCCGATTGTGCTCTCCCGGTCCGGTGAAGATGCACTGGTGCGCGCCGTCGTTGCAAGCCGTCACGCAGAGCTGACATCCGATGCACGTCTTCGGATCGATCCGCGCGATGACTTTGTAATCGAGATCGAGATCGCCCCACTCTTCGTACGCCGGCACCGCGCGCCCCACGAGCTCGTTGACGCTCTTCATCCCCTTCGAGTCGAGGTAGCTGCTCAGCCCCTCGATCATGTCTTCGACGATTCGGAATCCGTGGTGCATGACCGCGGTGCACACCTGCACGCTCGTCGATCCGAGCGCGATGAACTCGGCCGCGTCGCGCCAGTTCGAGATCCCGCCGATGCCGCTGATCGGAATGCCGATCTGCTTCTCGCGCGCGAGCGCCGCGACCATGTGAAGCGCGATCGGCTTCACCGCCGGACCGCAATAGCCGCCGTTCGTCGACGAGCGCCCGACGCGCGGGTTCGGCACGAGGAGATCGAGATCGACGCCGATGAGGCTCTTGATCGTGTTGATGAGCGAGATCCCATCGCCACCGCCCGCGCGCGCAGCAATCCCCGCTTCGACGATGTCGCCGGTGTTCGGCGTGAGCTTCACGAGCACCGGCGTCTTCGCGAACTCCTTCGCCCAGCTCGTGATCTCGGTCAAAAGCTTCGGCTCTTGCCCGACCGACGATCCCATCCCGCGCTCGCACATCCCGTGCGGGCATCCGAAGTTGAGCTCGAGGCCGTCGCAGCCGGTGTCCTCGACCTTGCGAATGAGCGTCTGCCAGTCGTGCTTCGTCTCGGTCATCAGCGAAACGACGACGGCGTGCTTCGGGTAGCGCCGCTTGACCTCGCGGATCTCGCGCAGGTTCACGCTGAGCGGTCGGTCCGTGATGAGCTCGATGTTGTTGAAGCCCATCACCTTGCCGCCGGCGTAGTCGATCCCGCCGAAGCGGCTCGACGTGTTGACGATCGGATCGCCGAGCGTCTTCCATACGGCGCCGCCCCAGCCCGCGTCGAACGCGCGCATGACTTGGTCGCCGGTGTTCGCGGGCGGAGCCGACGCGAGCCAGAACGGGTTCGGGCTCTTGATGCCCGCGCAGTCGATGCTGAGATCGGCCATCGGTCAGGGGCCCCCGCGAGTGAAACGAGTGGGGATGGGACTAGCGCTCCAGAGCGCGTGCAGGTGACGAGCGGCGTTGCGGCCGTCGGCGACGGCGTTGACGACTTCCTTGCCGCCGTTGATGCAGTCTCCGCCGCTGAACACTTTGAGATTTCCGGTCGCGCCGGTCTTCGGATCGGCGACGACGCATCCGCGCGCGTCGAGCGCGACGCCGGGGAGCTCGGCCGCGATCGCGCGGAGCTTCGATTGACCGATCGCGAGCGCCGCGAGATCGCACGCGATGTCGCGCTCGGTACCGGCGACAGGCTTTCCGTCCTTCATGGTGACGACGGTCACGGCGAGCAGCGCGCCTCGCTCGTCGCGAACGAACCCGGTCGGCTGCGCGTGCGTGACGAAGCGAACGCCCTCTTTGCGCCCGCCGTCGAGCTCGTGCTTGTAGCCGCTCATCTCGTCGGCGCCGCGGCGGTAGATCATCACCACCTCGGCCGCGCCGAGGAGCGCGCACTCGCGGGCGACGTCGATCGCCGTGTTCCCGCCACCGATGACGGCGATTGTGCACCCGCGAATCGGCGTCGCGCGCGGATCGAGCTTCATCTTCTCGATCCAGGCCGTCGCGCCGTGCACGTTCACGCCGACCTCGCCCGGCACGTCGAGGCGCGAGTCGTCGCCGAGCCCGACGCCGATGAACACCGCGTCGTACTCTGCGAGGAGCTGCGCCCCTTTGATGTCTTTGCCGATCTCGACGCCCGTCTTGATCTCGACGCCCAGCGATCGCACCCACTCGACCTCGCGGAGCGCGTCCTCGGCGTGAAGCTTGTAAGGCGCAACTCCGGTCGCGTTGAGCCCGCCCGGCGTCGCGCGTTTCTCGAAGATCACCGCGGAGTGTCCCTCGATCGCGAGGTACCCGGCGAACGCGAGTGACGCCGGCCCTGCGCCGATGCACGCGACCTTCTTCGATCGTCCCGCGACCGCAGCTTTCGGCGTGAAGATCTGCGCGTCGAGATTCTTCGTCGCGTGCTCCGTCGCATAGCGCTGGAGCTTGCCGATGCTGATCGGTCTGTGTTGCCACGCGGTGTAAACGCACGATCCTTCGCAGAGCACCTCGACCGGGCAGACGCGCGAGCAGGAATACCCGAGGAGGTTCTGCTCGAAGATCGTCTTCGCGCTCCCCGTCACGTTGCCCGTCGCGATCTTCTTGATGAAGGTCGGGATGTCGATCTCCGTCGGGCACGCCTTGATGCACGGCGCGTCGGTGCAATAGAGGCAGCGGTCCGCCTCCGAGCGCGCCTCGGCCTCGCCCATCAGAGGCTTCTTGTCGGGGAGGCCGAGCTCGATGCGCTCGGGTGGCAACTGATTCAGGAACGTTCGGTTCATCAGCGCGTGATCGCAGCGAACGATTCGTCGAGGGTCTTCAGCGCGATGTCCATGTCCGCCTTGACGACGTTGAGCGCGGGCGCGATGCGGATGACGTTGCCGTAGAGGCCGCCGCGTCCGATGAGGAGCGCGCGCTTCTTCGTCTCTTCGAAGAGACGCCCCGCCATGTCCGGCGCCGGCGTGCGATCGCCAGCGGTCTCGTCCTTCACGAGCTCGAGCGCTTGCATGAGCCCCTTGCCGCGCACGTCGCCGATCACCTTCGGATACTTCTTTTTCAACGCCTCGAGACCTTCGCGGAAGATCTTTCCCATGACCGCCGCGTTCTCGACGAGCTTGTCGCCGACGATCGTGTCGATGGTCGCGTTGGCCGCTGCGCAGCTGATCGGGTTGCCGCCGAACGTCGCGATGTTTCCGGCCTTCCACGAGTCGGCGATCGCGGTCGTCGCGAGCGTCGCGCTGATCGGGTAGCCGTTCGCGATCCCCTTCGCCATCGTCATGATGTCGGGCTCGACGCCCTCGTGATGCTCGATGCCCCACATCTTTCCGCCCGTGCGCCCGAAGCCGCTCTGCACTTCGTCGCAGATGAAGACGCCGCCGTACTTCTTGACGATGTCCGTCGCGATCTTGAAGTAGCCGTCGGGCGCGACGATGAATCCGCCGACGCCTTGGATGGGCTCGGCGAGGAAGCCGGCGATTTGCCCCATCGTCGTCGTCAGGATCAGCTCCTCGATGTCCTGCGCGCACTTGAGCTCGCAGCTCGGGTACTTCAAGCCGAACGGGCAGCGGTAGCAGTACGGCGACACCGCGTGTTTGACCGCGGCGATCTGCGTCGGGATGCCGCGGTACTTGGCGTGACCGACGAGCGACTGCGCGAGGAGCGAGCGACCCGAGTACCCGTGACGGAGCGCGATGATCTCTTGCCGCCCCGTGTACATCTGCGCGAGCGCGATCGCGGTCTCGTCGGCCTCGGTGCCGCTCGCGCAGAAGAACGCCTTCTCGAGCTTGCCCGGCGCGAGGTTCACGAGGCGCTCGGCGAGCTCGACGATCGGGATCGTCGGGTAGAGCGTCGAGACGTGTCCGATGCGGTCCATCTGAGCTTTGACCGCGGCGTTGACCTTGTCGTTCGCGTGGCCGACCGACACCGTGAGGATGCCGCCGAAGAAGTCGAGGTACTTGCGACCGTCGAGATCGGTGACGTACGACCCCTTGCCCTCGGCGAGGACGATGCTCTCCTCGTAGTAGTTGGCGGTGCTCGCGAAGAGGAACTTCTTGTGCTTGGCGCGGACCTCCGCGCTCGTCGGCGTCTTCGTGTCGCTCTTGTCGGTCATGACCCAACCCCGATGAATCGCGCGGCGCGCGGGAAAACGCGCAGTATGCACCCACATCAGGGGTGGTCAAGAACCTAAGCGTCGGCGCGGGGTTAGTGGGCGCGTGAAAATAAAACGCGCGCGCTGTCATATGCCGGCCCGCGACGCGACACCCATCTGCGAACCCAGCGTCGCGGATCGGCCGCGGCCTCTTCAACCCGAGAAAGAAAGCCATGAAATCGCATCTTCGTTTCCTCGCCGTCGCCGTCTGCGCGCTCTCGTTGGCCGGGGCGTCCGGTTGTTCCAAACGCGACGCGGCGTCGTCCGCCGCGCCTACGAGCGCCGCAGCTCCGGGCGCCGGCAAGGCGTCGCCCGGCCTCGGTGCGCCGCTCGCCGCCGGTCGCGCGCTCATCGTGACCGAAGACATCCGCGTCACCGTCAGCGACATCGACTCCGTGATCGTGCGCGTTCGCGCCGAGGTCGAGCGCGCGGGCGGGTACGTCGCCGACTCGGGCGCGAGCGGCAAGGGGGAGGACCGCACGGCGCACTTCGAGCTGCGCGTCCCCGCGGACAAAGTTCGCGACGTGCGCGCCGCGATCGCGGGTTTCGGCGACGTGACGTCGGACTCCGAGAAGGTGCAAGACGTCACCGACGAGCGTGCCGACTTGAAGGCGCGCCTTCACAACGCGCGCGTGCAAGAGAAGCGCATCCTCGAGATCATGACCGCGAAGACCGGCACGATCTCCGAGGTCATCGCGGCGGAGAACGAGCTCGCGCGCATTCGCGAGACGATCGAGCGCCTCGAAGCGCAGGAGCGATCGCTCGATGGGCGGATCGATCTCGCGACGATCCACGTCACGTTCAAGGCGCCGTCGATCTCCGCGTGGCAGACGCCGGGGAAGAGCATCGCCGAAGCGGGGAGCGCGGGTCTCCACGCGGCGGCTGCGTTCTTCACGTACACCGCGATGACGATCGTCGCGTGCGCGCCGACGCTCACGCCGTTCTTCGCGCTCGGGCTCGCGATCGTCATGGTCGTCCGGCGTCGTCGTCGCGACGCGCTCGTCGCGGCAGCCCGTTGACGCTCGCGACCGAGAGTGCGAGCGTCGCGCATCGGCGACGGCAGGATGGCGGATCCGCAAACGCTCGCAGACGTCGAACGAGAGCTCGCGACGCTTCACGCATCGAGCTACGGGTGGGCGCTCGCGTGCTGCGGGCGCGATCCCGATGAGGCCGCCGACGTTTTGCAGCAGGCGTACTTCAAGATCGTGTCGGGAGGCGCGCGGTTCGACGGACGCTCCGCGCTCAAGACGTGGTTCTTCGGCGTCATCCGTCTCACCGCGCACGAGCACCGGCGATGGCGCTTCGTTCGTCGTCGCGAGATCGCCGTCGACGTGCTTCCCGATGCGCCTGCGTCGTCGGGACCGCTCGTCGATCGCCAGACCGCCGAAGCTCTCTCGCGCGCGCTCGCCCGCGTGTCCGAACGTCAACGCGAGGTCCTCCACTTGGTCTTCTACGAAGGGATCTCGATCGCCGAGGCGGCGATCATCATGCGCGTCTCGCTCGGCACCGCGCGCCTGCACTACGAACGCGGCAAAGCCGCCATCCTCGACATCCTCACGCGCGAAGGGGTGAAGTTCCCATGAACGACGACGAGCGACTCGAAAAGGGATTCGCGAAGCTGCGCGAAGCGGACAAGCGCCGCGCGCCGCCGTTCGATGCGATGTGGCGCGCGCCCGGTCGCAAGCGCTCGGCGTGGATCGTCGTGCTTCCAATGGGCACGGCGGCGGTCGCGGCGGCGGCGGCGTTTCTCGTGTGGTTCGATGTCGAGCGCGACGCACCGTCCGCGACGTCGGCCGCGCCGGTGCCGGCCGTAGTGGTCGCGGCGGCGCCGATGCCCGCGATCGTGCTCGAGCCCGCTCCCCTCGATTTTCTCTTGAACGTACCCGGCCGCGCGTCGCTCACGACGACACCGGACTTCGACCGCAGCCTTCTCCAGGGACGACGACGATGAGCCGACGACTTCCGATCTTGTTCCTCGCGATCCTGTGCGCAGCGTGCGCGAAAAAGTCGATGCCGCCGCTCCCCGGTGACTCGGTCTCCGCCGATGCGGCCGTGACGCTCGCGACGCCGAAGCTCACGAGCGGCGTGTCGACGTCGCCGCCGACCATCGAGCCGCTCGGCGCGATCGAGAGCCGCCTCTTCCCCGTCGACGTCGTGATGGAACACCAAGGCGCGATCGCGCTCGATGCGGCGCAGCGCGACGCGATCACGAAAGAGGTCGCGCGCGCGCAGACCGATCTCGTGAAGCTCCAGTTCGATCTCGAAGCGGAGAAAGAGAAGCTCGTGAAGGTGCTCGATCCCGCGAAGGTCGACGAAGCGAAGGCGAAGGACGCCGCGGCGAGTCTCATGGAGCGCGAGAATCGGATCAAGGCGACGCACCTCGCGATGCTCGTTCGGATCAAGAACGTGCTCACGCCCGATCAGCAGCAAAAGCTGAAGACCCTGCGCGACGGCGATCGCTGCCCACCGCTGCCACCGCCCCCACCGCTCATCGTCGGCGACGGCGGACGCAAGGACCTCGGTTTCTAGCGCTCACGGGACGATTTCGATCGGCAACGTCGCGCTCACGCTTCCGGTGCCGCCGCCGAACGACACGTGCACGCCGTACGATCCCGGCGGGAAGAACGCGCCTTCCTTGTTCCCCGTGTCGGATGGGCCGTACCAGTTTCGTCCGGACCACTCGATGACGCCGGTCTTCGTCGCGGGCGTCAGCTTGATGCTGCCGGCTTGATCCGGCGCGCAACATCCGGTGTCGCAGACGCAGTATTGCTGCGTCTTGCCGTCGGGCGCGGTTCCGCTGATCACGTAGCCGGTGAACGCCATCGGATCGTCGGTGAACGCGCGGCAGCTGCCGCAGCTCATCGAAGCGGCGGTCACGATCGGCGGCGCGCTCGAATCGGTCGTGACGACGTAGGTGAACTTCGCCGGCTCGCCGACGGCGTAGCGGCACTTGTCGGAGCGGATCGAAATCTTCACGCCGGGGAAGGTGCCGGTCACCCCTTCGACGCTGCACGGCGTTCCCGTGATCGTCGTCGTCCCGCCGTCGCCCGTCGTCACGTTCGGCGACGTCGAGCCGCCGCACGCGAGGAGAACGAGAACGAGTCCGAGGGAGGGGAGGAGAGCGCGCATGCGATCGAGAGAGCAGCCGTCGTGCCAGCCGTGGCCGCGCGAAAATCGCGGCTTTCTCCGCGATGCGTACGCGCCAAGATGTGCCGCGTCACCCCGTCCGCCCGCCAGTTGAACGCGCGCACGCACCCTGTATTCTCGCTCCCCTCATGAGAACGCTGATCAAAGGGGGCACCGTCGTCACGGCGGTCGACACGTACAAAGCCGACGTCGCGATCGTCGACGGAAAGATCGCCGCGATCTTCGACGCGCAGACCGGCGCGCCATCGGGGACGTTCGACACGACGATCGACGCGACGGGAAAGTTCGTCATGCCGGGCGGGATCGACGCGCACACGCACCTCGACATGCCGTTCGGCGGCACGACGTCGAGCGACGACTTCGAGACCGGAACGCTTGCGGCCGCGCACGGAGGCACGACGTCGATCGTCGACTTCGCGATCCAGACCAAGGGCGATCCACTGCGCAAAGGGCTCGACCTCTGGCACTCGAAAGCCGAAGGCAAAGCCGCGATCGACTACGCGTTCCACATGATCATGACCGACGTGAACGACTCGACGTGCGACGAGATGCAGAAGCTCGTCGACGAAGGGATCACGTCGTTCAAGATGTTCATGGCGTACCCGGGCGTCTTGTTCGTCGACGACGGTCAGATCTTCCGCGGCATGCAGCGCGCGGGAGAAATCGGCGCGCTCATCTGCATGCACGCCGAGAACGGGATCCCGATCGACATCATGGTGCAGCAGGCCCTCGCGAAGGGGCACACCGCACCCGTGTATCATGCACTCACCCGATCGCAGATCGCGGAGGCCGAAGGGACGCACCGCGCGATCTGCCTCGCCGAGATGGCGAACGCGCCCGTCTACATCGTGCACTTGTCGGCGGAGCGCGCGCTCAAGCAAGTCGTCGAAGCGCGCGATCGCGGGCTGCCTACGTTCGCCGAGACGTGTCCGCAGTACCTCTTTTGCTCCGAGGACGATCTGCGGCGCACGTCGGCGGAGTACGGAGAGCTCGAAGGCGCGAAGTTCATCTGCACGCCGCCGCTTCGTCCCAAGTCGATGCAGGAAGACTTGTGGCGCGGTCTCCGCACGCACGACTTGCAGGTCGTCAGCACCGACCACTGCCCGTTCTGCATGAAGGGCCAGAAGGAGCTCGGCAAAGACAGCTTCGCGAAGGTACCGAACGGGATGCCCGGCATCGAGACGCGCATGTACTTGCTCTGGGACGGCGGCGTTCGCGCGGGGCGGATCTCGATGAACCGCTTCGTCGAGATCACGAGCACCGCCCCCGCGAAGATCTTCGGGCTCTATCCGAAGAAGGGGACGGTCGCGATCGGCGCCGACGCGGACCTCATCGTGTGGGACGGAGAGAAGCGCCACACGCTCAGCCAGAAGACACTTCACATGCGCGTCGACTACTCGCCGTTCGAAGGACGCGAGGTCGTCGGCGCGCCGACGCACGTTCTTTCGCGCGGCAAGATCGTGGTCGAAGACGGCGCTTACAAAGGGAAAAAAGGGGACGGGCGCTTCGTAAAGCGTTCTACGTTCAGCCTCTGACTTCGAGACACACGCAGCCATCCATGGAGAGAATTCGATGAATCTGATCGCGAAACACTTCGTCGTCGCCGTCGCCGTCGCGTGCCTCGGAACTGCCGCGTGCGGCATGGGCCGCATCCAGCAGTGCAACAAGCTCATCGAGAAGGTGAACGCGGCCGGCACCGCCGTCAGCAAAGCGGGCGGCGGCGGCAAGGGCAACGAGATGGGCGACATGGCCAAGTCGATCGACGCGGCCAAGACGGAGATCACCAGCGTTCAGCTCGAAGACGCGAAGCTGAAGGGCTACCAGGGCGACTACGTGAAGATGCTCGACAAGATCTCGGCGGCAGCCAAGAGCATGCAAGCGTCGTCGGGGAAGAACGACATGCCGGGGATGCAGGCGAGCCTGAAGGACATTCAGTCGGCGAGCGAAGACGAGAAGAAGATCGTCACCGACATCAACACGTACTGCACGACGGGAAAGTGACCGTAGGTCATCCTGAGG
Organism: Polyangiales bacterium; assembly: GCA_038209335.1. Taxonomy (GTDB): domain Bacteria; phylum Myxococcota_A; class Polyangia; order Polyangiales; family Polyangiaceae; genus JBBQXV01. The sequence goes on along the minus strand of JBBQXV010000013.1, from coordinate 23,726 downwards.
GCGCGGAGGTATCGCGCCCGAAGGATCCCGTCACGCCTTGGTGAGGTCGCCGTACGCGTCGGGTCGGCGGTCGCGGTAGAACTGCCAGACGCGGCGCACTTCTTCGATCTGCTCGAGATCGCACGTCGCCGTGACGAGCTCGTCTTTGTCTTCGGACGCCGTCGCGAGGAACTTGCCGCGCGGATCGACGATGTAGCTCGTCCCGTAGAACTTCCCGATGTTCCACGGCGCTTCGGTGCCGACGCGGTTCGACGCCGCGACGAAGTACCCGTTGGCCACCGCGTGCGCGGGCTGCTCGAGCTTCCACAAATATTGCGAGAGCCCGGCGACCGTCGCCGACGGATTGAAGACGATCTCCGCGCCGTTCAACCCGAGCGCGCGCGCGCCTTCGGGGAAGTGGCGGTCGTAGCAAATGTAGACGCCGACCTTGGCGTAGCGCGTCTGGAAGACCGGGTAGCCCATGTTGCCCGGCTTGAAGAAGTACTTCTCCCAGAAGCCGCTCGTGTGCGGGATGTGCGTCTTCCTGTACTTACCGAGGTAGCTCCCGTCGGCGTCGATGACCGCGGCGGTGTTGTAGTAGACGCCCGCCGACTCGCGCTCGTAGACCGGGACGACGATCGCCATCTGGTACTTCTTGGCGTACGCCTGCATCACCTCGGTCGACGGGCCGGGGACGGCTTCGGCGGCCTCGTACCACTTGGGATCTTGGCTCGGACAGAAGTACGGGCCGTTGAAGATCTCTTGGAGCCCGAGGATCTGCACGCCCTTCTTCCCCGCCTCTTCGATGAGCGGGATGTGGACGTCGAGCCCCGCCTTCTTGATCTTCTCGATGCTCCAAGCCGGATCGAACGGCGTCGCCGCTTGGATGAGCCCTACGTGAACGTTGCGCGCCATCTCGAGTCTCCCCTCACCACCAACGCTGAATCGCGGTTTTGTTCTGCGTGTAGAAGCCGACCGACTCGCGGCCGTGCGCCTTGAGATCGCCGAAGAACGAATTCTTGTTTCCGCCGAATCCGAAGTACGCCATCGGCGCGGCGACGCCGATGTTCACGCCGACCATCGACGCGTCGATCTGGCGCGTCCACTTGCGCGCGGTCGAGCCGTTCGAGGTGTAGATCGACGACTGGTTCGCGTATTGGTGCGCGTTCGCCATCGCGATCGCTTCGTCGAGCGTCTTCGCTTCGACGAGCGAGAGCACCGGGCCGAAGATCTCTTCCTGCGCGATCGTCATGCTCGGCTTCACGTTGGCGAAGAGCGTCGGCCCGATGAAGTGCCCCTTGGGGTAGCCGTCGACTTTGCAATTGCGACCGTCGACGACGAGCTCGGCGCCTTCTTTGATGCCCTTCTCGATGTACGCGAGCACGCGCTCTTTGTGCTTCGCGCTGATGACCGGGCCCATCGTCACGCCGGCGTCCATGCCGTAGCCGACCTTGATCGACTTCATCTTCTCGGCGAGCTGCGCCTTCAGCTTCGCGTACGCCGGACCGATGCCGACGACGACGCTCGTCGCGAGGCAGCGCTGACCCGCGCATCCGAACGCGCTGTCGACGATGTTGGCGATGCTCTTCTCCCAGTCGCAGTCGTCGGTGACGCACGTGAAGTTCTTCGCGCCGCCTAGCGCTTGCGCGCGCTTGCCCGTCGCGCCGCAGCGCTCGTAGACGTGCTTCGCGACCGTGGTCGATCCGACGAACGACACGCCGGCGATGTCCTGATGATCGAGGATCGCGTTGACGACGTCGCGCCCGCCGTTGACCGAGCTGACGACGCCGGGCGGGAGTCCGATCTTCTCGATGAGCTCGAAGAGGCGCAGCTGCGAGAACGGGACCTGCTCGCTCGGCTTGACGATGCACGTGTTGCCCGTCGCGATCGCGTACGGCAAAAACCAGAGCGGGACCATCGACGGAAAGTTGTACGGCGCGATGACCGCGAAGACGCCCATCGGCTGGCGCTGCGAGACGCAGTCGATGCCCGTCGCGATCTGCTCGAGCGCTTGGCCCATCATGAGCGACGGCATCGCGATCGCCGTCTCGACGTTCTCGATTCCGCGCCACACGTCGCCCTTCGACTCTTCGAACGTCTTGCCGTGCTCTTGCGTGCAGATCGACAAGAGCTCGTCGTAGTTCTGCACCATCAAGTTGCGCAGCTCGAACAGGTAACGCGCGCGCGCGGCGACAGGGACGTCGCGCCACGTCTGGAACGCAGCCTTCGCGGAGGCGACGGCGGCGTCGACGTCGCTCTTCGCGCCGAGCGGGACCGCGCCGAGGCGATCGCCCGTCGCCGGGTTCGTGATCTCGACGTGCTCCGGGTTCGCGGATTCGCTCCACTTGCCGCCGATGAAATTGCGGACCTTGTCGACCGAGTATTTCGTCTTCATGTTGTCGCCTCTGCTGGGCGCGCGGCCGCGTTTGATTTCGCGCCCGCGCCGCCCCCCGTTCAGTCTTCAGGAAAGCGCGCAATAAGCCACCCGAACGCGCGCTCGTCAAGGTCGCGCCGCGTCACTCGCGCTCGCAGATCGCCGCCAGGCTCGTCGCGCAGGTCTGGTCGGCCCATGTTCCGTCGGTCCGCAAGCGCGCGCACGGGCCACTTCCGTTCGGCTCGCCTGCAGTCCAATTGGCGAACGTGCTCGGTTCGCCGGTGATCCACGTGAACGCTGCCGGGTTCGTCGCGCCTGCGTCGCCCGTGCGCAAAAGGCCGATCCAGCGTTCCATGCCGGTGCCGATCGGCGCGACAGCCGCTTGCTCGGCGGGGCTTCCGATGGTGGCGAGGTGCGCGCCGGCGGCGACGCACGCCGCGCGCGTGGCGTCGAACGTCCCTGGAGCCGACGCCGCGAAGTAGCAGTGGCCGCCGAACGAGACGCCGGCTCCGCACGAGATGGTCGCGTCGGATGCGGCATCGCCTCCGTCGGCGGGCGGTGCGTTCGCGTCGTGCGATGAGCTCGCGTCGCCGGCCGCGGTGGCCGCGTCGTCGGTGACACTGAACGCTCCGAAGTCGTGCGTGCAGCTCGCGACGAAAATCGCGAGCGACGCGACGCTCGCGATGCCCATTCGCGTGCTCGGGCCTCCGCGCATCTGCTCAGGCTAGCTGGAACCGGACCGAAGCGCAGAGTGGTCGCCGACGTGGATCGACCTCGACCCAGGGGCGCGCGGGTTCGCGCCGCGATCGCGCGCATTTCCCGCCGAAATTCTGCGCGTCGACCAGGGTACTGATGCTGCATACTGCCCGCGGGGAGACTCCACCATGAACCTTAGATCCATCGTTCTCATTGGAATCACCGCGTCGCTTTGCACCGCCGGTGCGCTCGCCGCGGGTTGCTCGGACGACACCACGTCGGTCGTAGCGCCGACCGGCGACGCGGGCGGAAACAAAGACAGCGGCGGCAACGTCGACTCGGGAGGCCAAATCGACAGCGGCGGCAACACGGACAGTGGCGGCAACGATGCCGCGACGCTGACCGCGCACGCGACGCTCGCGTCGGTGAGCGACGCGGGGACCACCGGCGCCGCCTCGTTCACCGAGTCGAACGGCTTGGTCGGCGTCACCGTCACCGTGCAGAACGGCTCGCCCGGAAAGCACGGCATGCACGTGCACCTCGGCACCGACTGCACGAACCCCGGACCTCACTACGGCCCCGACGGCGGCCCGTACCACGGCGAGTGGTCAATCGTTCTCGACGACGCCGGCACCGGCACGTTCATGGTCGGCGACGCGGACATCACCGTGAGCAACGGCCCGGTCGGCGTGGTCGGACACGCGCTGGTCTTGCACGCGAGCCCCGTCGACGGCGGACCTTCGCCGCCGCCGCGCATCTCGTGCGGCGTGATCACGACGCCGTGACGGACGATGGGCGCCCCTGCATGAGCGCCCAGTAAGCGAGCCCCGCACCGAACGCGCCTGCGAACCACGCGTAGTCGAACACCGGCCTTAGCACCGGTACAACGACGCCGATCCACGCGAGCGCGCACCCAATGATCGTCGCGACGACGGCACTCCAGTTGGTGCCCGTCGCGCGGTCGTACGTGTATTCGCCTTTGCGCCGGTAGAGATCGGCGAGCTTCAGCTGTCCGCGACGCAGGACCCAATAGTCGACGACGAGGACGCCCGCGATCGATCCGAGCCCGCCGGAGTATCCGAGCAGCCACTGAAAGATGTACCCGCTCGGATCGGCGATGAGCCGCCACGGCATCATGAAGATCCCGACGATGCCGGTGATGAGCCCGCCGGTGCGAAACGAGATGTGCTTCGGCGAGATGTTCGCGAAGTCATTCGCCGGCGACACGACGTTCGCCGCGATGTTCACCGCGAGCGTCGCGACGACGATCGTGAACATCGAGATCGCGACGACGAGCCGCGATTCGAAGTGCCCGACCAGCTCGATCGGATCCCACATCGCCTTGCCGTAGATGACCTGCGACGCGCTGGTAATGATGACGCCCATCGCCGCGAAGAGCGTCATCGTCGTCGGCAGCGCGACCACTTGGCCGATCGCCTGCTCGCGCTGCGATCGCCCGAAGCGCGTGAAGTCCGGCATGTTGAGCGAGAGCGTGGCCCAGAAGCCGATCATGGCCGTGACGCTCGGGATGAAGACCTTCACGAATTTCATTCCGTGTAGATTCCCACCATCGGTCATGACCGCGCCGAGCCCGTTCGCGCGCCAGATCGCCCAGCCGACGAGGATCATCGTCATGACGAGGACGTACGGCGCCGCCCAGTTCTCGACTTTGCGGAGCAGCTCCATGCCTCGGTAGACGATGAGGATGTTGAGCGCCCAGAAGAGAAAGAAGCAGAGCCACTCCGTGGGGAAGTGCCCGTCGATCTTCACGTCACCGAGGAGCGTCGGCCACTCTTCGCGCAGCGACTTGAAGAACGTGTGGAGCGCCTGCCCGCCGATCCAACACTGAATCCCGAACCACCCGCACGCGACGATCGCGCGCATGACGGCCGGGACGTTCGCGCCGAAGACGCCGTACGACGCGCGCGCGAAGACGGGGAAGGGGATGCCGTACTTCGTGCCGGGGTGCGAGTTGAGGAGGATCGGGACGAGGACGATGACGTTGCCGATCAGGATCGTGGCGAGCGCTTGCCACCAGTTCATGCCGACTTGAATGAGCCCCGACGCCATCATGTAGGTCGGGATGCAGTGGGCCATCGAGATCCACAGCGCGGCGTACGTGTACGTGGTCCAGGTGCGCTGCGCGACGCTCGTCGGCGCGAGGTCGTGGTTGTAGAGGCGGTCGTCGTCGAGCGTGATGCCGGGCGCGAGCTCGACGCGGCCGTCGGGGTGCTCGATTTGGTCGGAGTTCATCGCGGCGCGAGGGTACTCGCGACCGGAAAGCGGTGCACTCGCGTCGCGAGATGCGACGAATTTCCACACGCGCGGCGCTTTTTTGGATCGCGAAACCACTACGCCCCAGGCATCCAACGCGAAAATCACGGCGCGCGATCGATCTTCCGGCGCTCCGCGCTCGTCGTGCGTCTCGCGATCGCGATCGCGTCGGTCGGCGCCAAGCGCGTCGTCATCGACACGAAGGGCATGACCGCGATGGTGACGGGCGAGCGCGCGGAGGAAGGCGCCGTCGTCGAGCGATGAGGCGCGACGCCGTTCTCGCGTGGCGTGCGGCCCATCGCCGGCGCGGCGATTAACAACGAGACGCCGATGAGGCCAGCGGATCCGAACGTCGAGGTACTCTCGGCGAATGCAAACGGACCTCGCCGTCGGTCTTGTCGCGCTCTTCGTCGCGGCGTGCGGCGGAGCGACGGTCGCCGGCGTCGCGACCGACGCGTCCTCCGATGGCGACGACGACGCGGGCGTCGTTGGTGACGGAGGTCCGCTCGACGACGGATCGTTCTTCGGCGACGGATCCACCGGCTTCGAAGGCGGCACCGCCGATGCGCTCGCGGCGGCGCGAGACCAATGCGATCCCCCGTGCCACGACGGCGAGTACTGCTACGCCTCCATCACCCGCGGTGGAGGCCGCATCAACAACCGCAACAACCGCGCGCCCGTCGACGGCGGCGATGGCGGCGACGCATCGATCGGTTGCCACCCGTTCCCGGCGCAGTGCGCGCCCTCCGCGACGTGCGCGTGCCTCCTCCAAGTCGTTGGCCCCGCATGCCACGGGAGCGTGACGGACTGCATCGTGGACGACGCCGGTCGCCCAACCGTCGAGTGCATCGTCGACTTGCCGTGACGTAGCGGCCCCGAACCGCCCATCGAAAGACGATCCGCACCATCGAGGTTTTCTTGCAACCGCCCGAGGCGTCCGGCGTAGTGTCCGTCATGGATCCGAAAGCGCAGTCGGTACGACCGGCAGGGTGGTGGGCACTCGCGGCGACGCGCGTCATCGTCGGGTACATGTGGTACCAGCAGACGCTGTGGAAGCTGCCTCCGGACTGGGGCGGCGCCGGCGGACTTCGGCTTTGGGTCGAGGAGTCGGGAAAGTACGCGGTGCCTTGGTATCGCGCGTTCGTGAACGGCGTCGTCCTGCCGCACTTCAATCTCTTCGCGCCGCAGGTGTGGCTCGGCGAGACCTTCATCGCGATATCGCTCGTGTTCGGCGTGTTCACGCGGCTCGGCGGGGCGCTCTGCTTTCTCATGGGGGTGAACCTCTACTTCGCGAACAGCAAGCTCCCGAACGAGTGGTACTGGAGCTACGTCTTCATCGCGCTCCTCGGCGCGATTTACGGAGGCACGCGCGCGGGTCGCTACATCGGCGTCGACCAGCTCCTCGTTCCGCGCCTCGAACGTCTTCGCGAGACCCATCCGCGACTCGGCAAGATCCTGCTCGCCTTGACGTGATATCCCGTCGAGTCGGGGCATGAGACTCGCCGCGATCGGTCTCGTCACGATCGCGGCTTCGCTGGCTTGGCCTTCGCTTCACGCGCGGCTCGGATTTCGCGCGTTCACGATCGTCTACGCGATCGAGCTCGCGCTGTTCGTGCTCGCTGCGGTCGTCGTGTGGCGCTTCGCGCCCGCCGATCCGAGGAGCGCGCGACGCGAGCTCGTGCTCATTCTCGCCACCGCCGTCCTCTTGCGATTGGCGCTCGTCTGGCAGCCGCCGTTTCTGTCGGACGACGTGTACCGCTACGTGTGGGACGGGAAAGTCCAGGCGTCGGGCATCAATCCGTATCGCTACGTTCCGGAGGCCCCCGAGCTCGCGCCGCTGCGCGACGCGGAGATCTTCCCGAACATCAATCGTCGATCGTACGCGCCGACGATCTATCCGCCGCTCGCGCAAGTCACCTTTCTGAGCGCGTACCTGGTCGGCGGTGGCTCGCTCTACGGGACCAAGCTCGTGATGGTCGCAGTCGACCTCGCCGCGGTCGGCATTCTCGTCCTCTTGCTCCTCCGCCTGAAAGAAGACCCGCGCAAGGTCATCGCGTACGCGTGGCATCCACTCGTGTGTTGGGAGGTGGCCCATAGCGGCCACGTCGACGCGGTCGCGGTGGCGCTGCTCGCCGGCGCGATGCTCGCGGCGAGCTCGTCGCGGCGCGCGCTCACGGGGTTCTTGCTCGGCGCGGCGACGCTCGTGAAGGGGTATCCGCTCGTGGTCGTACCGGCGTTTGCGCGTCGCGGGGGAGCGCGCCTCGTCGTGGCGTTCCTCGCGACGTTCCTCCTCTATCTCCCGTACGCCGGCGTGGGTTCGCAGGTCCTCGGGTTCTTACCGACGTACATGCGGGAAGAGGGGATCGATACGGGCGAACGATTCGTTCTGCTCCGCATGATTCGGCTCGCGGTTCCGCTTCCGACGCTCGCGTACGTCGCGATCGCCGCCGCGATCTTCGCGTGGGTCTCGATCGTCACCGTTCGGCGAGAGCGCCACGATCTTCGTGCGGAAGCGCGCGCGGCCGCGACCCTCGCCGCGCTCGCGCTCGCGCTGGGGACGCCGCACTACGCCTGGTACGCGCTTTGGCTCATCGCGCTGACGACGGTGGCTCCGCGCCCCGCGTGGCTCTACCTCTCGAGCGCCGCCGCCCTCCTCTACTACGCACCGCACCATCCAACCGCGCGGCTCTGGTTCGACGCGGCTCAATTCGTTCCGCTCGTCGCGCTGCTCCTCTGGGAGCGCGTGTCGAAGGCGCGCGCGCGGTCGACGACCCTCACGACGACGCACTCACCCGCCGCGCCCGATTGACGCCATCTTCCGGCGAGCCATCCTTCCGATGCGAGCGGGCCGAGCTGAGACTCCCAGCCGAGAATGACGGAGGGACCGTCGAGCGGCGGCGCCTCGACGAACCTCGCGCTCGGCAGGTGCGTGAGGAGCTGCAGCGCGACGCTCGGGCACACGACAGGAGCGCCGGCCGAATTCGCGTCGACCCACTCCGCGGCCGCTTGCTGCGCGTCCCATCGCGCGCGCGTCGACGACACGTACCAGACGACGTGAACGGCCAGGGTCGCGACGAGCGCGGCAGCACCCGCGCGCGTCCATGCCTCCGACACACGCAGCGCGCCGAATCCGATCGCGACGCACGCGAACGGGACGAGCGCGGCGAAGTGTCGATCGAGACCGAGGGAACCGCCGAAGACGCACGTCGCCGTGAGAAACGCGAGGATGCCGAGCGACGCCCAGGCGAGCTCGGGAGCTACTCTCGCCGCGGCCCGCACGCCGATCAGCGCGAGGAGCACAGTGGGGCCGAGCACCTTCGCGGGGACAAAGAGCGTGTAGTGGAGGAGCCCGAGCAGCCCCATGCCGTGCCCCGGCCCGCCGACGAACTGGATCGTCTCCGGGATGAACGCGAACCAGCGTCCGTCCGCGCGCGCGCGAATCGCGCACCACGCGATCACGGGGGCACAGGCGAAGACGATGGCGAGCGCGGTCGCTCTCCTGCTTCGCGCATCGCCGCGCACGGCCACTCCGACGCCGAGCGCGACGGTCGCGGCCCACGCTTCGTAACGAAGCAGGCACGCGACGGCGAGGCACGCCCCCGCCACGAGCCCGCGGCCCCGCGCGAGCGCCGCCGCGCCGCCCACGAGCGAGAGCGCGAACAGCGTCTCGCTTTGCGCCGACGTCGCGAGCAAGCTCGAGAGCGGGACGATCGTCATCGCGAGCGCCGCGACGATCGCCGCACGCTCGGAACGAGGTCGCACCATTCGATAGAGAACGATCGGGATGAGAATCGCGAGCGCAGCGTTGAAGAGACGCGCCCCGACGAAGCCCGCGCGCATTGTGATGAGCAGCGCGAGCACGCCGTGCCATCCCGGCAACCACACCCAATGGTCCGCCACGCGATCGGGATGCGCGAGGAGCGCGCGCGCCGCCGCGAAGTGGCCGTAAGCGTCGGTGTCCGAATCCGGCAGCGTCGCGACGACCGCGAGCCTCAGAAGAGCCATCGCAGCGAGCGCGAGCGCGAGGGTGCCCGCGCCGAACGCGATCGGCCCACCGAGGCCTCGCGACGCAGGCCTCGCCGAACCCGCCATCGTTTCTTCTTTATCAGAACGACGTGACGACCGAAACTCGCGCGCCACTCGAGCGTAAGACGAAACCGGAGGAACCCATGACCCACGAACAAGCAGTCGAGCAAGCACGCACGGTCGCAGCGAAAGTACTGGCCCCGCATGCGGCGGAAAACGACAAGAGCGCGCGCTTCTCGCCCGAGGCCGTGCGCGCGCTCGGCGAGGCAGGCTTGCTCGCGGCGTTCGCGCCGACGGCGAGCGGCGGAGGCGGGCTCGGGCCGCGGACGTTCGGCGACGTCGCGTCGATCATCGCCGAGGCCGACGCCTCCGTCGCGATGATTTACATGATGCACGTCTGCGCGACGCAGTGCTTGGCCGCGGGGGCGCCGGACAGCAAGGCCGCCGCCGCAGCGCTCCAAGAGATCGCGAAGGGGACGCACCTGTCGACGCTCGCCTTCAGCGAACGCGGCTCGCGCAGCCACTTCTGGGCCCCCGTCTCGCGCGCCGAGAAGACCGGCGACAAGACGCGGCTCACGGCGATGAAATCGTGGGTCACGAGCGCGGGGCAAGCCGACAGCTACGTCGTCTCGTCGCAAATCCCCGACTCGAAGGGGCCGACCGACACGGCGCTCTACTTCGTGAAGAAAGATGCGACGGGCCTCAAGGTGGGACCGGCGTTCGACGGGCTCGGCCTCCGCGCGAACGCATCGTCGCCGATGACGCTCGAAGGCTGCGTCGTCGATCGCGACGCGCTGCTCACCGCCGAGGGAGCGGGGTTCAAGGCGATGCTCGAGGTCGTCCTCCCGTGGTTCAACCTCGGCTCGGCGTCCGTCGCGCTCGGCATCTGCCGCGCGGTCGTCGGCGCGACGGTCACGCACCTCAAGACTGCGACGTTCGAGCACCTCAACGCGGTCAAGCTCGGCGAAGCGTTGCCGAACCTCCGCGCGAACCTCGCCGGCATGCAAATCGAGACCGACGGACTCGCCGCACGCATCGCGGACCTCGTCACGCACCTCGAGAAGCCGTCGGAGCTCACGATGCTCCGTGTGCTCGAGACGAAAGCGGCCGCGGGCGAGATCGCGATCCGCGTGACGCAAGACGCGATGCGAACGTGTGGCGGCGCGGCGTTTTCGAAGCAGACCGGCATCGAGCGCTTCTTCCGCGACGCGCAGGCGGGCGCGGTGATGGCGCCGACGGTCGAAGTGCTGCGCGAGTTCATCGGCAAGGCCCTCCTCGGTATCCCGCTCTTCTGAAAGGAGCACGCCCATGAACGAAATTTTGCTCGGTGCGGTCGCCTACGATCCGAAGGTCGTGACGATCTGGGAAGGGATGCGCAGCTACTTCCGGGACGAGGCGAAGCTTGCCCTCGAGGTGGTGCTCTTCCTCAACTACGAAGCGCAGGCGCGATCGATCGTGTCGTCGAAGATCGACATCGCCTGGAACACGAACCTTGCCTACGTGCAGTCCGAAGCGTGGAGCGAGAAGCGCTGCGCGCCGATCGCGATGCGCGACACCGATCTCGACTGGAAGTCGGTGCTGGTGTCGCTCACCGGCGGCGCGGTTCGCTCGATCGACGACGTGCGCGGGAAGACGATCGCCCTCGGGAGCCGCGACAGCGGCCACGCGGCGATCCTCCCCGTGCACTTTCTCGCCGAGCACGGGATGGTCGAAGGCAAAGACTACAAGACCGTGCGCTTCGACCTCGACGTCGGCAAGCACGGCGACACGGGGACGAGCGAGGTCGACTCGCTCAAAGCCGTGCTCGAAGGAAAAGCCGACGCGGCGTTCGTGGGCAGCCCGTTCTGGGACGGCGTCCACGAGAAGAAGCTCGTGCCGAGCGGTGCCGTCGCGGCGGTGTGGACGTCGCCCGGATACAACCACTGCATGTTCACCGCGCGCCCTGGCCTCGAGAGCGATAGCCGAGATGCGTTCGAGAAGGCGCTGTTTGCGATGAGCTTCGACAACCCGCGGCACCGCCCGGTGCTCGAGGCCGAGGGGCTGAAGAAATGGATTCCCGCGCAGGACGGGTACGCGTCGCTGCGCGCTGCTTGCCGCGCGCAGAAGATCTTCTGAGTCGTCACGCGCAGTGAAACACCTGCGCGAGCGCGTCCGCGTGCGTGCGCTCTTCGGCGTACGCGCGTCGGACGGCCTCGATCGCGGCGGCGAGGGGGAGCGGGTCGCGCAGGACGAAGAAGTCGTCGTCGGTCGCGCCGACCGGGTGCCAGTAGACGCCGTTCGCGGTGACGGTGACCTCCGGCGCGAGATCCGCGCGCGCGAGGGCGACGCCTTCCTCGGCGAAACCGCGAAGCGCGACGCGGCGCAGGACGCGATCGTCGTCGGCGATCTTCTCGCGATCGAGGAAGGCGCGGAAGCTCTCTTCGTCCGCGTCGCTCGCGAGCGTCGCCGCGATGCGCACGCGGAAGCCGAGCTCGCGCGCGACCTGCACGCCGGCCCACGCGCGCGCCCACGTGCCGCGCCCGCGGTGCAGCTCGTGAACGATCGGCGTCGGGCTGTCGAGGCTGATCTGAAGCGTGACGCGGTCGCGCGGCATCGCGGCGAGTGCTTCGCGGCGCTTGCCGGCGAACAGCATTCCGTTCGTGAGGATCGTGGTCGGCGCGCTTTCGGCGCACGCGATCGCGATGTCCGCGATGTCGGCGACGAGGAACGGCTCGCCGCCGGTGAGAAAGATCTGCTCGACGCGAAGCTCGCGGGCTTCGCTCGCGATTCGACGCACGAGATCGAGCGACAGCGCGCGGCGCTCGGCGCGCGGCGACGACCGGACGCAGCAATAGTCGCACGCCAGGTTGCAGTCGAAGTTCGTGTAGAGCCACAGCCGCGAGCCGATCGAACGCGGCGGCTCTTCGACCGGCGCGGGGCCGTTTCGCACGACGAAGCGAGTCCCCTCGGCGTCGTCGCTGCGCGCGACGACGGCGTTGCCGGTGAAGCGCGCCCATCGCTCGAGATCGTCGGCGATGGCCGAGCGTGATGTGATCGCGACGAGCCCCCCGGGCGGGCAGCGCTTCAGCGCTTCGACGACGTCGAGCAAGAGGCCGGACGCGAAGTCCTTCTCCGTCGGCGGTAGCTCGACGTGGGCGCGAAGCGGAGACCCATGCACACCCGTCGCTCCAGGAAAAAGAGGCAAGCCTATCGCTTCTTCCCGAGCATCCGCGCGAGCGCCGTGAACATCCGCTTGATGCCGAGCCCCACGCGATCGAGCCTCCGCCGGAGCGCACTCCGCCCCGCCGCCGCGTGCCCGCGCCGCGCGAGCTGCGTCGATCCCGCGCCCGGCTGAAATCCGTACAGCGAATAGAGATCGACCAAGTCCTGCACGAGATCGCTGACCCCGCGCGTGTCGACCTCGTGCGGCTGGCAGTAGCTGTCGGGCTTGTTCCGGATCATGCACTTTGCAATGATCTTCATGACGTGCGGATCGATGAGCTCGCCGTTGCCGTCGAGGTACTGCTTGTACGAAAAGAAGCGGTCGGCAGGCGCGACGTTGACGCCGGCGCCTTCGGTCTTCGGCGCGCGGAGCGAGTCGATGACGGAGTACTCGTGCGCGAGGTACCCTTCGATGGTGTTGTTTTCGTCGCTGTGCTCGTACTCGATGAAGTTGTGGAACGCATCGTAGAGGGTCTTCGGGTTCGCGTAGGCGCCGCTGATCAAATAGTAGAGGAGCGCGCCGAGCGAGTAGATGTCCGCCGGGCGGCCGACGCTCTTCTGCACCTTCGCGCGGACGTTCGTCTCGCTCGGATCGCGGTATGGGCGATCGAGGACGAGGCGCTTCTTCGCGCGATCCGAATAGAGCACTTGGTACTGCTCGCCGCGATTGAAGAGCGCGAACGTGTCGTTCTTTGCGATCGCGATGTAGAAGTCCTCGAAGAACTCGACCTCGGGTGAGCCCTGCTGAACGTTCACGAGGAGCTCGAGGACGTTCGTCTCTTGCTCGGGGCTCTGGAAAAACAGCGTGCCCGGGACGCTCTTCAGCTGCGTGACTTGGAAGTTCACGTCGTCGTCGTGAAGCTTCGCGACGTTGAAGTCGGCGAGGCGCACTTCGAGCGTCGAGCCGCGAAGGTTCGTGTCGGGCAAGCCGACCAAGATGTTCGCGGGCTTGATGTCGCGATGGCAGATGTTGCGAACGAGGTGCGCGTACTCGACCGCAGACGCGACTGGAATCATGTAGTCGAGGACGCGGAAGAGGCGGTCCTTCATCTCGCACGCGAGGAGATCGTCGCGCTTGCCGCGCGCGCGCGATCCCTTGAGCCGCTCTTCGAGCGACATGTCGAGGCGCTCGAGGATGACGAAGTCGTTCTCGACTTTGTCGCGGATCGTGACGGGGATGAACTCGGGATCGTCGCTCTCGCCGGACGCGTAGAGCGTGATGATGTTCGGGTGGCCCTGGACGCGCTCGAGCAGCTCCTTCTCGATTTGAAAACGAGTGCGGTCTTCTTCGGTCACGCCGCGCTGGATGATCTTGATGACGACATAGCGCCGGAAATCGGTCTTCGACTCGAGCCAGCGCTCTTCGCCGAGGAACGCCTTCGCGAAGCGCCCGGATCCGACCTCGATCGGGAGGCCGCGCGCGTCGAGGACGAACGCGTAGGCGCGCGAGCGGACGACGTGCGCCGCGGCAGGACGTACGTCGCGCGGCATGTCGGTGCGGAGCGCGACGGAGTGCACGGCGGACGTGGCGACGGCGGCCGATACACCCGACGACGCAGGTCCCGGCGCGTACTGCACCGCCGCCGCCGCGCTTTGACCTTGCGTGGCTTGCGGGTTCTGCGCGTACGGAAGTGGCGGCGGCGCGGGCGGCGCCGACGAGAGCGACGACGGGGCGTTCGGGAAATTGGAGCGCGGCGGGGCTGCCAACGGCGCGCGCGGCATCGCGGGCATCATCGGCAGCGGGGGCGGAACGGAAGGCGCGGGCGGGACGGACGGCGTACGCGGCAGCCCGAGCATCGTCTTGTGCGGCTGCACCGTTTGCTGCGCGGCCGCGCTCGAGAGCACGGGGAGCGGCTCGGTCGGTGCGCCGGTCGACGCTTCGCCCGACGCGACCGCGTGCGACGCAGACGCCGCCGCTTCGATCTCCGCGGTCGTGAACGCCGTCGTCGGCGTAGGGATCGATGCGAACGGTCGGGCTGCCGAGCCGCTTCCGGAAGCCGGCGGCGGCTGTGGCGGCGTCGGTGGGACGTTCCTTTGGCTCACTACCCGGGATCCTCGCGCGTTTCACCCTCTACGGCAAATCACAATCGCTTCTATATCTCGACCTACCTCGAGAGCGAGCGCGTGAGATCCTTGCGGCAGCGGGACGACGAGCTCTCCGTCGCCGATTCGAAACGTGCGCCCGGCAGGCGTCAGCGTGCCGAACGACCAAGTGACGGCGCCGATCTTCTCGCGTTGCATCGATACGAGATCCGCGACGCCGTCGGCGTCCGCGTTCATCGCCGGGCTCGGTCCTCCGCCGGGGCGCGCGACGAAGCAGTTTAGACCTTTGAGGTGCATGCGGAACGATTGCCCGCGTCCGGGCAAAAGCGTCACGCGGAAGCGCGCGCCGAATCCGACCGGCGTCGGCTCGGCGACGTCGATCTTTTCGTGGACCTCGACGACGCGGACGCGACGTCCGCCGACGTCGAGGATCCGTTCGGCGGGGGTGAACGACGCGGTCGATCGATCGTTGCTGCCGTCGCGCTCGTCGAGACCGTCGAGTGTGATCGATGATCGGTACTCGGCGCGCGGAGCTTCGACGGGCGGCGGGAGCGACGTGCGTGCGCCGCCGAGCGCGCCGTTGAACGCTTCGAAGAAGTCCGCGGGCGTCGCGATGCGCTGCTTCGGGTTCGCGCGCATCGATGCCATCAGCACGTCGCGCGCGTCGCCGGTGATCCCGAGAACGACGAGGCGCGACGCGAGCAAGTCGTCGCCGCGTACGCGCTCGGTGAACGTGCGCCGCACGTCCTCGACGTCGAACGGCGCGCGCCCCGCGAGCATGAACGCAGCGACGAGACCGAGCGCGTAGACGTCGGTCGCCGGTCCTTCGTCGGTCCCCGCGAGCTGCTCGGGCGCGGCCCATCGCGGCGAGAAGAGCGGGATCGTGCTGAGGACCTCGGTGTCCTCCTCTTCGCCCGGCGCAGGTCGCTTGCGAAGATCGGTGCGCGCGATCCCGAAGTCGGCGAGCTTGGGCATCAGGACGCCGTCGACGCGCGAGAAGAGGATGTTCGAAGGCTTGATGTCGCGGTGGATGATCTCGTGCGAGTGCGCCTCCGACGTCGCGCCGCAGACGCGATCGAGGATCGCGAGCGCCTCGGCGCGCTTGAGCGCACCGCGCGCGCGGACGTGCTGCTCGAGGTTGCCGCCGTCGAGGAACTCCGAAATCTGAAACGGCCTGCCCGATCCATCGCCGCCGAGATAACCGAAGTCGTAGATACGCAGCGTGTTCGGGTGCTGGAGCTTCGAGAGCGCGAGCGCCTCTTTCTGGAAGTGCGAGTAGCTCGCCTGGTAGACGCTCCCGCCGTTCGTGCTCCCCGAGCCTTCGATGACGAGGCTGAGGAGCTTCACGCAGACGACGCGATCGAGGCGTTCGTCGGTCGCGCGGTAGATGGTCGCCATTCCGCCCGCCGCGATGCGATCGATGATCGTGTAGCGGTCGAGCAGCGTCATCCCCTCGGGAAGATCGGCTTGCTCGGGATGTAGCGGCACTCCCTCTAGGTTACAGGCTCCGGCCAGCCGGCTCCAATCTTCCGCGGAAAGCGGCGCTACTTCACCAGCTCGGCGAGCAGCGCGTCCGCTCCGTAGACGCTCTTCAGCGCCTCGATCATCCCGGCCGAGTCGACGCTCACCGAGCGCGCCGTCGTCTCGTCGTAAACGAATCGGTTAGGCAGGCTCGTGAGATTTCCGTCGAAGACGAGGCCGACGAGCTCGCCGTTCGCGCCGATGACGGGGCTGCCGCTGTTGCCGCCGATGATGTCGTTGGTCGAGACGAAGTTGAATGGCGTGTCCATCTTCACGGACGCCTTCTTGTCGACCCATCGCTGCGGAAGCTTGAAAGGCGCTTGATCGGTCGCGTGCGCGTAGAGGCCGGCGTAGTCGGTCGACCACGGGATCTGTTTTTTGCCTTCGCCGACGGCTTTTTCGACGCCGATCGACAGGCGCAGCGTGAACGTCGCGTCCGGGAATAGGCTCGTCCCCTTCATCTTGAAGAGAGCCTCGGCGATGCGTTGCCCGTGACGTCGCATCGGGCCTTCGACCTCGTCCTCGTAGCGCTTGCGGATCGCGCGCGCGTCGGCGTCGAGCGCGCGCATGACGACGATCGCCGGATCGCTCGACGCATCGACCGCCGCCTTCCCGCCGTCGAAGAGCGCGCGACGCGCGTACACGTCGAACAGGCGCGAGCCCGCGACGATCGCCTGCGCCGCGTTCGCCGGCGAGCGCCCGGCGAGGATCGTCTTCACCACGGGCGCCCCTTCACCGAGATCGCGCACGAGCTGCTCGAGCCACACGCGGACGATCGCCGCCTCGACGCCGCCGTACACCGCCGCGTGCGAGAAGAGCCGAAGCTTCAGCGACTCCATCCCCGCGTCGCCGTACTCGCTGAGCCGCTTGTCGTTCGGCACGTCGCGCTCGACCGACAGACGCACGAGGTCGCGCGCCATGCGAAGGAGCTGCGAATCGTTCGCGTCCGCCTCGAGCGCGGCGTGCTTCGTGAAGATCTGATCGGCGTAGATCTTCTGCACCGCCGCGACATCGTCGAACACCGAGCCGTACGCGGTCTTCGCCGCCGGATCGGCGTCGATCGATTTCCGGAACGCCGACTCGTCGAAGGCTTTTCGCTTCATGAGCGTCGCGTCTTTCAGGCCGCCGTGCATTCCGATCGTCGCCTTCAGCGAGTTCTCGATCCGGTGCATCGCCTTCAACGTCTCGCGATGCGCTTCGCCGCTCGTCTTTCCGAACGCGAGGAGCGCGGCGCGCTGCTGCTTCCAGTGCGCGAGCTGATGCGGGATCACGAGATCGCGGTAGCGTTCGAGCTGGGAGATCGTGCTCCAGCGGTTCGTGCGCGCCGGGTTGCCGCTCATGAAGACGGTGTCGCCTTCCTTCGGCCCGGTGACGCTCCACTTGAGCCAATCCTTCGGCGACGCGGGTTTTCCCCCCTCGTACGCACGCACGATCGTCATGTCGAGATCGAAGCGGGGGTAGGTGAAGTTGTCGACGTCGCCGCCCATCGACGCGATCGCTTGCTCTGGGGCGAAGACGAGGCGGACGTCGGTGTACTTTTTGTACGTGTAGAGGTGGTACTTGCCGCCCGCGTACAGCGTGACGACGTCGCAGCGAAGGCCGGTCTTGTCGCTGCACTCCTTTTGGATTTGCGCGATGGTCCCTTTGACGGCGCCGTTCGCTTCGGCGTCGCTCATGCCGTCCTTCTTCGCGGCCTTCACCTTGTCGGTGACGTCCTCGATCGCGACGAGCTGGTTGAGCTCGAGGTCCGGGCACTTCGCTTCGTCGCCGTCTTTGCCGGCGAGAAATCCGTCGTGGAGAAAGTCGTGACCCGCCGACGAGAGCTTCGCGATGCAGTCCGACGCGACGTGGTGGTTCGTGAGGACGAGACCGCCCGCCGACACGAACGATCCCGAGCCGCCGCTGTTGAAGCGCACCGACGCGAGGCGCACGTGATCGAGCCACGTGTCCGAGAGCGTCACCGCGTGCTCCTTCTGGATGCGATCCTTCGGAACCATGTTGAACGGCCACATGCCTTCGTCGGCGGTCGCCGCGTGGGACGTGAGAACGAGCGGGAGGGCGAGGGCGAGAGCGATCGAGAGGCGTCGGCGCATGAAGCGCTTCGTAGGAGACGGCGCGCGCGGGCGCAAGCGCCGGCCGTGCGTATGTCGCGACTATCGCTTCGCGGGGAGCAGTTTTCCGCGCGACTCGGCGGTCGTGCTCACGCCGCGGTGGAGCACGATGCGTCGGCCTGCCTCGCGTCCGTGCGCGTACGCCTCGGTGCGGCGCGTCCCGGCGTGGCGCACGTGACGCACGTGCGGATGGCGGCGACGGAAGAAGCTCTCGAGATCGCCGTCCTTCACCCAGACGAGCCCCATCTGTTTGTGCGACGCCGCTTGCCGACCGAGCTTCTCGGCGAAGCCGGTCATGACGCCCGCGAGGTACGTGCGACGATCGCGATCGAACGCGATGCCGTGGTCGCGTTTGTGATCGCGCCAGAGGCGCTCGGCGGTCTCGGTCATGAACGCGTGCACGTACTCGGCGATCGCGAGGTTCGCCGACGTGCCGCAGATCTCGAGGACGCTCCCGCGCTTGCCTTCGAGCGCGCGGTACACCGGCACCCAGATCACCTCGACGAAGAAATGGCGCCCGACGAGCATCGCGAGGATCCGCTCGCTCTCGGTCACGCGTCCGGTCGGCACGCCGAGATGGCGGTAGGCGTAGCCGCGCGCGGCGGCGTCGGCACGGACGTCGAGGTTGTACTTGAGCATCAGCTTTTGCGCGGCGGCCATCGCGGCCTCGGCTTCGTGCTGGTTCGGGCTCTCGGCGAGCGCGAGGAGCTTCGCGATCCGCTCGACGACGCGCTGCTCGCCGTCAGATGCGGCGGCCGCCGGCATGCCCGCCGCGCGCGCGTCGATCCCGAGACGCTTGCACGCCTCGCGAAACGCCGGACCGTGCGCGCTCTCTGCGAGCTCGCCGAGGATCTCGTGCACGTACTGATGCGCCATCTCGTGCTTCAACACTTCGACGACGACGCCCCACGGCTGCTCGACGACGAGCGGTCGCGAGATCTCGATCGTCCGCGTCGCGTGCATCCATCGACCGAGGTGCGCGCGCGACGCGACGAGCTCGAGCGCCGGCGCGCGAAGGCCGCCTTTGAAGTACGCCTCGTTCACCTGCCGCCACGCCGCCATCAGCTCGCGCAGGAGCGCGCGTTCGAGCGCGGTCGTCAGATCGCCATCCATCGCGTCCGACTTTTTCGTCGCGCGCGTTCTGCGTCAAGCGTAGATTCTGCGCGCTCTCATGACCGCTGGCCGGCGACTTCCGTGGTGGAGCCTCCTGCTCGTCGGCGTGGTGCTCTTTTCGCCTGCAGTGCGCACGGGCTTTCTGCTCGACGACTACCTGCACATCGCGATGGTCGAGCGGACGTTTCCCGCGGAAAGGAGCGCGTTCGATCTCTACGACTTCGTCGACGACGGCGTGCGCCCCGCGCTCATGGAGCGAGGGCTCTTGCCGTGGTGGGCGCATCCGAAGCTGACGCTGCGTTTCTTGCGGCCGCTGTCGAGCGCGCTCTTATGGGTCGATCACACTGTGTTCGGTCGTGCGCCGCTGCCGATGCATCTGCACTCGCTCGCGTGGTGGGTGGCCGCGGCGGTCGCGGCGCGCGCGCTCTTTCGACGTGCGTTGTCGCCGCGGATCGTCGTCCTCGCGACGGCGATCTTCGCGCTCGCGTCGTGCCACGCGATGCCCATCGCATGGCTCGCGAATCGCGAGGCGCTGGTGTCGCTGACGTTCGGCACGCTCGCGCTGGCGGTGCACGCGCGGTGGCGCGAGACGGGGAGGGGGCGCGACGCAGCTCTCGCGGCGCTTCTCTTCGCGCTCGCGCTGCTCGGCGGCGGCGAGTACGCGATCTCGTTCGGCGGTTACGTGCTCGCGATGGAGCTCGTCGACGGCAAGGGTCGCTCGCTCGCGAAGCGCGCGCTCGGGCTCGTGCCGTTCATCGTCCCGGCCGGCGCGTACGCGATCGTCCGCACGCAGCTCGGGTACGGCGCGATCGGTTCCGGGTTCTACGCGGATCCACTTCGCGAGCCGCTCGTCTTCCTGCAGCAAGCGCCATGGCGCATCGTCGCGCTCCTCGGCGAAGAATGGCTGACAATCGATTCGCGAAGCTGGCAGTCGACGTCCGCGCGCGTCGCGCTCGGGGCGATCGTCGTCGTGTCGTTCGTGCTCGTGCTCGTCATCGCGCGACGCGCGATCGCACTCCTCGACGCGCCCGCCCGCACGATGGCATCGTGGCTCCTCTTGGGATCGCTGTTCGCGATCGCGCCGGTGCTCGCGGTGGTCCCGGCGCCGCGCCTCCTCGGCGTGAGCATGATCGGCGTCGCCGGCGTGGTCGCGATCGTGCTCGATTACGCCTGGTTTTCGCCGGCGGCGAACGAAGGCCGACGCGGCGCGCGCGAGCTCGCGCAGACGGTGGCGATCACGCTCGGCTTCGCGCAGCTCGTGCACGGTCCAGGAGCGTCGTTCCTCTGGTCGCGCGAGTTTCACGCCGACGCCGATCGCTTCGCGGCGAACGCGAATCGCCTTCGCGCGGGTGTCGGCGACGTAGCTCACGCGGAAATCGGAGTCGTGCGCGGTACCATCGGAATGTTCTTCGCGCCGTTCGCGCTCGATCCCCGCGGCCGCACGCCGGCGCGCTGGATCGTGCTCGCCGACACCGGGCACATCCTGGCGATACGACGGGACGCGCGGACCCTCGAGCTGATCGCGCCGGTCGGAAGCGGACTCTACCCCGTCGTGACGGGGAGCCTGCTTCGATCGCCGGAAGCGCGTCTGCGCGCGGGGGACACAGTCAGCGTTCGCGGGATGACCGCGAAGATCGTCGACGCGAGCGAAGCCGCCGGACCGCGCGACGTCGTCTTCACGTTCGATCGCGACCTCGACGACGCGACGGCGATCGTATGGATGAACGAGACACGCGACGACTGGACGTGGTCGCCGCTGCCGGTGGTGGGGTTTGGGAAGCCGTTTGATCCGTGATCGTGATCGACGGTCGACTAGCCCGCGATCTTGTCGCGAAACGCGAGCGACGGCTTCTCGATCAGGACGTGCATCACGTAGCCCAGCGCGAGCGACGACAGCATCACCGCGGCAAGCGACGCAGGCCAAACCAGCAGCATCGACACATGCTGCGCCTGCATCCGCTGCGCGACCGGTACGAGCGCGTGATCGATGATCGGAATGTGCACCAGATACACGCCGTACCCCAGCGTCGCCGTCCGCCTGAAGATCGGGGCCGACAGAAAGCGATGAATCCACCCATCGCCGTGCAGCAGCAACAACACCCAACCGAAATACATCAGCGTCGTCACGCTCCCCCACGCGAACACGTGCACCAGCTGCACGTGCTCCTTCCCGAACATCGCCGGGTTCATCAAGAGCCAGAAGAGCGCGAGCGACGGCAGGGCCACCATCGCGCGATGCAGCGGCAGCTTCAGCCAACGCCCGATCGCCTCGCCCCATCGTTGCTGCACGAACGCCAGGACGATCCCCGCGACGAGCGTGTCGAAGCGCGTGTGCGTCCGAAAGTAGAGCGCGTCGTACAACCCGAGATCGGTCCACGGACGATGCCGGTAGTAGATGACGAGGCGCACGACGAGGCCGGCGAGCCACATCGCGATCAAGAGCGCCATGCGAACGCGATCGCTCTTCAAGCGATGGAGCAGGAAGAAGAGGATCGGAACCGTGAGATAGAACTGCTCTTCGAGCGCGAGCGACCATCCCCAGAACATGATGATGTCCGGGCGACCGAGCGGCATGAAGTTGGTCGCGTAGAGGTACTCGGCGGGGAGATGCTTTTGCTGCGCGGCGGTCAGCGCGGTCGTGAGCACGAGGAACGTGAGCACGACGTAGTACGACGGGAACGTGCGGAAGACGCGCCGGATGTAGAAGCGCTGGATGCGCTGCGTGCCGCTCGTCTCGAGCGATCGAAGCAGGATCGATCCGATCAAGAAGCCGCTCAGCATGAAGAAGAGATCCATGCCGAAGAAGACCGCGAGCGACGATCCGATCCAGTCGCCGTCCAAGATGATCCGCTGCTCGCCGGCGTAGATCCACGTCACGTGGAACTGCACGACGCTGATGATCGCGAGGACGCGCATCCCGTGGAGCGCCGGGTAGCGGTTGTCGAGGAGATCGAGCGACAGAAAACGCCGGAGCGAGCTCTGCGGTGCGCTCGGCGCTTGCGCGGGGGCGGACATGGCGAAAGGAGGCGAAGGGGAGAGAGCGGGACACCGGGTTCGAACCGGCGACATTCAGCTTGGGAAGCTGACGCTCTACCAACTGAGCTAGTCCCGCGAAACGGCCTCTGGCTTAGCGCGCTCGCCCGATCGGCGTCAACCCGGTCCGCAAATAGTCAACGGCCCGGGTGGCTCTGTGGTCCACCCGGGCCGCCGGTTCCGATACAGCCCAATCCAAGGGCACACGAGGAGCTGATTCGTCTCATCCCGAAGCCGGACCGAACAGCGCGTACGCCGTTCGACGGCCTCTCACGAAGTCACGCTTCCCGTCCGTGATTCCTCTGCATCAGGGCAGAGAGCACGGCTGCTTAGTGCATCAACCCCGTGGAATTAGGGCCATGGGTACTCTGCATGATCGTGCTCCTCCTCCGGACGTGCCGGCACTCGGGGGACGGTGTGAAGTGTGCCGCCGCGGCGAGTGTTTCCGTTGTAGGGCGGCCTGCGAATGCGGGCGCGCCGCGATTCTGCCGTGCTCACGAGGGTGCTCCCCCGTCGGACCATCCGGGCGCGCTCTAGTGACGGGCGACGTCCAGGCACGACGACTTCCTCAATGTAACACGCCGATGGCGATGTCACTTCCCGGCGGCACGTTTCACAGCCCGTTCTCTTCGGGCTTCACTTTTTCTTCGGCGGCAACGCCGTGCGTGCGCCGGTCATCTGATATTTCGTCGTGCACGGAAGCGCGGCGAACGTGCCGCCCGACATCGCGAGCTGATCCGTGCAGTCGCTACCGTCGGTCGCGTTGAACGTGTACTTGAGCGTGCCGGTGAAGCTCGTGCTGTCGGTGGCGAGCGTGACGTCGACGGCGTCGCTTCGGGTGACGCTGCAGAAGCCGAGGCCGTGCTTCGGATCGGCTTGATGGAGCGTGCGCGTGTCGCTCGACGTGAGGACGGCGTGCTCCTTCGCGTCGAGCGCGCCCGACACCGCGGGACCGCCTTGCACCCAGTAGAGCGTTCCGGGATCGCTCGCGAGGTGGATGTCGAACTCCCACGGATCGGTCTGCCCGACGCCGTCGCCGCATTCGTTTGTGAGGAGCTTGCCGGTGACGTGGTACGTGCCGAGCGGCGTGCCGGGGTTGTACGGATCTTTGCCGCCGGAGCACGCGGCCGACGCGGCTAGCACGGCCAACGCGGAGAAGAGCGCGTGACGCATGATCGACTCGCGTACCAGCGCGCGCGCACGCGGGCCAAGTTGGCGGTACGCTCGCGGCGTGCTGCGCCAGTGGACTCGTTGGGACGCCCGGATCGCGTGGCGCGCGCTCGCGCTCGGAGCGATCGCGCTCGCGGTCGCGTGGCTCGTGACGGCGACGACGGACGAAGGGGGCGTCGCGTGGG